>DKLF01000076.1:0-8032 GCA_002455655.1 Oscillibacter sp. UBA6647 | reverse complement strand
AAGTGCAGATGCCGGGTGCGAAGCACCTTTGCTGTACGGTAGAAAAAGCAAATTTAAGCGGCAAATACGATGTAGCGGTGATCGACGAGGTACAGCTGTTGGCAGATTCACAGCGGGGTGATGCGTGGACCCGGGCTGTTTTGGGCCTGTGCTGCCCGGAAATTCATCTTTGCGGTGCGCTGCTTGCAAAGGAGCAGTTGACCGCCATGATCCGGGACTGCGGAGACGAGTATGAGTTGAAGGCATATACCCGTCTGGTACCGCTGCAAATGGAATACGCTCCGGTGCGGCTGAAGAATGTTGGGCAGGGCGATGCTCTGGTGGCTTTTTCCAAAGCTGCGGTGCTGTCTTTGTCGCGGTATCTCGGGCAGTTGGGCATCCGCTCCAGCGTAATTTATGGGGATCTTCCGCCAGAGGTGCGCCGGGGACAGTACGATGCTTTTATTCAGGGGAAAAACCCGGTTTTGGTTGCCACGGATGCCATCGGCATGGGTGTCAATCTCCCCATTCGTCGCCTCATTTTCACAGAACTGGAGAAATTCGACGGGGAGTCCCGCCGACCTCTTACCTCTCAGGAAATTAAACAAATTGCCGGACGGGCAGGGCGCATCGGCATCTATGAGATCGGATATGTAGCCTGTCTGGATGAGCGTGTCTCTGTGGTGGAAGAAAAGCTTGCCGCCGAAGATGATCCCATAGAACAGGCTGTGGTCGGCCCCAGCGAGGCCATTTTGCAGATTGGCCTGCTGCCTTTGCGGGAAAAGCTGGCGCTGTGGAGCACAGAGACGGAGCCACTGTCTTATTACCGCAAGAAGGATGTGAACACAGAGCTTTTCCTGCTGGATATGCTGGAGCCCTATCACCTGCCAGAGCAGATTCAGTGGCGCTTGATGCGCGTTCCTTTTTCTCTGGGAAATTCTGCGTTGCTGGCCCAGTTTGCAGAGTATGCCCACGCGTGCTTTTCCTTAAATGCGCAGCAGTTGGAAAAGCCGGTCCCGGAAGGGCAGTCCTGCGAGCAGTTGGAGACGTATTACCAGCAGGTGAACCTGTACTATTCTTTTTCCAAGGCATTGGATATGCCCATTGACGAACTCTGGGTACTCGATACCCGAAATCGGGTGTCTGCCCGCATCCGTTCGGCGCTGGAAAAGCTCCGCTGGGACCGACCGGAAAAAACATTCCGCGGGAGGGAGCGGTAAAAAACAAAGCTGCAATTCCGTCCTCTGCAAAACGATCCGGGCGAGCCGAGTCAAAGCTGCAAGAGCTTCGGCATCACACATGCATCGCAGACGGGCTGATGGAACTATCCCGGTAATAAGCACTGTGAGAAAGCAAGGAAGACGGCACTTTTAAAAGTGCCGTCTTCCTGATTGCGCGGGCGCTGTGCTGCTTTTGTCAATACTGTGTGTCGTATTCCCAGGGGGCGCCGCCGCACAGGCAGCCTCCGTCCACATGATATGCCTGTCCGGTCATATAGGCCGACGCGTCGGAGGCCAGCATGATGGCCATTCCCACCAGTTCTTCCGGCATTCCGGGACGGCCCATGGCAATTCGATCTCTCAGCCAAGGGGCGCGGGTGGGGTGATCCCAGGTCACCTGGGTCAGTTCCGTGAGGATGTGTCCCGGGCTGATGGCATTGGCCCGGATGCCATACTGTGCGAATTCTATGGCCATGGAACGGGTCAGCGCCACCACGCCGCTCTTTGTGGCTCCATAAACAGAGCAGCCGCCCAGCATCCCCTCATCGTTATGGGAACCGATGTTAATGATGTTGCCGCTTTTTCGCTTGTACATCTCCCGGGCCACGGCCTGACTGAGCATGAAAACACCCTTGAGATTTGTGTCCATAATTCGGTCGTAAGTCTCCTCGTCCACGTCCAGAAGGCCTTCCCGCTTATTCATGCCGGCCACGTTGAACAGCACGTCAATTTTTCCGCATTGGGCTGTCACATCGTCCACACAGGTATGGATGCTGCTCATATCCGTCACGTCCAAACAGTGGGCAAAAGCTTTGCCTCCGTTGGCCATAATTTTATCAGTCAGGGCCTGACACTTTTCCACCGAGCGGCCGCACAGAAACACTTCTGCCCCCGCATAAGCCAATCCTTCGCTGATGGCCGACCCGATCCCGCCGGCAGCGCCGGACACTAGGACGGTCTTTCCGTCCAATCCAAACACATGATTGAGATATTCCTTGCTGTTCATAACTGTTTCCTTTCCTTGGGTGGGTCCACGCCCGCCAATTGCAATTATTATACCGGTGTGTAAAATGGCCTTTTCATTTGCGGTAGCCCAGCAGAGCGGAGATTCGCTCTGCTGATTTTTTTACTTCACTGGTTATAAACGCCTCTTCCGATTTCATCCGATAGTTGGGCCCGGCAATACTCACGGCCGCCCGAACATGGCCCGTCATGTCGTAGATCGGCGCACCAATGCAGATCAGTCCCTGCTCAATCTCTCCATTGTCCATGGCATAGCCATTTAACCGAGCTTTGACCAGTTCCTCCCGAAGCTGCTCGGAATTTGTGATGGTAGTCTCCGTCATGGGTGTTTGATTCTTCATCCATTCGCAGTATTCATCCACATACTCTTCCGGCTGCGCGGCCAGCATCGCCTTGCCGCCGCTGGTTGCATAGGCCGGTGCGCGGCTTCCCACCCGGGTGTTGCACACCACGGAGCGGTGCGTCTCCACCTTATCCAAGTAAAAAATATCATAATCCAGCAAAACACTGAGATTCACAGTCTCCTGTACCACATCGCTCAGCCGCTCCAACTCCGGATGGGCCATGCTGCGAATGTCTGAGCGCCCCATAATTGCGCTGGAAAGCAGATAGAGCCTGGGGCCCACCCGATAGCTTTTGCGGACTGGGTCCTGCTCCAGATACTGCCGCTCTACCAGTGTGGAAATTTGCCGAAAGACCGTGGTGGTAGGAAGATCCAGGCGTTCCACCAAGGCCTTCAGCGTCCATTCGGTGTCACAATCCATAAAGCATTCCAGAATTTGCAGAGCCCGCAAAATGCTGGAAACCTGTTCTTTTGCCATATATTTTCAACCTTTCGCACAGAATTCCGCCTTGAATTTTGTCTGTTATATGCTTGACAAATACTCTACAAGCGCTTATCATGAGTATAACATAAGTGTTTTCATTTGTGAATATTTTTTTGCCCCATTTTCGGAAAATGATTCCGCAATACGGAAATTGCGCGTTGGCAGCGCAAAATCCCATGCAAAACACCGATCCCCGGATAAGAGGAAGAAAGGAACCAAACTATGAGTAAGAAAAGTGTTGTCATGGACGGCAATACGGCTGCGGCATACGTATCCTACGCGTTTACGGAAGTCGCCAGTATTTTCCCCATCACGCCCTCCTCCACTATGGCGGAGAAGGTGGACGCTTGGGCAGCCAATGGAAAGAAAAATATTTTCGGAGAACCCGTTAAGGTTATTCAGATGCAGTCCGAGGCCGGCGCGGCGGGCACCTGCCACGGCTCTTTGCAGGCCGGTGCCCTGACCACTACCTATACTGCATCTCAGGGCCTCCTGCTGATGATCCCCCCCATGTATAAAATCGCCGGTGAGTTTTTGCCCGGCGTGTTCCATGTGTCTTCCCGTACCATCTCTGTCCATGGTCTGTCCATTTTCGGCGATCATTCCGACACCATGGGCTGCCGCATGATCGGCTTTGGCATGCTGGCGTCCTCCTCTCCGCAGGAGGCAATGGATCTGGGGGCCGTGGCGCATCTTGCCGCGATCAAGGCGCGCCATCCCTTCCTGCACTTTTTTGACGGCTTCCGCACTTCTCACGAGATGCAGAAGATCGACGCGCTGGATTATGACGATCTTGCCAAGCTGGTGGACTACGACCAGCTGCTGGCGTTCCGCAAAAATGGATTGAACCCCGAGCATCCCTTCACCCGCGGAACCACCGTCAACCCAGATATTTTCTTCCAGTGCCGCGAGGGCTGCAACGAGCATTATGCCATGCTTCCTGCCATCGTCCAGAGCTATATGGATGAGATCAACAAGCTCACCGGCCGGGATTACAAGCTGTTTAATTACTATGGTGCACCCGATGCAACTGAGTGCGTGATTCTTATGGGCTCCTCCGCCGAAACCGTGAAGGAGACGGTGGACTATCTCAATGCCCATGGCCGCAAGGTGGGCATGATTCAGGTGCATCTGTATCGCCCCTTCTCCGCAGAGCATTTCCTGTCCGTTCTGCCCAAAAGCGTTAAGAAAGTGGCAGTACTGGACCGGACCAAAGAGCCCGGCGGCATGGGCGAGCCGCTCTATCAGGACGTGGAAAGCGTGTTGCACCGCAACTGCCCCGGCGTGCAGGTGGTGGGCGGCCGGTATGGCCTGGCCTCCAAGGATACCACCCCGGGTCAGATTGTCGCCGTGTACGACAACCTGACAAGCGAAGCGCCCAAAAACGATTTCACCATCGGCATTGTGGACGACGTGACCTTTACTTCTCTTCCTTATGAAGAAGTCTCCATCCCCAAAGAGGGTGAAACCTCCTGTAAAATCTGGGGAATCGGCGGCGATGGCACCGTGGGCGCCAACAAGAATACGATTACCACCATAGGTCTTGCGGCGGACATGTATGCTCAGGCCTATTTTTCCTATGATTCCAAGAAATCCGGCGGACTGACCCAGTCCCATCTGCGCTTTGGGAAAAACCCCATCCGCTCTCCGTACATGGTGAATTCCGCAGACTTTGTGGCGCTACATGAGCCGTCTTACCTTGGTCAATATGATGTCACTGCCGATCTGAAGGACGGCGGGACCTTCCTTTTGAATTGCAGTTGGAGCGACGCCGACCTGCCCTCCCATATCCCCGGCAAGATGAAGCGTGACCTTGCCAAAAAGCACACGGAGATGTACGTCATCGACGCCACGGCCATTGCCCGGGAGATCGGCCTTGGAAACCGCACGAACACCGTGCTTCAGGCGGCTTTCTTCAAGCTGACTAACATCATCTCTCTGGATCTGGCGGTCAAGGAGATGAAGGACGGCATTTATAAGAGCTATTTCAAAAAAGCCGGTGAGAAGATCACCAATATGAACTATACCGCCGTGGACCGCGGTCTGACCGATGTGCGGAAGTTTGAAATCCCTGCCGAATGGGCCAGCGCACCCGACGATGACGCACCGGAAAAGGATATTCCCGGTTTCATCAGAGACGTGGTGATCCCCATGAACAGCCAGGAAGGCGACAAAATTCCCGTCTCTACTTTCAAAAAGTATAACTGTCTGGACGGCACCTGGGAAAACGGTACCACCCGGTTTGAAAAGCGCGGCGTAGCCGTGATGGTGCCCAAGTGGGATGCCAACAAGTGCATCCAGTGCAACCAGTGCGCTTTTGCATGTCCCCACGCGGCCATCCGTCCCGTGCTGCTGAATGAGGAGGAGGCCGCCAACAAGCCCGCTTCCTTTGAGACAGTTCAGGCCAAGGGGCTGAACCAATATCAGTACCGGATGCAGGTTTCTCCTTACGACTGCATGGGCTGCGGCTCCTGCGCCAACATTTGTCTGGCGAAGGACACGGCGCTGACCATGGTGCCATTTGAAACACAGGTAGCCGAGGGAGAGAACTGGACCTTCGGCGTGGAACAGACTCCTATTAAAAAGGACGCTTTCTCTGCCAAAAACGTGAAGGCCAGCCAGTTCTCCAAGCCCTATTTCGAGTTCTCCGCCGCCTGCGCCGGCTGCGCCGAGACGCCGTATATCAAGCTGGTGACCCAACTGTTCGGCGACCGGATGTACATTGCCAACGCCTCCGGCTGCTCCTCCGCCTATGGCGGCCCTCTGCCCGCTACCCCCTACTGCAAGGATGAGCGCGGCTTCGGACCCTCTTGGGAACAGTCCCTGTTTGAAGACAACGCTGAGTTTGGTTACGGCTTCCTCAACGCCCACGAGGTGATCAACAAGGAAGTTCTGCTCCGCGTTCAGACTCTGATTGACGCCGACGTGGCCAAGGAAGCCTGCGAAATTTATCTTCAGGACAAGGACGAGTCCGAAAAGACCCGCGCTGCATCTGATCAGCTCATTGCCGCGCTGGAGAAGATCAATACTCCCAATCAGGAAGCGGCCAAGGCAGCCAAGTTTGTGCTGGACAACCGGGAGTTTTTGACCAAGAAGTCTGTCTGGTGCTTTGGCGGCGACGGCTGGGCTTACGACATCGGTTTTGGCGGCGTGGACCACGTGCTGGCCCAGAACCGCGACATAAACATTCTGGTGATGGACACCGAGGTGTACTCCAACACCGGCGGACAGTCTTCCAAGGCCACCCCCACCGCCGCCATTGCAAAGTTTGCGGCGGGCGGCAAGGAAGTGCGCAAGAAGGATCTGGGCAGCATCCTGATGAGCTATGGCTACATTTATGTGGCGCAGGTTTCCATGGGTGCCGACCCTGCCCAAACGCTGCGTGCCATCCGCGAGGCCGAGGCCTATCCCGGCCCGTCCATTGTCATTGCCTACTGCCCCTGCTTGGAGCACGGCATCAAGGGAGGCATGGGCAACAGTCAGCTGGAGCAAAAGCGCGCCGTGGAGTGCGGCTACTGGCATCTGTATCACTTTGACCCCCGCCTGAAGGACGAGGGCAAGAATCCCTTCGTTCTGGAATCAAAGGATCCCACCGGCGATCTGTCGGCTTATCTTAAATCCGAGCGCCGTTACGCCGCGCTGGCGGATTCCTTCCCCGAGCGGGCGGAACAGCTGTACGCCAAGACCATCCGCGATGCCGCCGACCGACTGGAGGGCTATAAGCGCCGGGCGGAAAACGACTGAGGAGGTATTTGGAATGACGCAGGCAGTTCAGCTCAACCATGAGCAAGTCATGGCCATTATTCCCCACAGGGACCCCATGCTGCTGATTGACGAGGTTTCAGAGCTTGTTCCAGGAGAGCGTGTTGTGGCCAGCTTTTATGTGGACCCCGCACGGGAGATTTTCAAGGGCCATTTTCCCGGTGATCCGGTTCTGCCCGGTGTGTACACGGTGGAAGCCTCCGCACAGGCAACCGATCTGGTGCTGATGACCAAGCCGGACTATGCCGGGAAAATTCCCCTCTTTCTGGGCATTAACAATGTAAAGTTTCGAAAAAAGATTTTGCCTGGAGACACACTGGAAATCCACGCGGAAATACTGACTCAGCGGCCTGAAAAGGCCATTGCCACCTGCAAATGTATCGTTTATACCGCAGGCGATCTTGCTGCGGAAAGCGAAGTTACCATTGCCATGAGATGAGGGAATATTTTTTCCCACAGCAGAATTTTGCTTTTCATCATAAAACAATGCCGTATGCTTTTGCATACGGCATTGTCCGTTTTTATGGATGAAGGTAGCCCCCGCCCGTGCCGGGAGTTTGACCGTAGGACTGGAACCGCTCCAGCACCTGCGCCATCTGGCTTTGGGTGAGGACGTTGGGCGTGCCCACGCACAGTGCCCGGTATTGCAGCTCGGCAACGTACTCTAGGTTGCGGGCAAGACTGTATGCCCCTGAAAGATCGTCCCCGCAGACAACAATCCCGTGGTTTGCAAGCAAAACCGCGTTTCCCGAACCGCAGGCCGCGATGGCTTCCTGCGCCAGCTCCGGGGTGCCGAAGGTGCGGTAGGGGGCGCAGGGAACCTCGTCCGTCCCGGCGTCGCCAATGGCATAGTGCACCGCCTGAAGGGATTGTCCCAGAACGGCAAAGGTAGTGCAATAAACGGAATGGGTATGAACCACCGCCTGCGCTTTGGGCTTGTGTTGGTAGAAAACGGCATGGAGTGCCCACTCGCTGGAAGGCTTTCGGCCTCCGTCTGTCACGCGTCCGTTCAAATCCGCAATGACCACGTCCTCCGGCTGAATCTGGTCATAGTCCATGCCCGAGGGGCTGATGGTCATCAGCCCGTCTTCCGGTCTGTAAATACTCAGGTTTCCGCTGGTGCCGGGGCAAAGTCCCGCGGCGCTCAGCTTTCTGCCGTATTCGGTCACCAGTTCCCGCTCCTTTTGCATCAGCATAAAGCGTCCTCCTACAATATAAATT
>DKLF01000168.1 GCA_002455655.1 Oscillibacter sp. UBA6647 | reverse complement strand
ACGGTCACGCAGCCATAATCCAGCAGCACCCATGTTCCGTCCCGATAGCCTTCCCGGCGCAGGGGTGTCTCCCCCTGCGCCTTCAGCCGCTTCTCAACCGCGTCGCACAGGGCGTTGATCTGGGTGTTGGAGGTACCGGTGGCGATGACGAAATAATCTGCCAGCGTGGTCAGATCGGCAATCTCAATGGCGGAAATCTCTCCGCCCTTTTTCTCATCCAGCGCCGAAACGGCACTGATTGCAATTTCCTTTGGTGTCATGCATCTCTTCCTTTCAAATTGGGGCCGCCTGAAAACGCGGCGTTTTTGTTTGTGGGGCCGCCAAGCGCTCTTGCCCCGTGTCATTCGGCCAGCCCAGACGGCACTTCGGTGACCTCCGGCGGGACAAACACCCCTTCGCCAGACGGGTCGGTCTGGGTGCCGGACCCGGACGAGCTTGAACCGCCCGGATCGGTGGTCCCGGGCGTCGTCGTGCCCGGGTCCGTCGTACCGGGAGTGGTGGTGCCGGGGGTAGTCGTGCCCGGGTCGGTGGTGCCGGGCGTTGTAGTGCCCGGCGTTGTAGTGCCCGGATCGGTAGTGCCGGGCGTGGTGGTTCCCGGGGTCGTCGTGCCGGTTCCGTCCTCCGGCGTAACGGGCAGGCCCGTCTCCGGATCGACGGGATTTCCGTCCCCATCCGTCACCGACTGCTCGGGTTCTTTCGTATCGGTCTTTTGGCCATAGAGAAGCACCGGGGTCTTTGCGGCTCTGGCGTCCTCCACATGGCCGGTAGAAGAACTGACGGAGCCGTCGGAATTCACGCTCATAATGTCCAGATCCTTGAGGGTAAATACCTCCGTAAAGGGACTGAGGCTGTTGTTCACCAAATCCAGAAGCTCCTTGGCGTTTGGCACCACATAAGACTGCCAGTTGTTCTTTCCCACCTGTCTGCTAACCGAGGGGCTATAACAGGATTTCATGGTATTTGGCATGGTGACAAACTCCACATTCTCCATGCTCAGTCCGCCCATGATGGCGGACTTTCCAAACCAGAACAGATTCTGCACGCTGAGGTCGGTTTCCACGTTCTCCTGAAAAATTTTGGAGAACTGGTTGATCTTCCCCACGTTTTTCACCTGTAAAAGCTGCTCGATCACCGCCTTCAAAAACGCCTGCTGGGTTTTGATACGGCCCAGATCCCCGTCGGCATAGCCGTATTTCATATTGTTATCGTGGCGGTAGCGGATGACGCCCATGGCCTGCTCGCCGTTCAGCAGTTGATCGCCCTTTTGGATATGAATAGACAAATCCTGATAGGGGTCTTCATAGTTCATGTTCCGGGGCACGTCGAACTGGACCCCGCCGATGGCGTCCACAAGCTTGCCCACCGCATCCCACTCGATAATCACCTGATAGTCCGGTTCAAAGCCCACGAGCTGGGAAATTTCCTGATAGACCTTTTTGACGCCCTTGTCGCCTCCTCCGTAATAATTGTATACGGAGTTGATGCGCTTAATGTCCCAGGACACGTTTACCATGGTGTCCCGTGGAATGTTCATCACGGTCAGCTTCTGGTTCGTCACATCGTAGCTGGCCAGCATCATGGTGTCCGTGTTGCCGCCGCCGCCGGTGTCCCGGCCCATCACCAGAACCGTGTAATAATCCTTGCTTTTGCGGGTCCCGTCACTGCGGGGACGCATCCCCTCGCCATAGTCGTCATCTTCCTCCTGAGAGGAGGACGAGTCCTCCTTCTGGTGCAGCTCGGGCTTGACAAACACCGCCCGATAGGCCAGCGTCACCGACAGCACCGCCGCCAGCACACACGCCAGCGCGACCAGGGATCTCTGCGTCCCTGTCAGGCGGTGTTTTTTCGCTTTTCGCTCCGTTTTTCCGGGGCTGGTCTGCTCTTCCCTCCGCCCACCCGGGCCTTTCTTTTTCTCGTTCATCGTTTGCCTTTCAGTTTCCTTTCAGATACTCCACTGCCTCCAGCGTGGCGGTATGGACGGGATTTCCCATCTCGCGCATTTCTTGAACTGTCATGGTAAGGCCCAGCAGCAATCCCTTGTCCAAATCCTCGTCGCAGGCCGCGCGCAGCGCGTCCACGCCGGGAAAGCTGCGGGTGGGCTCGATGTAATCCGCCAGATACATGATCTTTTCAAGAAGCGTCATCTCCGCGTGGCCGGTAGTATGCCAGAAAATAGCGGTGTAAATCTCATCGTCCACGCCGAACACGTCCCGGGCAATCGCCGCGCCGGTCTTGGCGTGAAGCAGCTTCAGCGCTTTGCGCTCCAGCTCGTCCATGGGGATGCCGTACTGCCTGCAAAGAGCCGACTGCCGCTCCATCCCCAGTTTTTTTGTGCAGTCGTGCAGCAGGGCCGCCACCCGGGCCTTGTGAACGTCCGCGCCATACCGCAGGGCCAGACGAATGGCCGCCTGCTCCGTGCCCAGCACATGGGGAATGCGGCTGTGGTTCAGATAGCTCAGCGCCGCGGGCCGGAGCTGATCAAGGCTCAGCGCCTGCAAATTTTCGTTTGTCCCATACAGCTTGTCCCGCAGAATCAGGCCGTATACCGCCGGAGCAAGATACCGGCTTCCGTCGCCCTGCGCCAGCTTGTCCCGCAGGTCCGTGGATGAGATGTCCACCACGCCGGGGACCGTGAGGGTGAAAATGCGGGCGGAGGGATACTTATGATAGAGATACTCCCGCTGGGGCGCGAACAGCTCCTCCGTGTCGGCTTCCGACCGGCCGAAGGCCGCGATTCCCGCCAAGGCCAGAATGCGCTCCGGCTCGTGCCAGAGGTGAAGCGTCAAAAACATATCCGTCCCCATCAAAAGCCACAGCTCGTCGTCCGGATACAGCGCCCGGATGGCCTCCAGCGTGTCCGCAGTGTAGCTGGTTCCGCCCCGGCGCAGCTCAAGATCCAGCGTCTCCACTCTGTCGCCAAGCCCCGTCTGCTCTCCTGCAAGGCGCGTCAGCTCCAAGCGCTGCTCCGCCGTGGGGCTGCCGGGAGGCAAGGGCTTGTGGGGCGGGAGACTGTCGGGTATCAGAAGAAGCTTATCCAGCTTCAGCAGCTCAAACACCGCCCGCGCCGCCGTGATATGGCCCAAATGAGGCGGGTTAAAGGTCCCGCCGTAAATGCCGATCCGCATACGCTCTCCCCCCTTGCGTCCTCAAAATCAAGCCTTGCGCTCCCTGCGGGGCTTGTCCTTTACCAGAGCAATCCGCTTGTCCTTAGGTTTGGAGTGGGTTTCCCGGTAGAGCACGAATTTGCTCCCGATCACCTGCACCGGCTCGCTGCGGGTGGGTAACGTCAACTGGTCGCAGGCCTCCCGCGCGGTGAGCAGGGAATTTTCCAAAACCCGGCCCTTTACCAGCTCCCGCGCTTCCAGCGCTTCATTTGCCTGCTGGATAACCGCCTCGGTCACGCCTTCCTTGCCAATGTGCAAAATCGTATCGATGGTATTTGCCATGCCGCGCAATTGCGCACGCTGTTTGCTTGTCAGTTCCATAAATTTAAGATAATCTCCCCTTATAGCTTGATTTTTATATTTCTATGTCAGACGCGGGAATTTGTCAATAAGTTTCAGAAATTTCCGCAAATCTTTTTTGAAAATGTCAGGCGTCTACCCATTTTTCAGCGCTTTTCAGTCCCCCGCGGCCCTCTGGGTTCTCACTTCCCGAGGTACGTCCTCAGCTCCTCCGCAAACGCCCGCAGCGCCTTGCCCCGGTGGGAAATCTCAGCCTTTTCCGCATCCGTCATCTGACCAAAGGTCTTGGCCTTTTCGGGCACCAAAAACACCGGGTCATACCCAAAGCCGCCGTCTCCGATGGGGGCAAAGGCGATCGCCCCGTCGCACCGACCCGCCGCCGTCAAAGTATCCCCATTGGGAAACGCGCAAACCACGGCGGTTTCAAAGTGGGCCGAGCGGGTGGGCACGCCCCGCATGGAGTTCAAAAGCAGCAGATACCGCCCCCGGTCGTCCAGCTCCGGTCCGCCGTACCGGGCGGAGTAAACCCCCGGACCGCCGTTCAGTGCATCCACGCACAGCCCCGAATCGTCCGCGATGGCGGGCAGGCCCGCCGCCGCGCACACAGCCTTCGCCTTGAGCATGGCGTTTTCCGCGAAGGTTTCCCCTGTTTCCTCCACGTCCACATGCAGCCCCAGCTCGGCGGGGCTGACCACGTCCACCCCCAGGATTTCCAGAAAGGCGGCCATTTCCCGGAGCTTGCCGGGGTTCTGGGTCGCCAGCACAAACTTCGCCTGTTCCATCTTCATCCTCCCAGCGCGGCCCGCTGCATGGCCCCAAGCTCCAGAATTCCCTTGGCGCACAGGTCCACCAGCTTCCGCTGTTCTTCTATGGTAAAGGCCCGGCCCTCGCCGGTGCCCTGCACTTCCACCAACGCCCCGTCCCCGGTCATCACGCAGTTCAAATCCACCTGCGCGGCAGAGTCTTCCTCGTAGCACAGGTCCAGCAGCAGCCGGTCCCCCACGATTCCGGCGGACACCGCCGCCACAGAGGTTTTCAGGGGGTTCTGCCTGAGCACGCCCTCTTTCATCAGCCTGCGCACCGCCAGTGTCAGGGCCACGTAGCCGCCCGTGACGCTGGCCGTACGTGTGCCGCCGTCGCCCTGAAGCACGTCGCAGTCCACGGTGATGGTCCGCTCGCCCAGCTTGGTCATATCCACCGCGGCCCGAAGGGACCGGCCCACCAACCGCTGGATTTCCGCGCTGCGGGGGGAAAGCTTCAGCTTGGAGATGTCCCGTTTGGACCGATCCCGGTTGGCCCGGGGCAGCATACTGTACTCCGCCGTCACCCAGCCGGTCCCCTCCGGCACATGGAACGGCGCGCGCTCCTCCACGCTGGCACAGCAGAGCACCTTTGTATTCCCACAGGTAATCAGGCAGCTTCCCTCCGGAAACTCCACAAAATCCGTGGTAATGGTCACAGGCCGCAGCATATCAAAGGCCCGTCCGTCGATTCTGGTCATAGCTGTTCTCCTTTATCCGTTCCGCAGCGCCGTCTGCATAGCCGCCGCCGCTTTATCATAGTCATCCCGATGAACGTAAACCGTGTAGGTATACATGGCATCCTGCCGCATTCCTGGAATTCCCCGTCCCCGGCTGGACCAGCCCGCCCCGCTGCCTCTGATTTTAATTTGGTTGGAAATTCCGGCGGCGGACAGCGCCTCCCTCACATTGAAAAATTTTTCCGTAGACGCAAGGGTAATCAGCTCCCGGCGGTTGAAAATCGTAATCACGGAGATTCCTCCTTTAAACAATGGCCTCCACGTATTCCTTTGCGTCAAAGGGGCGCAGGTCGTCAATTCCCTCACCCAGCCCCACGAATTTCACGGGCACGCCCAGCTCCCTTGCTATGGCGATGACGATGCCGCCCTTGGCCGTTCCGTCCAGCTTGGTGAGGACGATGCCGGTAAGCCCCGCCGTATCCCGGAATCCCCTCGCCTGAATCAGTCCGTTCTGCCCGGTGGTGGCGTCCAGCACCAACAGTGTTTCCCGACTGGCGCCGGGGCACTCCCGGTCGATAATCTTCGAGAGCTTTGCCAGCTCCTTCATGAGATTATCTTTGTTGTGGAGCCGGCCGGCGGTGTCGCATAGCACCGCGTCCACATTTCGGGCCTTGGCGGCGGCGAGCGCGTCAAACAGCACCGCCCCGGGGTCAGCCCCCTCCTTGGCGCGCACCAGTTCGCACTCTGCCCGCTCCGCCCAGATTTGAAGCTGATCGGCGGCGGCGGCGCGGAAGGTATCCGCCGCGCAGAAGAGGACCCGCTTGCCCTCGGTCTTCATATGGTGGCCTAGCTTGCCGATGGAGGTGGTCTTCCCCACGCCGTTCACACCGATGAACAGCACCACGGCGGGCTTCTCTTCCAGATTGAGGGCGGTGTCGCCCACGTTCAGCATCTCCGCCAGAATCTCCCGCAGGGCGGCGCGCTCCGCCGTTTCGCCGGAAACGCCTTCCCGCTTCATTTTGGACCGGAGCCGCTCCACCGCCTCGGCGGCGGTGTCCACGCCCAAATCCGCAAGAATGAGACGTTCCTCCAAATCGTCGAAAAACGCCTCGTCATCGGGGGAAATGGCATAGCCGATAATGTCCTCCTGCCAGATTTTTTTCAGTTTGCTGAAAAAGCCCATAGTACCCGTCCTTTAAAATTTATTCGATGATTTCGCCGCAGTGGGGGCAGTGCTTTCCGGGCCGGAATTTCCGCCCCAGCCACCGCCTGCAATTGGGGCAGCGGAAAAAAATGATTTCCAGCACCAGAGTGGACAACACCAGCACCACACCGGCAGACTTCAACGGATCGTTATCCAGCGATCCTCCCACCAGAAGCACGGTGCATCCCAGCACGGCAACTACAATTACCAGCAGATATTTCTTTTTAGCGGACATCGTCTGTCCCTCCTCATTTGATGTTCAATTCCTTGGCCATGTCGTTGAGATTGATGGTCAGGATTTTGCTCACGCCCTGCTCCTGCATGGTCACGCCGTAAAGTACATCGGCCTCCTCCATGGTTCCCCGGCGGTGGGTGATGACGATAAACTGCGTCTTCCCCGCAAGGGTACGCATATACCGGGCGTACCGCGTAACGTTGGCGTCGTCCAGCGCGGCCTCGATTTCGTCCATGACGCAAAACGGCGTGGGATGGACCTTCAGAATGGAGAAATACAGCGCGATGGCCACAAACGCCTTCTCTCCGCCGGAGAGAAGGGAAATGGTTTTCAGCGTTTTCCCCGGCGGCTGGGCCTTGATTTCGATACCGCAGTTTAAAATATCGTTCTCGTCCTCCAGCTCCAGCGTGGCCTGTCCGCCGCCGAACAAATCCACAAAGGTAGACTGGAAGCTCTCGCTCAAAAGCTTAAACTGCTGGGAGAAAATCCCGGTCATTTCGCGGGTCAATTCTTCAATCACGCCCCGGATTTCACCTCCGGCATTCTCCACATCGTCCCGCTGTTCGCTGAGGTAGGTATAGCGGGTGTTCACCCGGTCAAATTCCTCGATGGCCCCGATGTTGGGCGTGCCCAGCGCGGAAATTTCCCGCTTCAGCTCTCCGATGCGGCGATTGGCTTTGGCCCGGCTCTCCAGCTCCACCCGCTGGGCCTGCGCGTCGGAATGGCTCAGCTCATAGTGTTCCCACAGACGGTCCAAAATCTGCTTTTCCTCCAACGAGCCGGTGGCCATTTTCTGTTCCAGACGGCTGGCGGTGCGCTCCAAATCCAGCAGGTGCTCGTTCATCTCCTGCCCGGCGCGGCTCTTGGCCGTGCGTTCCGCTTCCAGCTCGATTTTTTCCCGGTCCAACGTCCCAAGACGATCCCGCAGGGCCTGTCCCTGCCCGTGCAGGGCCTGCGCACGGGCCTGTCTTGCGGCGATTTCCTCCTCCGCCCGGGCAATGGCCGCCCGGCCCGCATCCAGCGTCTCCTCCCGTATCGAGCGGTCGCCGGACAGGTCGTTTTTCAACGCCTGCAAGTCCTCCCCACGGAGGGCCGCGCCCTCTCGCTCCGCCCGCAGGGCGGCAAGGTGGGACTTCCGTGCGCTGACCGATTCGCTCAGCTCTCCCGCACGGGCCAAAAGCTCCGTCTGCCCGGAAAGCTGCTCGTCCGCCTTGGCCCGTAGGCCCGCGGCCTCCGCCTCTGCGGCGGCAATATCCGCCGCCGCCTTTGCCCCCCGGCTGTCGCACTCCGCCAGACGGCCGGAAAGAGCCTCGCACTCGCCCTCCAGAGTTTCAAGGCTTGCGCGCAAGCTTTGCAGCAGGATGTCAAAGTGGCTTTGCCGCCCCTCCAGACGAAGGACCTCGTCCTCCGCCGCCCGCTGCTGGCCCTGCGCCGTCTCCAGCTCGTACCGGGCCTTTTCCAGCTCCCGGTTCAGCTCCTCCGCCTCGGTCTTCGCTTCAGCCAGACGGCGGTTCATCGTCTCCGCCTTGCCGTGAAGCTCCTTCAGCTCCGCCGCCCGGCTTAAAACGCCCGCGCTGCGGCTGACGCTGCCGCCGGTCATGGAGCCGCCACGGTTCATCACCTGTCCGTCCAGCGTAACGATCCGAAAACGGTTTCCATACTTCCGGGCCATGGCGATGCCGCAGTCTAAATCCTCCGCCACCACCGTGCGGCCCAAGAGATTTCGGAAAATACCCGCATACTGCGGGTCGCATTCCACCAGCCCGGAAGCAAGGCCCACGTAACCATATTCCCGCTCCAGACCGTTTTCCCGCAGCTCGTCGCCCCGGATGGCGGACAGAGGCAGGAAGGTGGCCCGACCCGCGTCCCTCTGCTTTAAAAAGCCGATGGCCGCCTTTGCGTCCTCTTCCCGGTCCACCACAATGTTCTGAAGACCCGCGCCCAAAGCAATTTCGATGGCTACTGAGAATTTCCGCTCCACGCTCATCAATCCCGCCACCGGTCCGCGAATCCCCCGCAGACTGCTTTGCGCCTGACACACCAGACGGACAGCCTTGGAAAAGCCCTCGTACTCCTTTTCCATCTCGGTCAGCAGCCGGATACGGCTGTCCAGCGCCCCGGCGTCCATGGTCAGCTTGTTCGCGCGCTGCGCCGCTTCATCGGCCTTGCGCTGCCGCTCCTCCATTTTCATGGAGTGCCCGGCGATGATGTTGGTAACCGCCCCGGCCTCGTCCCGGGCGTCTTCCAGCGCGCGGCGGTTGGTCTTCGCTTCGCCGCCCGTCTGGTTCAGCCGTTCCCGGACGCTTGTCAGCTCCGTCTCCGATGCGGTCCGGCGCTCTGAAATCTGGGCGCGCTCCGCCGCCGCCGCCGAGGCCTCCGCCCGCGCGTCCGCA
>DKLF01000139.1 GCA_002455655.1 Oscillibacter sp. UBA6647 | reverse complement strand
AACATACCAGTAATTATATGAATTCCACATAGTTGGCGGTTCTTTTACGGTGTCTGTCTTGCTTGTCCTTGCATATTTCGCCGTAAAAAGGTATAATAACAAATTAAAAGTCTGCGGTTTCCGGCACGGCTTCTCACAAAGAATGCATTTTTCTCCCGCGCCCGATGCATTCTTCACAGGATGACGGTCGGCTGCACGGAAGCAAAACGGGCGGCTTTCCCGGCTTCCCATTGCGCAGCGGAAAGGGACAGGCCCGGTTATGACATTTCAACAGCTTATTTTTGCCGTCTCGGTCGCCAAATGTGCCTCCATCAACAAAGCGGCGGAGCAGCTTTATACGCACCAGAGCAACGTGAGCAACACCCTCAAGCAGTTGGAGGAAGAGCTGGGTATAGAAATCTTCCAGCGGACGAAAAAGGGCGTGCTTGTCACCAACGAGGGCCGGGAATTTCTCAACTATGCGGAGGATATTATCGGGCGGAAGAGCTTTGTCGAAAATCTCTATGCCGCACGGCACCGCGGCCGCAAGCAATATCTGCGCATTTCCTCCATGCGGGCCTATTTTCTCTCCACGCCCATGATCCACATGCAGGAAACCCTGACTCAGCCGGACTTTCCGCCCACCTATATCCGACTGGAGAAGCGTGCGTTTTCGGATGTTCTGGACGATGTGGAAAACGGCCGCTCAGACCTTGGAATTGTGTTCATCCCTAAGTCCCAGCGGCGGCGTATGCCCCGCATTGCCAGCGCCAAAAGCCTGAATTATACGGAGCTGGGGGAAAGCGTCATCAGCGCCGTGATGCGCGAGGACCATCCCGCCGCCGAAGCCCGCTCTCTGGAGCAGATCACCCGTTATCCGTATCTGATTGCGGAAGAGACGGAAAACTTTGATGTGTTTTATGACCAGCGCTCCGAATCCGTGACGCACCTGTTTGAACAGCCGCCCAATCTCGTGATTTCCTGCAATGAAAGCGCCACCCTTCAGGATATCGCCGCTCATTCGGACAACTTTTTTCTTAGCTGCACCCCCTGGAAGCATTCCCAGCATTATGCCTTCACCTCCTTCCCGCTTGAGGGAGAGGGGAACACGCTGGTCCACTACTACGTAACCCGCAAAAACCACACCGTTTCCGCCCTTTTGCAAGAATTTCTGACAGAATTGACCACCATGTTCTAAATCCCGCAAAGTGTCTCATAAAGCGCCCCGTGCAGTGTCCCGGGGAATCCCCGCCGGGTTCTTTCCCCGGAAGAATCAAAACACCCGCCGGTTTTGCAAAGCGCACGGCGGAAAAATATGGAAAAAGAGCCATGCAGACGTGTCTGCATGGCTCTTTTGACTTCATCTCAGGGTTTGGGCGAACACCCCGATTTTCTTATCCATGGTGGAGATGTGCTTGGTCAGCCAATCCAACACCATTTGATTGGCCCCCAGAATGACCGACAGGTTCCCGCCGGAGGCGGTATAGTCGCTGCGCAGCTTGGAAAGCTGACTGATAAATAACTGATGCGCCTGCTTCTGCGCGTCATATTCCGGGTAGTGGATACTGAGCATATAGGTTTCCTCATCCCGGAAGTGCTGCTTGGTGTACGCATCCAGAAATTCCAGAAGCTCGCCGATATATTCCTTTGTGCGGTGCTCCCGTCCGGCCTGAAACAGCATTTCCGCTTTTTCAAACCAGAGCTTGTGCTGGTCGTCAATCTGACCCACACCGACAGACAAATTTGGTGTCCATGGCATACCCATCGTCTCCTTTTATTCAGATGCGTTCATTATAGCCAACGGACGACGTTTTTTCAAGTTCTTTTGCCAAAAATTGCATGAAGCAACATTTTTTGCGCCTGTTCCTTGGCGCAGTCCGCTTGCCCCGGCACAGTCATCGAAGATATGTAAGTTCCAGTGTCTCCCCGGCTTCCAGACCGGAGCCCGCGCTTTCCGTAACAAACTGGGCCGAGGCGGTCAGCACCGGGCAGATGAATCCGCCCCGGCGCGGCGGCAACGGAATGAACCAGGAGCGTTCCAAGCTCTCCTGCCAGCCCGGCGTTAAAATCCTCTCCGCCCTTGGAGGAGCCTCCGCACAAAAGGATCATATCCGCGCGCTCCGCCGCGGCGCAAATCGCAGTGCGAAGAAGCGCCGGATTGTCGGAGGTGATGGGAAAAAGAAGCGGCTGCGCTCCCATCTCCGTCAGCATGGCCTGCGCCAGAACACTGTTGGAGTCAATATTCTCCCCACGGGCGGGCTCGGTACCGGGGGAAATCAGCTCGCTGCCGGTGGGGAGAAACGCCACCACGGGCTTTTTTACCACCGTAAGCTTTGTATGTCCACCCATCACAGCCGCCGCAAGATCGAAGGGCCGCAGGCGGGTCCCGGCCCTTAACAGCAAGTTTCCCCGCGCAACAGAGCTCCCGGCGGTCCGCACATGCATTCCCGGCGTAACCTTTGTCCCCGGCGCAAGCACCACCCCGCCGCCTTCCAGAAACGTCACCGCCTCAACAGGGATAACCGCATCAAAGCGGTCGTCGAAGTCATCCCCCGTGTCCGCCCTCACAAAGTCTCGGCCCCACTGCCAATGGGCTGTATCCGGCTCACCCTTCCGAAACAGCGCCGAGGCCACGCCGATTCCGTCCATTGTCGAGGAACGGACAACCGGCAGACTGTATCGGGCATACAGGTCCTCCGCCAGCACGCGGTCAAGTGCCCCTTCAAGCGGAACCGTTTCATTTGTTCGTGCCGGGGTCCAACAAGTCCTGATTGCTTCCAGTGCCTCTTTTCTGGACAGTGCTTTCTGTTCCACGGAAATTCCCTCCATGCTCTCTCACAATCCTTTTTTAAGATACCGCAGCGCCGAAAAGCTCTCTTGCAGCGCGCGGGTCAGCCGCTCCGGCAGCGCGTCCCGGTTCTCTGCGTTGACGTTGACCATCTCCACGTTCGGGTGCTCACGGATTTGATTCACCCAGCCCACTGCCGAAAGCTTTATCACGCCCAAAACCGGCGTTTTACCCTCCAACGCGGCCAGCACGGCAGCCTGAAACCGCTCCGCATCCCGCTCCATGTCTCCCAGCTCGTCCATGACAAGCAGCGCCATGTCGTCTTTCGCATGTAAAATATAATCCGCGCCAAGGGTCTCAAATCCAGTGGTAAAAACCTGTGGCGCCTGTTCTCCCGGACAAAACCGGGCAACCCTGTGCGCTTCGTCATAGAGTGGCTTCGCTTCCGCACGGCTGATATACAGCCCCCTGTCGGCGGCTGTACGGTCTTGGCTGAAATAGGTCCGGAAGCCCCCGTATTTTACGTTTAAATCCGCCAGAATCTTTCGGATCACGGTGCTTTTCCCGATTTGAATTTCACCTGTCAGAAACATATGCTTCATTTCAGCCCTCCGTTGATGAAAAAGATTCCCACCGTCTTTTTTCTGGGAAGATACCACGGAAATACGGGGGATTCCGTTTTGACAATTCTCTGTTTTAAAAAAAGCTCCGTCTCCTCCGCGCAGACGTCGGGCGTATATAATTTTATATAACCCCGGGCCTCCTCCAAAGAGGAAAACGGTTGTCCAAACTCCTGCCGCTTCCACACAAGCTTGTAAGCAATTCCCCGTGAATCTAAATACTTTGCGGTGTTTTGCGCCGTATTTCGGACGTAGCCCCTGTCTTTTTCGGGAAAAAGGGCCGCATCGGAGCTTTGGGATACCACCGCAATCAGCTTTTTGCACAGCGGCAGATATCGGTCAAGATGGCGGCTTCCAAAAAAGCTCATAAACGCCACGTCCCAACGGCCCGAAAGATGCTCGCAATCGGCCAAAACAGGGAATATATTGTGCAGGCCCAGCGCCAGCGCGGCTTCGCTGGTGTCTGCGCACTCCACGGACTTTACAAGCGGGGCGATTTCAAAGTCAAACAGCGCCGGCCCGCAGCACAGATCGCACAGGCTTTGCGCTCCCGCTATGGACGGAGCAATTTCGGCTTTTTCTCCGAAGCTCTGTGTGTTTTTCCTACAAAAGCTGTTTTTTGACCCTATATTTTATTTCGCCGCCAATTGCCACTTTGCTAAAATTTCCCGGCACAGCCGCCCTCCTTGCGCCGCTGGTGCCAAATTTTGTTGAGTATAGTCATTTATTATCGTAAATTGCGATATATATTTAGATTGACAGGAACTATCGATTTGACTTCATCTTTGATTGTGAATAATGTAGACATTACCTATGCGCGCAAATTCAGGATGAAATAAAATTTTGGAGGCATTGTACCATGAAAAAAGTTCTCACCGCGCTTCTTGCAACAGCGATGCTGCTGTCGCTGACCGCGTGCGGAAGTCCCGCGCCCGCCGCGTCCTCCGCCCCCAGTGGCAGCGCTTCTTCTGCCCCCGGCGATGCGGCTTTTGAAAGTAGCATTCTCTTCTGCGGGTCTACCTCTCTCTATCCCATCATCTCTTCTCTGGCTTCTTCCTTCACGGACGAATATGTCACTTGGGACAAGGTAGACGCCACGTTCCCCGGTGACAATATCTCCATCTATGTCGCTCCTGGCGGCTCCGGCGTGGGCGCCAGCGCCGTGATCGACGGCACGTGCGATTTCGGCATGATTGCCCGCAGCATCAAGGATTCTGAAAAGGAAGCCTTGGGCGCGGGGTACACCGAATATGTGGTGGCCAAGGACGCTTTGACCGTTTCCGTCAACGCGGAAAACCCTCTTTGCGGCCTGACGGACGATTTGTCCACCGACACCATCCGCCAGATTTTCAGCGGCGAGCTTTCTACGTGGAACGAGGTTGACGCCTCTCTCCCCTCTGAAACAATCAATGTGTACATCCGGGACCTGTCCGGCGGCGCCTACGAGGTGTTCCAGAAGGCCATTATGGGAGACAGCGAGGTAACCGCCTCCGCCACCCAGTCCGCTTCCATGACGGAGCTTGCCACCAACATTGCAAACGACCCGTGGAGCATCGGCTATGCGGGCTTCGGCGCTTATAACAAGGCGAACCAGAACGGTCAGGTGCTGTTTGCCATGAAGGTAGACGGCGTGGAAGCCAACGAGGATACCATTATCAGCGGGGACTATACCGTGCAGCGCCCCATCATGTTTGTCACCGGCAAGGAGCTCACCCCCGCCCAGCGGGCCTTTGTGGACTATGTGTTCTCCGACGTGGGCTACAAGGTTGTTGAGGACAACGGCTACATCCCCGCCTTTACAGCGTGATTTTAGGAAGACCCGGAAACTTATTCTGTCCGGCAAACGCTGCCATTGTGGTGACAATGGCAGCGTTTGTCCTGCTATAAAACGAGAACCGGAGGGATCGTGATGCGGAAAATTGGGAACGCCCTGTTTCCCCGCCTGATTTGTCTGCTGACAGCCCTGACCGTGCTGTCTCTGGCGTTTGTGCTGATTTTTATTGTCCGGGAGTCGCTTCCCGCCTTTCAGGAAATCGCCCCGGCGGATTTTTTGCTGGGACAGCGGTGGATGCCTGTGGACTATGGCACCGGCGTCTCTTATGGAATCGGGAACTACATTGCGGGAACCCTGTACGTTTCCGTGGCCGCCATCGCGCTTGCCGTGGTGGTAGGCGTGGGCACGGCGGTGTTTCTCTCCTGCGCGGCGTCGGAAACGACCCGGGGCCTGCTGTGCTCCATGATTGACCTGCTGGCCGGGATTCCGTCGGTGATCTACGGGTTTATCGGCCTGTGCGTGCTGGTGCCTCTGTTTCAGCGGCTCCGCCTTTCCAGCAGCGGCCACTGTGTGCTGGCCGCCGCCATTTTGCTGGCGGTGATGCTGCTTCCGTTCTTGGTTTCCGCCTGCTGCGAAACCATGCTGGGCATGCGCCAAAGATACCTGCCCGCCGCAAACGCGCTGGGCGTCGCCTATTGGCATACGGTGGCCCATGTAATTCTCCCCCTCTCCGTCCGCAACATTTTATTGAGCGTGGTTCTGGCGGTGGGGCGGGCCATGGGAGAAACCATGGCGGTGATGATGGTCATGGGAAACGCAGGCGTCTTTCCCTCCATGCTTGGCAAGGGAGAGACGATTGCCTCTTTGATTGCGCTGGAAATGGGAACGGCAGCGGTGGGCAGCACCCACTATCACGCGCTGTATGCAGCAGGGCTGGTTTTAATGGGAATCCTGCTGGCAATCAACACAGGAATTGCCCTGCTGCGCCGCCGCCTGCTGCGGATGGAGGGCTGAGCCGATGAAATTCAAAGCCTTCCTTGTCCGAAGCTGGGCATATCTCAGCATGGCGCTTGTGACCGCCGTCATCCTCTTCCTGTTCGGCTATGTGTTTGTGCAGGGCGGCCATGTCATCACATGGGAATTTCTCACCGCCTCTCCCAGCGGGTCGGTACTTGGCTCCGAGGGCGGAATCTGGCCCGCCATTGCGGGCAGCCTTTGCTTCACGGCAACGGCGGTGGTGCTGGGGGGGATTCCCGCCGTGGCTACCGCGCTGTATCTTGTTTTCTTTTGTCGCAGCAAGCTGCTGCGGGCCGCAATTCAGATGGTGGTTCAGAACATCGCGGGCATCCCATCCATCGTGCTGGGCCTGTTTGCATACAGCCTGCTGGTGCGCGCTCTGGGCTTGGGCCGCTGTGTTTTATCCGCGGGCGTGGCGCTGGCAATCATGATTCTGCCCTTTATCGAGGTACGGGCGGAAAAGGCATTTCGGGAGCTGCCGCCCGCGCTGACCCAATCTGCCTACGCGCTGGGCTGTTCAAAGTCCTACACCATTTGGAAAGTTGTGCTGCCGGCCTGTCGTGGCGAGCTGGTATCCGGCGTGATCTTGGGCGCCTGCTATGCCATGGGGGCCACCGCGCCGCTGATGTTTACCGGGGGCGTGGCTTACGCGGCAATGCCGGTATCCCTTACAAAGCCCGCCATGGCGCTGCCGCTCCATCTCTATCTTCTGCTGGCGCAGGGCACCTCCATGCCGCAGGTCTACGGCACCGCATTCGTGCTGATGACGGTGGTTCTGCTCAGCAATTTTCTGGCAGCCTTGTATGCCAAAAGGAGGAACCGGGCTTGGAAACAACCCTGACACTGAAAGACGTAACCATTACTTATGATAAAAAGCCCGCTCTGGAGCAGGTTTCCCTCTCCTTTCCCAAAAACCGAATTACCGCCGTCATCGGTCCGTCCGGCTGCGGAAAAACCACCTTGCTGCGGGCCATGAACCGCATGCTGGAGGAGGAACCGGGCGCGGCTGTGGAGGGGCAGATTCTTTTAAACGGCGACGATGTGCAAAAGCTCCCCCCCGAAGAACTGCGCCGCCGGGTGGGTCTGGTGTTTCAAACGCCCGCCCCGTTTCCCTTCTCCATATACAAGAACATGACCTTTGCTCTTCGCTATTACGGCGTGCAAAACAAGGAGCGGCTAGATGCGGTGGTGCGGGAAAAGCTTACGCTGGCCGGTCTTTATGAAGAGGTAAAGGACCGCCTTGACAAAAGCGCCCTGAAGCTTTCCGGCGGACAGCAGCAGCGCCTGTGCATC
>DKLF01000154.1 GCA_002455655.1 Oscillibacter sp. UBA6647 | reverse complement strand
TAATATAAACGTTCTTGTAATTTGGGCGTACTCCGAATCCCACGGCTTTCTCCGTGGGCGGAATCCCGCCCTGACCCGGGAAGGAAGCTGATACAGCGATGAGCGCAAAATTTTCGCTTCTGCCGGGCATGATTGCCCGGTATCTGCTGACAATTGAAATCACGGACATTCTGGACATTCTGCTGATGGCCATTGTCTTGTACAAGCTGCTGAATTTTGTCAAGACCTCGCGGGTGGCAAACCTTTTAAAGGGCGTTTTGATTTTTCTGGCGGTGCTGTGGCTGTCCTCCATCTTTCACCTCAACGGCATCAGTTACATCATGGGCCGGATGGTGGAGTGGGGCGTTCTGGCCCTCATCATCCTGTTTCAGCCGGAGCTTCGCCGTGTGCTGGAGCAGATGGGCAGCCGTCGGCTGGCCTTTTTCTTCACCAGAGGAGAGACGGAGAGCACGCTGGAGCGTATGATCGGACAGACTGTTCTGGCCTGCACCGAGATGTCCAAATCCCGCACCGGCGCGCTGATTGTCTTCGAGCGGGAGATTCTGCTGGACGACATGGTCCGCAGTGGTACGGTGCTGAACGCGGATGTATCCGGTGAGCTTTTGAAAAATATCTTTTTCGTGAAGGCGCCCATGCACGACGGCGCGGTTATTGTTCGCAAGGGCCGGGTTTTGGGTGCGGGGTGTATGCTGCCCCTGAGCAAAAACGTGAATCTCTCACGGGACTTGGGGATGCGTCACCGGGCCGGTATCGGCATGAGCGAAAACTCCGACGCAGTGGTGGTGATTGTCTCCGAGGAGACGGGGTCTATTTCCGTAGCCGTGGGCGGGATGCTGAAGCGGCATCTGATGCCGGAAACGCTGGAAAACCTCCTGCGCAACGAACTGCTGCCTCAGGAGAAAGAGCCGTCGGACCGGAAGCCGGGCCTTTTCGGGCTGCTGCGTGTCCGCAGGGAAGGAGGCAGCCGCAATGGAGAAGAATAAACAGCGCTGGAACAAAAGCAAGGTTTTGTATGTCGTCCTCTCCATTTTGTGCTCCTGCGCCATCTGGCTGTACGTGGACAGCATCAACAACCCCGAGAAGGAGAAAACCATCAGCGATATCCCCATCGAATATGTTGGGTCGGATACCATTTTGGCCGACCGGGGGCTGATGCTTTTGCCGGAAAGCGACCAGACTATGACGCTGACCATTAAGGCGCGGCGGCTGATTCTGGCCAAACTGGACCCTGATAAAATCCGCATTCAGGCAAACTTGTCCGATATTACGGAAACCGGGGCCCATAACGTGGGTTATACGGTTCGCTATCCCAGCAATATTCCAAGAGATGCCGTCTCCTATTCCAACGCCTCCTATGCCGCCCATGTGGAAATCGGCGAGCTTTATCGGCGAAATGTAGATATCCGCTGTACACTGACAGGCACCGTGGCCGAGGGGTATATTGCCGGAGAACTCCGTCTGGAGCCCGAGACGCTGGAGCTGCGCGGGCCGCGCACCGAGGTGGACGCAGTGGCCTATGCCAAGGTGACGCTTGCGGTGGACAACGCCACAGAAACCGTCTCCAAAGCGCTGGACTATGAGCTTTACAACGAGGCCGGAGAGCTGATTGAGGACACCTCCAACCTGCGCGCAACCTCCGATCAGATTCAGGTGACGCTGCCCGTAAACGTGGAGAAGGAGCTGCCCCTTCGGGTAAACTTCATTGAGACAGCCGGGGCCAGAGTACAGAATTTGGACTATTCCATCACCCCCGCCAGCATTACGGTTTCAGGTGCGGCAGAGCTTTTGAAGGACGTGGAGTATATCACGCTGGACGATTTTGAACTGGCGGAATTTGTGGGACCCTCCACCTATCGGTATACCATCAACGTCCCTGCGGGTTGTGAAAATCTCAGCGGAACTGCCCGGGCAACCATGACCGTCCGATTCAAGGACATGGTCTCTGCCGACTTTAATGCCGTGAATTTTACGTGTGAAAACGTACCGGAAGGGAAAACTGTAACCGTTCTGACCACGGAGCTGCCGGTGTCCCTGCGGGGAACCGCAGCGGATGTGGCGTCTGTCAAGGCGGAGGATATTACGGTGACGGCGGATTTGACAGATATTCTCGCCGCAGGCGGGAGCTATACAGTCCCCGCAAAAGTCATCGTGGGCAATGGCGCGGACGTGGGCGTGGTGGGTGAATATCAGGTGAAGATCACCATTTCCGAAGACACCGGACAGGAGGAGACTCCTGATCCCACAGTCCCTTAACGTAAACAATCAGCGGATTTAGGAGCGATCAAATGACACAAATTGCAACAATTGAAAAGCTGTTAGACGAAAGCCACGCGGAAATTTCCGTGGCGCGGCAGTCCGCCTGCGGACACGACTGCGAAGAGTGCGCCGGCTGCGGCGTTTCCGGCGCGTCGGTCTATGCCAGAGCTAAAAACTCCATTGGGGCACGGCCTGGGCAGAAGGTGGTGGTGGAGAGCAGCACCAAAAATATCCTTGGCATTCTCCTGCTGGTCTATATGGTTCCAGTGGTGCTGTTTTTCCTTGGATATGCGCTGGGGGGATTTTTTGCCACAGCGGCGGCGCGGTATACCACGGCGGTCGTCGCCTTTGTGCTGGGTATGATTCCGGCGGCGCTCTATGACCGCCGCCTGCGGCGGCAGGGCGGCATGGAGTTTACCATCGTCAGGCTGTTTTAAGCCGGGGCACGATGTTTGGTTACGTCAGGCCCCCGCTGGATCTGCTTCCCGCTGAGGAGCAGGAGCGGTTCCGCAGGGCCTACTGCGGACTGTGCCACACTCTGCGCCGTCGGTGCGGGCTTCCCGCCCGGTTCATTCTGAACTACGACTTCACGTTTCTGGCCATCCTGCTCTCAGGCGGAGAAGAGCCGGAAACCCGCTGTGAACGGTGCGTGGCAAGCCCCCTGAAAAAGAGGACGTGCTGTGGCGCGCACCCGGCGCTGGATTTGGCGGCGGATGAGAGCGTGATTCTGGCCTATTGGCAGGCGAGGGACGGCGTGGTGGACCACGGGTTTTGGAAAGGGCTTAAATACCGCGCGGCGGCTCTTGCCCTGCGGGGCGGCTATCGAAAGGCTGCCGCCGCCCGTCCGGAATTTGACCGGGTGACGCGGGCGCAGCTCGGTCGGCTTGCGGAGCTGGAGCGGGAGAAGGCCCCTTCGCTGGACGCTCCGGCAGACGCCTTTGCCCAAATTTTGGCCGCCGCCGCCGACGAGGCAGAGGACGGGCCGCTGCGCCGCATTCTCCATCAGCTTTTATACCATCTGGGCCGCTGGGTCTACCTGACGGATGCGGCGGACGATTTAAAGGAAGACGCTCTTTCTGGAAACTACAACCCGCTGATCTACCGCTACGGCCTAAATGACGGCGCGTGGACGCCGGAGAGCCGGGATGCCTTCACAAAGACGCTGGACCACTCCGTCCGGCTTCTGGCCACGGCCTATGAGCTGTGGGATTTTGGGTGCTGGACCCCCATTTTGGAGCAGACTGTTTACACGGGTCTGTTTCAGGTGGGAAAGGCAGTGCTTTCAGGTACCTACCGGGCAGGTAAGCCGACGCGTAAGAAAGACAGAAAAGTTGAGGAAACCACATGAACGATCCCTATCAGGTACTCGGCGTTCCCGAATCCGCGTCGGATGCGGAAGTGAAAAAAGCATATTTGGAGCTGGCGCGGAAGTACCATCCCGACAACTACCACGACAATCCTCTGGCGGATCTTGCGCAGGAGAAGATGAAGGAGATCAACGCCGCCTATGAGGAAGTGAGTAAGCGGCGGGGCAGTGGACGAAGCAGCAGCACAAGCCGCCCCAGCTCCGGCTACGGCGGCTATTCCGGCGGATACGGTTACGGCTATGGTGCGGGCGGGTCTGCCCAGCAGTCGTCACAAAGCTCTGTTTTGCAGCAGGTGCGTATGGCTGTCAACTCCGGAGATTTGAGTCGGGCGGAAGCCCTGCTTGCCAACTATTCGGACCACAATGCGGAGTGGAACTTTCTCCGGGGCGCGGTGTGCTACCGCCGGGGCTGGCTGGATGAGGCGCGGAGATACTACGAAACCGCCGCCCGGATGGATCCGGGCAACAGGGAATACCGGCAGGCGTTGGAATTTATGGACAACGCCGGAACGTCGGCTTACAGCCCGCGGGGCGGGTTTGGAATGGAGCAGTGCGGAAGCGGCGGACTTTGCCAACAGCTTTGCTGCACGTATCTTTTGTGCAACGGCTGCGGCCTTGGGTTCCGCTGCCTGTAAAGCGCGGCTTTTGATAGGGAGGAAACAGAAGTGATTAAGAGTATGACCGGCTATGGCCGGGCGAGAAAAACACTTGAAAATCGGGATATCACCGTGGAGGTTCGGTCCGTCAACAACCGGTATCTGGACTGCACGGTGAAGCTGCCAAGAGCCTATGTTTTTGCGGAAGATGCGGTGCGCAAGCACGTGCAGCAGGCCGTTTCAAGAGGGAAAGTGGATCTCCTTTTCAGCATTGATTCCACGGGGGCGGACACTGCCAAGGTGACGGTGGACCGCAGTCTTGCGGAAAGCTATGCCGCCGCGCTGAGAGAGCTTTCGGAACTCTGCGGCACAGAGGCAAAAATCTATCCCGAGACGCTGGCCCGGTTTCCCGACGTGCTGAATGTGACCAAGGCGGAGGAAGATCTGGACGCGCTGGGCGCGGATATTTGCTTGGTGCTGGATGAAGCGCTGTCCGCGTACAATACCATGCGGGCGTTGGAGGGCGAAAAGCTGGCCACCGATATCGGCGGCCGTCTGGACGCAATCGAGGCTTTGACCAAGCGGGTGGAGGAGCGCTCTCCTGAGACGGTGGCGGAGTATCGCCGGAAGCTGACTGCCCGGATGGAGGAGGTTTTGCAAAGCGCCTCCATCGACCCCCAGCGGATTTTGACGGAGGCCGCGATTTACAGCGACAAGGTGGCCGTGGACGAGGAAACGGTCCGCCTGCGCAGCCACCTGTCCCAGCTTCGGGAAATGCTGCGCTCCGACGAACCCATGGGACGAAAGATGGACTTTCTGATTCAGGAGGTGAATCGGGAGTCCAACACCATCGGTTCAAAATGCTGCGATGTTTCCATCGCGCAGGTGGCGGTGGACCTGAAGGCGGAGGTGGAAAAAATCCGCGAGCAGGTCCAGAACGTGGAGTAAGGCCGTGAAGCTGATCAATATCGGCTTTGGAAGCCTGATATCCGCAGACCGTCTGGTGGCGGTGGTCAGTCCGGATTCCGCGCCGGTGAAGCGCCTGATTCAGGAGTCCCGGGAGCGGGGAATGCTGATCGACGCGACCTACGGGCGAAAGACCGCCTCGATTTTTGTCATGGACAGCGACCATGTGGTCCTCTCCGCGCTGCCGGTGGAAAAGCTGGCGGGGCGGCTGGGGACTGAAATCCCGAAGGAAGAGGAAGAATAGGATGCAAAAGGGAAAGACTTTCATTATTTCAGGACCCTCCGGGGTGGGAAAGAGCACAGTTTTAAAGGCGCTTTTGAAAAAGCGCTCCAATCTGTACTTTTCCATCTCTGCCACCACCCGGGAGCCGCGTCCCGGCGAGGTGGACGGTGTGCACTACCGGTATATGGACGTGGACGCGTTCCGGGAGAGAATCGCCAACGAGGAGTTCTTGGAGTATGCCGAGTATGTGGGCAACTTCTACGGCACGCCGAAGAAATACGTGGACGAGGCCATGGAGGACGGGCAAGACGTAATTCTTGACATTGAGATTCAGGGTGCGTTACAGGTGTGCGACAAGCGTCCGGGAACACCCCGTATTTTCATCGCCCCGCCCTCTTGGGCGGAGCTGGAGCGGCGGCTGACGGAGCGGGGAACCGACTCCCCGGAAAAGGTGCAGAAGCGTCTGCTGCGTGCCAAGGTGGAATTTCAAACGGCTCATACCTATGATTACTTTGTCATCAACGACACCGTGGAAACCGCGGTGGCGGAGCTGGACGCCATTATGACGGCGGAGCACTGCAAGCCCAGCGATCGCATGGAGATTATCAGCGGAAGATGAGCCACCGCCCATCAGAAAATTATTTTAAGCCGAAAGGCAGATAGGAAGAAATTTACTATGATGCTTTATCCTGCAATGACCCAGCTTAACAGCTACATCCCCAACCGCTATATGCTGGTGAACGTGGTGGCCCGGAGGGCCCGTCAAATTTCCGAGGCTGCGGAAAGCTCCGGCGAGTCGCTGTGCGAAAAGCCTGTGACTCTGGCCATTCGTGAGGTGGCGGACGGCAAGCTGGATTCCCGGGGCATGAACCTGACCATCGCAGAGGGCGATGCCGACCAGAAGAGGACGCCGCAGGAATAATTTTGCGGACGGGGAGGGACGAGGATGGAGCGCTCAGAGATTGCAAAGGTAGCCGTCAGCGCGGCCACGTTTTCCATCGATCGGCCCTACGACTATCTGATTCCCCAGCCGATGCTGGAAAAGGCGAGGCCGGGGGTGCGGGTGTCCGTACCCTTCGGCAGGGGAAACCGAAGCTGCGAGGGTGTGATTCTGGCCCGGGAAACCGGCCCGAAGCGCGCCGGCGTGAAGCCGCTTGCATCCGTGCTGGATGACGAACCGGTGCTGGATGGCTGGGGTGTATCTCTGGCGCTGTGGATGCGCCAGCGGTATTTCTGCACCATGTACGAAGCGGTGAAAACCATTTTACCCGCAGGACTTTGGTATCGCCTGCGCGAGGTTTTTACACTGACGGAGGGTCTTGATCGCGCCGCCGCTGAGGACCTCGCCGGAAAAATGAAACACGCCGGGCCGGTGCTGGACGCGGTCTTTGCCGCCGGGGGCAGCGCCGAGCTGACCCAGCTAAAGGCCGTCTGTGGCGAAGACGCGGAGCCCACGCTGCGGGCTTTGTGCAAAAAGGGCGTGCTGTCTTCCAGCGTCACCTCCACCCGGCGCGTAAGCGACAAGCAGCGCCGAATGGCGGAGCTGACCATGGACGGAGCAGAAGCTTTGGCTCTGGTGGAACCCAGAAAAAAATCCGCGCCGATGCGCTACGAGGTGGTATTGCTGCTGAGCGCCACCGGCCGGGCTTCGGTGCGGGACATCTGTTATTTTACCGGAGCTTCCGTCCAGACCCTGAAGGGATTGGAGAAGTCCGGTATTGTGGCGTTTTCGGAGGAAGAACGGCTTCGGATTCCGGAGCCGAAAGAGGTCGAGCCGGGGCCGCCCATTGTCCTGAACGACGAGCAGCAATCCGCTTTTGGGCGGATTTTGGCTCTGACGCAATCCGGAAAAGCCGAGGCGGCGCTTTTACAAGGCGTTACCGGCAGCGGAAAGACGCAAATTTACATCCGTTTGGCGCAGGAAGTTCTTAAGCAGGGCAGGTCCGTGCTGGTGCTAGTTCCGGAAATTGTGCTGACGCCCCAAATGATGGAGAAGTTTTCTTCCTACTTCGGAGGGTCGGTTGCCATGCTCCACAGCTCCCTGCGGATGACGGAGCGGTATGACCAGTGGAAGCGCATCCGCAGGGGAGAAGCCCGGCTGGTGCTGGGCACTCGGTCGGCGGTATTCGCGCCATTGGTTGATCTGGGCCTTGTCATCATGGACGAGGAGCAGGAGGGGAGCTATGCATCGGAAAACGCGCCCCGATATCATACCCGAGACGTGGCAAAATTCCGCTGTGCTCAAAGCGGCGCCGCGCTGGTGCTGGGATCCGCCACCCCGGCGGTGGAAACCGAATGGAGCGCCAAGCAGGGACAGTATCACCATGAACTGCTGCGCAGGCGGTACAACGAACAGAGCCTGCCCGCCGTTCAGGTGGTGGACCTGCGGCAGGAGATCAAGGCCGGAAATTCCGGCGCGCTCAGCGGGCCTCTGCGGCAGGAGCTTCAGGAAAATCTGGAGCGGGGAGAGCAGAGCATTCTTTTTTTAAACCGTCGTGGCAACAGCCGGATGCTGGTGTGCGGCGAATGCGGCAGTGTTCCTTCCTGTCCAAGGTGCAGCGTTACCATGACCTATCACTCCGCCAACGGGCGGCTGATGTGCCACTACTGCGGACATTCCCGCCCCGCCAGCGACGTTTGCCCTGAGTGCGGCGGTATTATGAAGCACATCGGAACGGGGACCCAGCGGGTGGAAGAGGAACTGCGGGATTTATTTCCCGGCGTGGGCGTGCTGCGGATGGACGCGGACACCGCCGGCGGGGATCATGAAACACTTCTGAGCCGCTTTGAGCGGGAGCGGATTCCCATTCTTCTGGGAACCCAGATGGTAGCCAAGGGTCTTGATTTTGAAAATGTGACGCTGGTGGGCGTACTCAGCGCCGACGCGTCTTTGTATTTGGACAATTACCGCGCCGCCGAACGGACGTTCAGCCTGCTGACGCAGGTGGTAGGCCGGGCTGGCCGGGGTGGAAAGAGCGGCCGGGCGGTTATTCAAACCTACACCCCCGGCAACGAAGTCATTCAGAGTGCCGCGTTGCAGGATTACGAGCGGTTTTACGACAGTGAAATTGCTTTGCGGCGTATCCGACGCTATCCGCCCTTTGCGGACCTCTTTACCCTCACCGTCTCCGGCGGAGACGAAGGCGCGGTGTTCCGCGCGGCGATG
>DKLF01000103.1 GCA_002455655.1 Oscillibacter sp. UBA6647 | reverse complement strand
CAAAACCCCACAAGAACAGAGAAGAGAACTCCTGAAAATCAGGAAAAGATGACAAACAGCGTTCGCCGCCAATTGGCAGCGAACGCTGTTTAAGTTTCATACCGGGATACCCGGCCCTGTCAGGAGACAGCCGCCACGCCCGCAAAGCTGAACCAGCCTCTCGGGTCCCGGCACAGGCCGGACCAGCCCTCCCGCAGTTTCCACAGCGTTCCCGTGGTGTAGAGCGGGGAAACCGCCGCGTCCTCCAGCAGAAGAACCTCCGCGTCGTGGAGGCAGGCGATCCGTGCCGCCGGGTCTGAAGCGCTGTCAATGATTTTCAGCAGGGTGTCATAGGCGCCGCTGGAATAGCGGGCCGTGTTGAGGGAGGATTTGCTGGAAAAAGGCGCGAGAAACGTCTCCGCGTCGTTGACGGACGCGGACATGTCCACGTCTGCCAGCGCGTATTCCCCGGTGCGCAGGGCATCGGACAGCTCCGTCCGGGTCACGGCCCGGGGCTGAATGCGCAGCCCCAGCACGGAGCGCCACTGCTCCGCCAGCGCGGTGGCAATCGCCGCCGCCGGACCTTCATCCACATAGAGATAGTCCAGAGCGCTGTTTCTGACATAGCTGCTGGCGCCGCTGTCATAGCCGCTGCCGGACAAAAGCTGTTTTGCCTTTTCGCAGTTGCCTGCATAGTCCTCCTCCGAGGAGTTTAAAAGGTCGCCTCCCTCGGTGCGGAAGTCCTCCTCCGCGCTGCCGGGCACACCGTAAGGCACCAGTCCCGTCGCCGCGCTGGCAAAGCTGCCTGCAAGGGCGGCCACGGCCTGCCTGTCCACCGCAAGGGTCAGCGCCTTGCGGAATGAAGGGTCATCCAGAGGGTACTGAGCCCCGTTAAACAGCACCGTGTGGGTGGTAAGCACCGGTGTGAGGGACTGCCCATGGGCAATCTGTGCGTCCACCTGTTCCTGAGGCAGTGCGTATGCCAAATCCACCGTCTCTCCGTCATACAGCGCCCACGCCGATTCCGGACTGTCGGCAAAGAATACGCGCACGCCGTCGTTTCTCACCCGGCCGTAATAGTGCTCGCTGCGGGTCAGTTCCAGCGTTTTCCCCGATTGATAGGCGGAAGCATGATAGGCTCCGTTGGTGACAAGCAGGGTGGGGTCATACCACCACTTCAGGGGCGCGGCGTCTTCTCCGGCGGTTTCGGAGGCGGCCTGCGCCTTCTCCTTCAGGGACTGCACCACGTCCTGCCGCAAAGGGACAGTGGCGGGGGAAGAGCACACGCCGGTCAAAAACCAGTCGTATTTCCCGGATAGAACGACCTCCAGCGTGGTGTCGTTTTTCGCGGTGACGGCCAGCTCCTCCGGGGCTCCCCCGTTTCGGACGGCATCGTAGCCCTGCACCACGGACAGAAGCGCCGCATTGGGAGAGAGGGTCAGGGGATTTGCAAGGCGCTGCCAGGCGTATACGAAGTCCTGCGCCTTCACCTCTGTCCCGTCAGACCAGCGGGCGCTGCGCAGGCGGAAGCTATAGACCACCGTGCCGTCAAAATTCTCCGTTACATCCACGGACTTTGCCATGCCCTCGGTCGCTGTGGTGTTGCCGTCGCCGTCGCAGGTCATGCGCATCAGCGGTTCGTAAAGGCTGAGGGCTATCGTGTTGTCCGCGTCGGTGGTAACATAGGCCGGGTCAAAGGTGGTCACTCCGTTTCCCACGGACACCGGCAAAATGGATGGGGCTTCTTCCTTGCCGCAGCCGCTCAGGATTCCGGCGCACAGCGCGGCGGACAGCGCCAGAGCCGCCCATCGCTTCATTCGTCTCATGTGTGATTCTCCTTATAGAACACGGCCCGCACAGCGGCGTCCTCCGCTTTATATGATTTATACATGCAATCAAGGCATTTTCGCCAAAACGCAAGAAATACCAAATAGCATTATACGCGGGTTTGCAGGCGATTGTAAAGCAAAAGAGAAAATTTAGTAACAAATATTTACAAAATTAAGAAAATTTTAATAAATACAAGCTTCGTAGACGGAAAGAAGACTCCAACCCGCAAAGGACCCGCTGAAAGAGCATTTGCTTTTTCAGCGGGTCAAAATTAAAAAGAAACGGGCACAAGCCCAGTCAATGCACCAGAATGAACTGTTCCAGCTCTGCCGCGGAGCGCACCACCGCCACGGCCCCGGCCTTTTCCAGCTCGCCGGGGGCGGCATAGCCAAAAAACTCCACGCCTACGCAGTCTATGCCACACTCCTTCGCGCCCAGCACGTCGTATTTCCGGTCGCCCACCATCAGAATGTCTGGCCGGTCCGCTTCACTCAGATTCAGGCGGCGGAAGGTGTCCCGAATTACGTCGGCCTTCGTGTGGTCCCCATGGAGGGGACTGCCTGCGATGACGCTGAGAGACGGCGTGTAGCCAAACCGCTGGCAGATATCCACGCACAGCTTTTCCGGCTTGGAGGAGGACAGCGCCAGCACGTACCCCGCTTCCTTCAAACGTCCGCACAACTCCGGCATTCCCGGAGTTGCCGCATTTTCAAATTTTCCTATGGGCTCATATCGTTCGCGGAACATCTCCACCGCCGCAAACGCCTGCTCCGCCGTAAAGCCGCACAGCTCCATAAAGGTTTCCTGCAAAGGCGGGCCGATAAACTTGATCAGCGTGTCCTCGCCGGGAGGGATTTTGCCAAGCTTTTCAAACGCATAGCGCAAGGAATTCAGAATGCCTTCCTTGGAATCCGTCAGCGTTCCGTCTAAATCCAGAAAAATATAACGATACAAAAATTTCTCGCCTCCGTTCCACAAAATTCTATCATGTTTTGCTGCTTCATGCAAGACGGTAGCAAGGTTTGCGTCCGCCGCCGGCGCGAAGGGAAAAGGCCCGTTGTTTCGCGGAAGAAAAGCGAATTTGGTTGCCAAATTGCCGTGTAGGGGGTATACTGTCGGCATCAAAACCGAAGGACGGAACTCTATGAAGATACTGGTATTCTCCGATTCCCACGGCAACGTGGAGCATATGGTGACCGCTTTGGAGCGGGAGAGGCCGGAGCGCATCTTCCATCTGGGAGACGGCTGGCGGGATGCGGAGCACCTCCGGGACATGTTTCCGGATATTCCGCTGGAACAGGTCCCCGGCAACTGCGACTTCCGCCCGGAAGAGCCGCCTATGAAGCTTTTTGAGCTGGAGGGCAAGCGGATACTTCTTTGCCACGGGCACACCTGCCGGGTGAAGGAAGGACTGATGGACGTGGGATATGCCACCCGGGAGCACAAGGCGGATTTGCTGTGCTTTGGGCACACCCATGTTCCCACGCAGGAATGGGTGGGGGAGTCTCTTTTGCTGAATCCCGGCAGTATCGGCTATTGGGGACGACCCACCTATGCCGTGGTCAGGATTGAACGCGGCCGTCTCACGGCGGACCTGCGCAGGCTTATATGACGAACGGGGCTGAACGGGGCCGATTTGCGCCCTCTCCCAGCGGGCGGATGCATCTGGGGAATCTGTTTACAAGCCTTCTGGCGTGGCTCTCCGCCAAATCCGCCGGGGGGCAGGTTGTTTTGCGGATTGAGGATTTGGACACGGGGCGCTGCACCCGGGCCTGTGCGGACCAGTTGGAGGAGGACTACCGTGCGCTGGGCCTTTTTTGGGACGAGGGGGGCAGCACGGGCGGGCCAGACGGACCCTATTACCAGAGCCGGAGGGGAGCGCGCTATGCCGCCGCGCTGGAAACGCTGCGGGAAAAAGGACTGGTATATCCCTGCTTTTGCACCCGTGCCCAGCTTCATACCGCCTCCGCCCCGCACCGAGAGGATGGGCAGACAATTTACCCCGGCACCTGCCGGGGATTAACGCCCGATCAGGCGGCGGGGCGGGTCGAAACGCGTCCTCCCGCTGATCGCCTGCGGGTTCCGGACCGGGAAATCGCGTTTGAAGACGGGCATCTTGGCCCGTACTCTGAAAATTTGGCCCGGGGCTGCGGAGACTTTCTCCTCCGTCGGTCTGACGGACTTTGGGCCTATCAGCTTGCGGTGGTGGTGGACGACGCGGCCATGCAGGTTACGCAGGTGGTGCGGGGGAGCGACCTGCTGGCCTCCACGCCCCGGCAGTTGTATCTTTACGAGCTGCTGGGATTGACGCCGCCGAAATTTTACCATGTGCCATTGCTGCTGTCGCCCGACGGGCGGCGGCTGAGCAAGCGGGACGGGGATTTGAGTTTGGATGCGCTGCTTTCCCGAAGCACACCGAAGGAGCTTATCGGAAAGCTCGCGTATCTTGCGGGGCTGAATCCCTCCGCCAGGTCCCGGACCCCGGAAAGTCTGCTGGCGGAATTTGACTGGCAGCGGATTCCGAAGGAGAATATCTTCGTACCGACCGGCCTGTTTTTTTAAAATCCGAATAAAACCGCCCTCTTTGCGCAAGCTGGCACAAAGGGGGCGGCCTATTTTATGGATTTGAAAAACAGCGAAACAAAAATCAGCCTGATGCGGGCCTTCGCGGGAGAAAGTCAGGCCCGCAACCGCTATACGTTTGCGGCGTCTCAGGCGAAGAAGCAGGGTCTGCACGTCATCGAGGCGGCGTTTCTGTTTACCGCGAATCAGGAAAAAGAGCACGCGGAGGTGTTCTACAAGCATCTGGGAGAGCTTTCCGGTGAGACGGTGCAAATTGACGGCGGGTATCCCGTGGACGCGGCGCAGGACATGGCGGCGCTTTTGCGGATGGCGCGGCACAACGAGCTGGAGGAATTTGGCGACGCCTATCCCGCCTTTGCGGAAATTGCGAAAAAAGAGGGCTTTTCCCGCATTGCGGACTCCTTCTCCCGCATCGCGGCCATTGAGAAAACCCACGCCGACCGATTTGAACTGCTGGCGGACCTGCTGGAACGGGAGCGTTTGTTCGTGGCCGACGTGGAATGCGGCTGGATGTGCCTGAACTGCGGCTATGTCTTCACCGGGAAGACCGCCCCGGAAAAATGCCCTGCCTGCGACCATGACCGGGGCTATTTTATCCGCTTGACCATGGCTCCGTATACGGAAGGGTAACCGAATAAATGCCTGTCTGAAAGGTTCCGGCAACATAAAAGGCCCGGACGCGTGATAGCGTCCGGGGCCTTTTTATATCCAATTACAAAACGATTTCCTTTGGGAAGGCCTCCCTGCGGAGAATGCCCCACATTTTATCGATGTAGGCCAGCGTGTAGTAATTTTCGTAGTAATGATAGTAAAACGCGCCCTTCAGCGTCATGCGGAAAATTCCGTGTTCCTCCGTGGCAAAGCCCAGCCTTTTCGCAAGCCAGAACTCAAAGCCGTAGACCTTGTTCAGCGGCACGCCAAAAAATTCTTCAAATCCCTTGGGGTCTACCTCTGTGCCATAGGCAGTCCAAAACAGGTAATAAAGCATTCGCTGGCGGGTTGTGAAGCGCAGGGTCAGTGAAGTGGGCAGTGTGTCGCTCTCAATTCTTCTGCGGTATTCTGCCACGGAAAAGGTGTTGACCTTGAACTGATTTTTTAGCAGCGTGGTGGCGGAGCAGCCAAAGCCTAAGAAATTTTCCCGGGTCATGGAAGAATAGCATGCCCCCGGCGTGGCGGAAAAGGTCCAGATGGACTCCCGCCGGTATTCCATGGATACGCAATACCGGGTGATGTCGTCCAGCAGTCGCCGCTTTTCCTGTTTGCCCATGGGCTTGACGGTGGAGCCGGTGAAGGCAAAGTCAATAAAGGGATAGATGGCCACATGGTTTGCCCCGATGGAAAAGGCGGTGGCGATATCCGCCTTTAGGTCTTCCGCCGTCTGCCCAGGCAGGGCAAAAATAAAATCCATGGACACGGTTTCAAAGGGAACGGCCCGCAGAGCGGCAGAAAGACGCTCCGGGTCAAAGCGCTTGCGCCCCAAAATCCCCAGAAATTTATCCCCGAAGGACTGAATCCCGATGCTGATTTTCGTAACGCCCGCTTCACGCAGAGCTGAAAGCGTCTCCACGTTCACATTGTCCGGGTGAAGTTCCAGACCAATGCCCTCCGTAATGATGAAATGCTCTTGCAGAGCGGACACAATTTCTCCGATCCGCTGGACGGCAAGCGCAGGTGTTCCGCCGCCGAAATACAGGCTGGTGGCCTGCTTTTTCTCCTGCGTCTGCCCGCATACCAGATGGATCTCCCGAAGAAGGCAGTCGATATATGCATCGCACAGTGCCTCATCATACAGCTCCTTACAATAGGGGCAGAAGGAGCAAAGCTGCCTGCAAAAGGGAATATGGACATACAGGCCCAGCCTTCGGCTTTCAGCAAAGGGAATCGCTTCGTCATATTCGTTTAGAAACCGGAATGGACGAAGCGACCGCGTAAGGAACGCCCGGGTCAATGTCGTCAAACAGCTCATCATTCACCTCCATGCACGCACGCTGCGTTTCGGCGGCACAACAAGCAGCCGGGTGGAACATGCCGCGGGTTATCCACCCCGCTTCGGCAAGGGCAGCTTATGCATCATCACGCGGCCAAAGGACACCAGCGTCTGCCCGCTGTCGGCGGTGAGTACCACGTCCGCGTCCGCACGGGCCCGGTTCAGGGAGAACAGGTACACCGTCCCCATGGGGTCCCGGTAATACTGCTTGCACACCATTTCCCCGTCCACGCAGAAAATACCGATGTCCCCCGCTTGCAGCGGGTCCCGGTTCACATAGACCACCGCCCCGTCGGCAATCCAGGGGGACATGGAGTTGCCCCGGATGTGCACGGCAAACTCCGCCGCGGGCGGTACGTCCCCGCCCACGGAAACATAATCGAAATCCTCACCAAACACCGGCGCGGCAAAGCCTGCCGCCGCCGGGCTGCAATACAGGGGAATGCGCCGCTCGGCAAGCTGGGGCCGGGCAAGCTCCAGTTCGTCCTGATACTGGCACAGCGCCCCCAGCACGGAGCGCACCGTGTCCCGCCCCACGGCGGAAAGACTTCGGTACTGGTCTAAGACCTCCCGCTCATCGTGGCTTAAAACGCTCTTTCCGCCCCGGAAGTGGTCCCGGTACAGCGTGTTGGGGTCCACCCGCAGGCTGTCAAACAGGCGCAGGAGCACCTCTTCCTTGGGAAAGCTGATTCCCGTTTCGTAATTGCCAATGGCGGAAACCGTCACGCCCAGCGCCTCGGCCAGCTCCCGACGGGACATATTCAATTCTTCTCTCCGCTCCCGCAGCCGTTCTCCAAACCCCATGTGGTGCGCCTCCCTGCAGTTTCTTGGACAAAATTAAACTTTGCTTTATCCTATCGTTATTTTTTGGCTTTGTCAATTGCGAAAAACAGGAAACTTGTAAAATATGCCTTGACAAAACATGCTACTTGTGATATTTTGGAATTGTTCACAGGATTCTTGTGAGTTGCAGAGGATAGCACACCAGGAAAAGCTGCGGGACAAGCTATGGAAGCAGGCGGTCCGCCGGAGTGTGGAACCCGGCGCAAGGGACCTCTTTAAAGCAAGGTGCCTGTATAATACCGGGCTTTCCCGGGATATGAGAAAGCTTTTCCAAAA
>DKLF01000021.1 GCA_002455655.1 Oscillibacter sp. UBA6647 | reverse complement strand
AGCTTCAGCTCTTCTTTCAGATACTTCCTGCCATCCTCGGTGTTGAACAGGCGCAGCAGACGCTGAGAATCCTCGTCGTCAATGGCGATGGCCATGTCAGTGTTCTTCACGTTGTGAATCCAGGGGATGTGCTTGTCGCCGATGCCCTCGATCCGGTGACCGCCGAAGCCGTTGTTCAGGATGGTGGGGCACTGGAGCGCCTCGCCCACGCCCAGCTTCAGCCGGGGATACTTGTCTTTCAGCAGGTCGCCCGCGCTCATGGTGCCGGCGGAGCCGGAGGTGAAGCACGCACCCGCGAAGTTGTCGCCGGGGCGCTTGATGGACTCGTACAGGTCAGCCAGCGCGTTGCCAGTGACGTTGTAGTGCCACAGGGGGTTGCCCATCTCCTCAAACTGGTTGAAGACCATATACTGGGGGTCCTGCTTCAGCTCCCAAGTCTTGTCGAAAATCTCCTTGACGTTGGACTCGCAGCCGGGGGTGGCGATGATTTCACCGGCGATGGTCTTCAGCCAGTCAAACCGCTCCTTGCTCATCTCGGCGGGGAGGATGGCAACGCTCTCACAGGCCAGCAGCTTGGAGTTGAACGCACCGCCGCGGCAGTAGTTGCCGGTGGAGGGCCAAACGGCCTTGTGATGGGTGGCGTCAAACTGGCCGGTGACAAGGCGGGGGGCAAGGCAGCCGAAGGAAGCGCCCACCTTGTGGCAGCCGGTGGGGAACCACTTGCCCGCCATGGCAACAATGCGGCAGGGCACGCCGGTGAGGGAGGAGGGCAGCTCCACATAGTTGGGAGCGGCCTGGAACAGTCCGCCGCTCTCCTTGGCTTCGTTCTTCCATGTGATGCGGAACAGGTTCATGGGGTCCACGTCCCACATACCCAGGTTTTTCAGCTTCGCCTGAATCTTCTCAGGAATCGTCTCGGGATGCTGCATCTGGGCCACGGTGGGGATAACCACGCCGTTTTCCTTTGCCTTTTCAATGTTATGGGCCAGTCCCTGGGGATTCTTGGTCAAATCAATCATAGTTCTTTACCTCCTGATGTTTTTGAATCATCGATATAAGAATATAAGGTATACTTTGAGATGCCGAAGTATTTTGCCACCTTGTCGCCGGACTTGGTGACGAGAAACGCGCCGTTTTCGTTGAGAAAGCGGATAGCATTCACCTTGTCGTCCTTGGTCATCAGCGCCACCGGCTTTCCCACCAGCGCAACCGATTGGCTGATCAGCTCCTCCAAAAGGTCGTTGATGTTGACAATCCGCTCCGGCTCCGCCGGCTGCGGGCCGGGAACGTTGGTGAGAGAATGCACCGCATCCTCCACCATCAAGAGCTTTGACACGTCGAAGTTGATGGCAAGAATCGCCGCCACCTTTTTGTGGGCCCCCCGGATATAAATTGTGGAGGACTTGAGAATCTTCCCGTCCGGCGTGCGGGTCAGATAACAGTATTGGTCCTTGGGCTGGGCGTCCGACTGGACGATTTGCTCCAGCACAACATAGGACGCGCCGTCTCCCACCTTCCGTCCGGAAACATGTCCGTTCTCAATGACAACAATGCTGTGATCCGGGTGTCGGCTCAAGTCGTGCACCACCACCTCGCAGTCGCTTCCGAACTGCGCGGCGATTCCCGCGGCGATCTGACTGAGCATCTCCAGTTTTCCGCTTTCCGTGCGCTATCCCTCCTCCGGAACCTGCCTTTTCAGGCAAAAGTTCCTGTATTAACAGACTCATCATACCATACTTTGTGCAGAAATCAACCTGTTTACAGAAAATTTTTTAGGTTTTCTCATTTTTTGTTTGACATCTGCGTTTCTTATGCTATGATGGGGATAGAAAAAGGGACGGCACAGTCCAAATCGTGTTAATTTTTTTAATATATTTTTACAGGAGGTCGCAAAATGAATTTCGATGCAATCAAATCCGCTGCAAAGGGCTATGAAGCCGATATGACCAGATTCCTGCGGGATCTGATCGCAATTCCCAGCGAGAGCTCCAACGAAGAGGGCGTCATCCGCCGCATCGCCGCAGAGATGGAGAAGGTTGGCTTTGACAAGGTGGAGATTGACGGCGAGGGCAACGTGCTGGGCTGGATGGGCAACGGTGAGAAGATCATCGCCTATGACGCGCATATCGACACCGTGGGCATCGGCAACCGGGAAAACTGGAAGTTCGACCCCTACGAGGGCTATGAGAACGAAACCGAAATCGGCGGCCGGGGCGGCAGCGATCAGGAGGGCGGCATCGTCTCCTCTGTCTACGGCGCGAAGATTATGAAGGATATGAACCTGATCCCCGAAGACGTGACGGTTCTCGTCACCGGCACGGTGCAGGAAGAGGATTGCGACGGCCTTTGCTGGCAGTATATCCACAACGAGGATAAAATTACGCCCGAGTTCGTGATTTCCACCGAGCCTACCGACGGCGGTATCTATCGCGGCCACCGGGGCCGTATGGAGATTCGCGTGGATGTGCACGGGGTAAGCTGCCACGGCTCCGCCCCCGAGCGCGGCGACAACGCCATCTTCAAGATGGCCGACATCCTTCAGGACGTCCGCTCTCTGAACGAAAACGGCGACGGCCCCTCCAACGAGATCAAGGGTCTTGTGAAGATGCTCAACCCCTCCTTCAACCCCGAGCATTATGAGGATGCGCAGTTCCTTGGCCGCGGCACCGTCACCGTGTCCGAGATTTTCTTCACCTCTCCCAGCCGCTGCGCCGTGGCGGATAGCTGCGCCGTGTCTCTGGACCGCCGCATGACCGCCGGCGAGACTTGGGACTCCTGCATCAAGGAGATTGAGGATCTGCCCGCCGTGAAGAAGTACGGCAAGGACGTGAAGGTTTCCATGTATATGTACGACCGTCCCGCGTGGACCGGCCTGAAGTATGAGACGGAGTGCTACTTCCCCACTTGGATCAACAAGGAAACCGCTCCCCACATTCAGGCGCTGGTGGACGCGCACAAGGGCCTGTACGGCGACAAGCGCGTGGGCACCCCCACTTCCTCCGAGCTTGCCCTTGAAAAGCGCAAGGCGCCCCTGATCGACAAGTGGACCTTCTCCACCAACGGCGTTTCCATTCAGGGCCGGTACGGCATCCCCTGCGTGGGCTTTGGCCCCGGCGCGGAGTCTCAGGCCCACGCCCCCAACGAGGTCACCTGGAAAGAGGATCTGGTCGCCTGCGCCGCCATGTATGCCGCCGTTCCCTCCCTCTATAAGGGCAAGGGCACCGAGGACGTGAGCGTGTACCGCGGCGGGAAGACCAACAACGATATTAAGTAAGAATTTCCCCTCATGTTCGCAGGATACCCTGTTTTCAATACAGGGACTGACTTTTTGATTTGAGAAGGAGTTATGGATATGTCCAAGACCATCGAACTGGCTAAGCATCTGGAGCACCTGCACACCAACAATATGTACAAGAACGATTTTTACTGGACCTGGGACAAGACCGACGAGGAGCTGGAGGCCATCTTCACCGTGGCCGACGCGCTGCGGGACCTGCGCGAGCGGAACAAATCCACCCGCGTGTTCGACTCCGGCCTCGGCATCTCCATCTTCCGGGACAACTCCACCCGCACCCGCTTCTCCTTTGCCTCCGCCTGCAACCTGTTGGGCCTTGAGGTTCAGGATCTGGACGAGAAGACCTCCCAGATCGCCCACGGCGAAACCGTCCGCGAGACGGCCAACATGGTGTCCTTCATGGCCGATGTCATCGGCATCCGGGACGATATGTTCATCGGCGAGGGCCACAAGTATCAGAAGACCTTCATGGACGCCGTGAAGGAAGGCTATCAGGACGGGATTCTGGAGCAGCAGCCCACCTTGGTGAACCTCCAGTGCGACGTGGACCATCCCACTCAGTGCATGGCGGATATGCTGCACGTCATCCACCAGTTCGGCGGCGTGGAGAACCTCAAGGGCAAAAAAGTCGCCATGACCTGGGCCTATTCTCCTTCCTACGGCAAGCCCCTCTCCGTTCCTCAGGGTGTCATCGGCCTGTTCACCCGCTTCGGCATGGACGTGGTTCTGGCCCATCCCGAGGGCTATGACGTGATGCCCGAGGTGGAGGAGATTGCCCGCAAGAACGCATCCGCCACCGGCGGCTCCTTCCAGAAGGTCGCTTCCATGGGCGAGGCCTTCCAGGGCGCGGACATCGTGTATCCCAAATCCTGGGCTCCTTTCGCCGCCATGGAGCAGCGTACAAAGCTGTATCAGGCGGGCGACACCGCCGGTATCAGCGATCTGGAGAAAAAGCTTCTCGCGCAGAATGCCCTGCACAAGGACTGGGCCTGCACTGAGGAAATGATGAAGAAGACCAAGGACGGCAAGGCCCTGTATCTGCACTGCCTGCCCGCCGATATCTCCGGTCTTTCCTGCCCCGAGGGCGAGGTGGACGCCTCTGTGTTCGACCGGTATCTGGTGCCCCTGTATAAGCAGGCCAGCTTCAAGCCCTATGTCATCGCCGCCATGATCATGATGAGCAAGGTGAAGGACCCCGCCTCCGCTCTGATGGCGCTGGACATGGCCGACAGCAAGCGCAAGCTGTTCTAAGACGTATCCATACCGGGTCCGGAGGACCGCCCGACCCGGTATTTCCCGCTGGAACCTTTCCGACTGTGTGGCGGCGGCTATGCCGCCGCCACCATTACTTTTATTTGAGGGGTATTTTTATGCCGAAAAAAATCGTGATTGCGCTGGGCGGAAACGCGCTGGGCAATAATTTGCCGGAGCAGATGGTCGCCGTGAAGCAGACGGCAAAGGCCATTGTGGACCTGATTGAAGAGGGCCATCAGGTGGTCATCGCCCACGGCAACGGGCCTCAGGTTGGTATGATCAACGTGGCCATGACCACCCTTTCCCGTGAGGATCCCTCCCACCCCATGGCGCCCATGTCAGTGTGCACCGCCATGAGTCAGGGCTACATCGGATACGATCTTCAAAATTCCCTGCGGGAAGAGCTTTTGAACCGCGGTATGAACAAGCCCGTGGCCACCGTCCTCACGCAGGTGGAAGTCAACGGGGAGGACCCCGCCTTCCAGAAGCCTACCAAGCCCATCGGCGCGTTTATGACCGAAGCCGAGGCCGAGGAAATGCGCCGTCGGGGCAACGCGGTGATGGAGGATGCGGGCCGGGGCTGGCGGCGCTGCGTGGCGTCTCCCAGACCGGTTTCCATCATTGAAATTGAAACCATCCGCGCCATGTCGGACGCGGGGCAGATCGTGGTGGCCTGCGGCGGCGGCGGCATCCCCGTCATCCGTGAGGGAAACCACCTCCGGGGCGCGGGCGCGGTCATCGACAAGGACTTTGCCTCCGAGCTGCTGGCTGAGGAGCTGGACGCCGACAGTCTCATCATCCTCACCGCCGTTGAGAAGGTTGCCGTCAACTTCGGAAAGCCCGACCAGAAGTGGCTGGACTCCATGACTCCCGAGCAGGCCCGTGTCTATGAGCAGGAGGGCCAGTTCGCCCCCGGCAGCATGCTTCCCAAGGTGCAGGCAGCCGTGAAATTTGCCGAATCCAAGGCGGGCCGCACCGCCCTGATTACCCTTTTGGAAAAGGCCCGGGACGGCATTGCCGGAAAGACCGGAACCGCCATCCGTCAGTGATTTTCTGTCGATTTTGCACAAAGGTTCGTGTCCGGAAGATACCTCTTGGGCACGGGCCTTTGCCATATTATCCAGATTTTTCAGTTTACGCAAAAGCATAAGTAAAAACTTTGACAAATATCAAATTTTGGATTGAAATTTAAAAGTGAACCCTGTATGATATGATTTGTGGAAAACCATCCACACTTTGGTTTTCGAACAAAATAAGGAGGATAACAGAATGAAGAAGTTTCTTGCAATGCTGCTGTCGGCCGTCATGATGATGAGTCTGGCCGCCTGCGGCAATTCCGGCACTCCCAGCAGCTCTGGCGCTTCCCAGGGTTCCGCTTCCGGCAGCGACACCTCCACCAGCGATTTCAAGGTCGGCGCGATTCTGATCGGCGACGAAAACGAGGGCTACACCTTTGCCCATATGGAGGGCATCAAGGCAGCCTGCGAAACGCTGGGCATTCCCAGTGAAAACCTGATTTTCAAATATACCGTTCCCGAGGATGAAAAGTGCTACGACGCCGCCGTCGATCTGGCGGAGCAGGGCTGCAAGATCATCTTTGCAAATTCCTTCGGCCATGAGACGTATCTCATGCAGGCCGCTTCGGAATATTCCGACGTCTACTTTGCCCATGCCACCGGCACCCACGCCAGAACTGCGGGCATGACCAATTTTGCCAACTTCTTTGACAACATCTACGAGGCCCGCTATGTCTCCGGCATCGTGGCTGGCATGAAACTCAAGGAGATGATGGATGCTGGCTCCGTGACCGATCCTTACATCGGCTACGTCGGCGCATATCCCTTCGCCGAGGTGGTTTCCGGCTACACCGCGTTCTTCCTGGGCATCCGTTCCATCGTGCCCGACGCTCACATGGACGTGACCTTCACCAACTCCTGGTTTGACATCAAGGCCGAGGGCGAGGCCGCCAACGCGCTGATCAGCCGCGGCTGCGTCATCATCGGCCAGCACGCCGACTCCACCGGCGCTCCCTCCGCCGTGCAGGCCGCCCACGACAAGGGCAACACCAACGTCTATTCCGTGGGCTACAATGTGGATATGCTCTCCGTTGCTCCCGACGTGGCGCTGACCTCTCCCCAGAACAACTGGGAGGTCGCCTATGAGGAGATTATCCGCACCGCCATGGAAGGCGGCAAGCTTGAAACCGATTACTGCAACGGCTACGCTGAAGGCGGCGTGATGCTTTCTCAGCTTGGCACCGCCTGCGCCCCCGGCACGCAGGAAGCCGTTGATGCGGCCATTGCCGCCATCAAGGACGGCTCTTTGCACGTGTTTGATACCGCCAACTTCACCGTGGACGGCAAGCCCGTCACCAATGCCTTCGCCACCGATACCGACGGCGATTTCGTCCCCGACGCGGACGAGGCCATCATCGACGGCTACTATCACGAGTCCTACTTCCAGTCCGCGCCGTCCTTCTCTCTGGCGATTGACGGAATTACCAAGCTGAACTGACGCTTCCATTTTCGGGAACTCTTCCCAAAAACCTTGGAAAGCATCCGCACCCCCGCCAGA
>DKLF01000020.1 GCA_002455655.1 Oscillibacter sp. UBA6647 | reverse complement strand
TGTTATAATCAAGGTGTTGAGGAAATTGTATTTCACGAACAAAAATAGAAGGAGATGTTAGGACGTGAAGAAAATATCCATTGGCGGCGGTCAGGGTTTCTGGGGCGACAGCCCGGACGCGGCCATCCACATGATTCGGCACGGAAACCTGAATTATATGGCCTGCGACTATCTGGCGGAGCTGACGCTATCCATTATGCAGCGCCAGAAGATGAAAAACTCCGCCGCCGGCTACGCCCGGGACTTTATCAGCCTGATGAAAGAGGTTGGCAGAGAGTCCTATGAAAAGAAAATCGGCATTATCACCAACGCCGGAGGCATGAACATTCCCGGTGCGGTGGAAGCGCTGAGAGCCGTGGCGGAGGAGCAGGAAATGCACGGCTATAAAATCGGGTATGTCACCGGCGACGATCTGCTGGACGAAATCCCCAAAATGATTGCAGACGGCTGCGAGTTTAAAAACATGGACGACGTGGGCGATTTCAATGAGATCAAAGATAAACTGGTGAACGCCAACGTCTATTTTGGGCGGGAGCCTATTATGGACTGTCTTGCGCAGGGAGCAAACACGGTGCTCACGGGACGGGCGGCGGACAGCGCCATGTTTCTTGCGCCTCTGGCGTATGAGTTTGGCTGGAAAGACGACGATCTGGATAATCTGGCCCGGGGCATCATGGCCGGACACCTGCTGGAGTGCGGCGGACAGGGCTCCGGCGGCAACTTCGAGTACGACTGGCGCGGCGTTCCGGACATGGACCGGCTGGGGTTCCCGATTGCAGAGCTGACGGAGGGCGACTTCCACATCACCAAAGCGCCCGACTGCGGCGGACTGATTTCCGAGCAGTCCTGCAAGGAGCAGTTCCTGTACGAGGTCCACGACCCTGCCAACTATATCACGCCCGACGTCACGGTGGATATCAGCCATGCCGCCCTCACCCAGAGCGGCGACAACCGCGTGCGGGTGGGCGGCGTGAAGGGCAAAGCAAAGCCGGACCAATTGAAGCTGTGTCTGGGCTATCACGCCGGATACAAGGTAGTCACCTATCTGTCCTTCGCCTGGCCCGACGCCTATGAGAAGGCGCAGTACGCCGCAGATATCCTGATGAAAAAGATGGAGCGCAAAGGGATGCGGTACGAGGACCTGCGGATTGACTATGTAGGCCTCAACGCCCTGCATCTGGACGTGGCGGAGGTGGACGAAGACCTGATCCGCCGCATGAATGAGGTGGTCCTCCGCATCGCCATTCGCACCAAGGAGAAAAAGGACGCGCAGCTCATCATTCCGGAGATCAGCCCTTTGCAGCTCAACGGCCCGCCGGGCGCCTCCTTCTTCGGCGGCCGCGCCCACGTCACCGACGTGATTGGCCTGTGGCCCACGCTGATTCCCAGAGACGCAGTTCGGCTGGAATCTCACATTCTGGAGGTGAAGTGATATGGCAACGGTCTATCTGAACACGCTGGCCCACGGACGCAGCGGGGACAAGGGCGACACCAGCAACGTGTGTATTTTCGCGCGGGACCCCAAGGACTACGAATATCTCAAGCGCATTCTTACCGTGGAGCGGGTCCGGGACTACTTTGGCGGCATGGTAAAGGGCGAGATCACCCGCTACGATGTGGATACCCTCCACGGGATGAACTTTGTGATGAAGCACGCGCTGGGCGGCGGCGCCACCCATTCCCTGCGGCTGGACAGTTTGGGGAAGTCCATGGGGTCCGCCTTCATGCGGATGAAGGTAAACACCAACTGGTAAATACAGGCTGCGGAAAAGCCCTGATTTTTGAAAGGAGTGTTTCCAATGAAAACAAATCAATATCCCGGATTCCATAAGCTGTCGGTTCAGGAGAGAGCCGCGGAGGCGGCAGAGTTTTCCGGTTTGACGGAGGAAGAGCTGAGCCGCCTGACCAATCCCGGCGCACTGAGTCTGGAAACGGCGAATCATGTGATTGAAAACGTCATCGGAACCTATCAGTTGCCCATTGGTGTGGCGATGAACTTCCTCATCAACAGCAAGGAGTATATCATCCCCATGGTGGTGGAAGAGGCCTCCGTTGTGGCCGCCGCGTCCAACGCGGCGAAAATGGCCCGGGAGGCCGGCGGCTTCACCACCAGCTATACCGGCAACATCATGATTTCCCAGGTCCAGTGCATCGGCGTGGCAAATCCCTTTTTTGCCCGCCAGATTATCCTGCACCACAAGCAGGAAATTCTGGACATTGCCAACGCCAAGGACCCTGTGCTGGTGAAAATTACCGGCGGCGCAAAGGATCTGGAAGTGCGCATCGTGGATTCTGAAATTGGTCCTATGGTGGTAACGCATCTGCTGGTGGACACCGGCGACGCCATGGGCGCCAACGCTGTAAACACTATGGCGGAGGCCGTCGCTCCTACCATTGAGCGGCTTACAGGCGGCACAGTGAAGCTTCGGATTCTCTCCAATCTGGCGGATCACCGTCTGGCTCGCGCCACCGCGAAATTTACCAAAGAGGCCATTGGCGGCGAGGACGTGGTGGACGGCGTTGTGGCGGCCTACGCCTTTGCGACGGCGGACCCCTATCGGGCAGCCACTAGCAACAAGGGCATTATGAACGGAATTGATCCCGTCATCGTCGCAACGGGCAATGACTGGCGCGGTATTGAGGCCGGTGTACATTCCTATTGCGCCCGGGGCGGCCGCTATACCTCTTTGACCCGCTGGGAGAAGGATGCAAACGGAGATCTCACCGGCTCCATTGAGCTGCCTACCCCCGTGGGACTGGTGGGCGGCGCCACGAAGATCCACCCCGCCGCGCAGGCATGCGTCAAGCTTTTGGGCGTGACCACCGCCGCGGAGCTGGCGCAGGTCATCGCCGCCGTGGGACTGGCGCAGAATTTTGCCGCCCTGCGGGCGCTTGCCACCGACGGAATCCAGAAGGGCCACATGAAGCTTCATGCCCGCAACCTTGCCACCGTGGCCGGCGCTACGGAAGGGCAATTGGATGAGGTGGTTGCAAAGATGATTGCTGCCCAGAAAATTTCAGTTGAGTTCGCTAAGGAAATTCTGGCAGGTATGCTTTAAATCAATGCGGGATGCGCCACGGAAAACGGAGGCGCACCCCAACTGGGAAGGAGAGCAATATGCCTAAACAAAAACAACCGGTTGGAAAGTACATGGAAGTCTGGGGAGACACTGTTGTCCCCAAGGAACTGGCTGCCTCCTCGGTCATTTGCATCATTACCTCCATGGCGTTTTTTTTGGCGGGTCGGGCTTTTTTTCTGAGTCACGGAAATCTGAACCCCGAACTCGCCAAGGGATATGCGCTGCTGATTGGCATTGTGGGCACTTTTGCCGGCGCCTTTATTTCCGGCGCCCTGTTTAAGCCAAAGCGACGCATTCTGGTGGATGCGTCGGCTGAGGATGTTGAGGAAATTCTACATGCGGCCGGCATGACATTGGAGGAGGAAATTGACGCGTTGCGTACGGTTTCACCGGAGGTCGTCCGGGAGATGGAGAGCTTTGAGCTCTATTCCCTGCTGGCCCTCATCCCGGAGAATTCTCCCAACTTTAAGCCGGAATACCGGGTAAAGGCGAAAGAAAAAGACGCTGTAAATCAGGGAAAAGCGGAGGAAAAGTAATATGACAACAATTTTACTTGCCATCGTCGCCGCGGTCGCGGGCGGCTTCCTGTATACGATCGTGGGCATCATTCCCGGCACGGACGAAACCGCCACCATGGTTCCGACCACCATTATCTTGGTGTTGGCAGGCGCTCCAGCGGGGGTTCTCATCGCATGGGAGGTGGGCATCATTGTCGCCATGCAGTGCTCCCATACCATTCCCACTGCAATGACCGGCCTTCCCGGAAGCACCATGGCCGTCCCCCTGGTGCAAAGCTGCGTGATTGCGAAGCGGCTGGGTGTTCCCCACATGGCCATGCGCAAAATGGCGGCCGGTTCCGTGGTGGGTACGATTTTCGTCCTGCCCATCGCCATTGTCGTGGCACTGCTGCTGTCGCCTCTGGGCGGCATCATCGCGTCTCACTCCGGGTTAATTTTCACTGTCTGCGCGGTATTGGTGGCTTACATCTCCCCCGCACGCTGGGGCGCCATCGCCGCCATCATTCCGTTTGCAATTTTCATACAGGCGCTCCAGCGTATTGCCGTTGAAGGCCATGGATCCACGGTGTTCACCTCTATTTTTATGGGTATCACCATCGGACCGATGATTTATGAGCTGTTCGGCGCTCTGATCCCCAGCCGCCGGAAGCAATTTGCCAAGGATGAACCCAACGAATCCTGGATTGCGCCCGACAGCAAGCAGAAGCTCTCGCTGTTTCCAAACCCCTTCAGGCAGCTGACCCGCAGTCAGGTAGCCCAGTGCGGTCTCTGGAGCGCGATTTCCAGCGTGGGCTTTACCATGAGCCCGGTGGGCATGACCGTGCTGGCGGGCGAGGCATCCGGAGGGCGAAAAAAAGAACTGTACGACCGCATCTCAACCTGCCTTGGCGTTCAAAATGCCACCTGCAACGCCACCTATATGGCTGGGCTGATCATTCCCCTGCTGGGCCTTGGCGGCGTGGCCATTGGCGGCGTGGCGGCCGGTCCGGCGGCCCCGCTCTTCGCCTGTGCGCCCCGGTTTGAAATCGGAAACAATCTCTCCCAGCTTCTCACCATTCCAGACTACATTCTATTTGGAATCATCGGTGTGATCGGCGGTGCACTGTGCGCTTATCCCATTGGTATGCACAAGGCGCGTTCCTGGACGGAGCTGATGCTCCGCGCGGTCAGCCAAGAAGCGCTCATCGGCGCTTTCTGCGGTCTGGTGGTTATGCTGTCTTTCTACGAGGCGGGAATTCTGGGCGTGTTTCTGGCCTTGACCATCGGTCTGGTGGGCGGATTCCTCCACACTGTGTTCGGCGTTCATACCGGCATTCAATTCATGACTTACTACGCATCTGCCTGGATTGTCACCAACCTTCTGTCCATCGCCTCCATGCTGACCTGACTTCATAGGATCGGCCCCGCGATGGCATGGTTTTTGCCGCAAAGCGGGTTGTCATTTTGCGCGTCTTTTACACATGTGTTTTTCGCCTCTGCATTAAGCATGCAGGGGCGAAAACATATGCAGCCGCTTGAAAGGAGTATCGGAGTATGTCGGATATGAGTCCTCAGGCTCTTCTGGTGGGGAAGCTATTCCTGCTTATGGGGCTGGGTGTTCTGCTTCGCAGGCGGAACATCATCCCGGAACAGGGAAAAAAGCTGCTGACGGACCTAGTGATCAACCTGATTCTGCCTTGCAGCATCTTGAGCTCATTTCTTGTGGAGCTGACGGTGACGCGTTTGCGGCAGACAGCGGAGATCTTTGTTCTCTCCGTTGGTATTCAGTTGTTCAGCTACCTCTGGGGTCTGTTCGCCTACCGCCGGTGCGCGCCAGAGCACAAAACGGTGATGCAGTACGCCACCGTCTGCTCCAACTCCGGAATCTTGGGCACGCCGATCGCAGAGGGGATTTTTGGCGCAGAGGGAACGTTATTGGCGGCGGTCTTCCTGATTCCCCTGCGGGTGGTGATGTGGACGCTGGGGCTGTCCTTTTTCACCAGAAAAAGCGGGAAGCTCTTTCTGCGAAAAATTGTGACACATCCCTGTATCGCCGCCGTATTGATTGGGCTTTTGCTTCTTTTAACGGGAGTCCATTTACCTCTTTTGGTAACGGACACACTGGAGACGGTGGGCAGTTGCAATACCGCCGTTTCCATGGTGCTGGTAGGCAGTATTGTGGCGGATATGGAGCCGCGTCTGTTGATTCACCGGGATACCCTCTGCTATTCCGGGGTACGGCTCGTATTGCTGCCGCTTCTGGTCCTGCTAGTGTGTTTGGCGCTTCACATCGATCCGTTGGTGAGGAATCTCTCTATCGTCCTCACTGCTATGCCCGCAGGTGCCACCACGTCAATCTTGGCACTGCAATACAATGGAGACGCTCCGTTTGCTTCGGCTTGTACGGCGGTGACGACGGTGTTGTCCCTTGCCGCAATACCCCTGTGGTGCGCAGTGCTCCTGTAAAGGAAGTCAACACCGCACAAAAAAGCAGAGCGCGGCAATCTCCTCCCTGCACCAAAGGAGAAAAGCAAGTGTGTAAGAGTTTTGTGACCTGCGTCTATAACATCAGCAGAAGCGTTCTCTTAACCAGTCAAGTGATAAGTACCCGGCAAGCTTGGCAGCATGCCATTGGAGTATTATCTGGTAAAGATGTGTTCCCCAAATAAATATGTTAAAACGCCTCATTTCCAATGCACATTGGAAATGAGGCGTTTTCCGTATTCAGTTTACTTACGAGGGGAGGTTCACAACTTATCCTTGTGCCTTCTCGCCTTTGATAAGCGGCTGCCTTGTCCGGCCTATAAAACCGCACGTTTGCGCAGTGCTCTTTCTTCTCGCGTTGTTATTCCAAAACTTCCAGAATCGGGTCGATGACCTTCTGCTGAAAAACGTCGATAAAACCCTTATCGGTGATGGCATAGAGGGGAATCGCCGCCAGACAGATAAAAGAAAGGAACATGCAGGTATAGCTGATTTCGCAGCCGTGCTCCCGGAGCGTTGCATTGAATTTGCGCTTTTCCTCCGCCAGTTCCTCTGCGGACAAATCCGACTGGAGTCCGCACACCGGGAAGGGGATCTCGCAAAGGACCTCCCCGTCTACCACAAACACCTGCCCGCCCTGAAGCGCTGCCACCCGGTTGACAGCGGCGGCCATGTCGGCGTGGTTGGCGCCCATCACGATGATGTTGTGGTTGTCGTGGCCCATGGAGGAGGCAATCGCGCCCTTTTTCAGCTTGAACCCGCCCATGAACGCCTTGCCGATGCCACCGGTCTTGCCGTGCCGCTCCACCTGAGCAATATAGAGCACGTCTTGGTCCAGATCGCACTGCACCACACCGTCCACGACATTCAACTCCACATCCCTTGGCTGGGTAATGGGAATCCAAGGGAGCGTATCCATCACCTTGACCTTGACGGCCCTGGCGGATTCGGACACGCGAATTTGAAAATCAGCAGCCTCTACGCACCTTTTGAGATGGACCGTGTTCAGCAGAATCGGATTATGCTCCACCACGGGATAATGAACCACAGATTCGCCGCCTTGGGCAACAACGCGGCCTCCTGCAACAACAGTATCCACCCGGAAGTCCTCTGGTCCGGTGGTCAGGTTGATGTCCGCCCGCCGTCCCGGAGCAAGGCAGCCCACGAAGCGGTCCAGTTGGAAGGCACGGGCCGCATTGATGGTGACCATCTGAATGGCGGTCAAAAACTCCACGCCCGCTTTCAGCGCGGTGCGCACCGACTCGTCCAGATGTCCTGTCGTGGCAAGGTCGATGGTATGCAGGTCGTCGGTGACGATAGAGAGGTTGGAGGTGTCCAGATGATCGGCAAGCACCGGCTCCAGCAACTGCGTCAGGCTGCGGGCGGAGGAACCCTCCCGCAGCATCACAGAGCAGCCCGCACGTAGCCGGTCCACCACGTCCTTGCCGCTGAGGGACTCGTGGTCCGTGGACACGCCTGCGGCGACGCAGGTGTTGAGGGTGGCGGCGTCCGCATCGGGAAGGTGGCCCTGAAGTGATTTTCCCTTGGCAAGCGCCGCGTCGCAGGAAGCCATCAGCTCCGGAAATCCTGCCGCCAGATACATGCCCACGCACTCGGACAGGCCCACCGCGTCCGGCCGTTCCAGCGCGCGCTTGATGATCTCCGTGTCAAACCGTCCGCCGGAGGTTTCCAGATTTGGGGAAAAGGGAACATGGGAAGGGACAATAAAGTAAAGCTTCAAATCCGTGGCTTCCGCTTCCTTCAGCACGGCTTCAATGGCTTCAAGCCCCCCTACCACGCCAATCTCGTGCAGGTCGGTCATAATGACCGTGGTGCCGTGCTTCAGCACCGCTTCGGCAAAGGAGCGGATGGCAAGATTGGAGCTTTCGGGATGAATGTGTCCGTCGATAAAGCCGGGGGTGAGATACTTGCCCTGCGCGTCAAGGATTTTTGTGCCCTCACCGATGGTATAATCCACATCGCCCACCGCGGCAATTTTGTCCCCTGCCACCGCAACGCCGCCGTCATAAATTTCCCCGGAAAAAACATTTACGATTTTGCCGTTTTTCACCACCAGATCGGCAGGCTCTTTTCCGCCTGCCACCGCTAACAGCTTTTGATCCATGTTTCCAGCCCCGCTTTCTTAAAATAGCTTCTTTTCCTTGCCGACCTTGACCACCGGAAATCTTGCAGGAAGCTCGATGCCCGCGCGCTTGTAGATGGCGGCGGCACGTGCCGTGCCCTCTGCCAGAATTGCGTCCTCATCCAGCGTGAGGATTTTGCGGTCTTTCATCAGCCACTTGCCGTCGCACATGGAGCAGGTGATATTCTCCGAGTGCATGGCTGTCACCAGTGCGGCAATTTTGTCGTTGACCGGCATCATGGACGGGCCTTGCGGGTCAATGACAATCAGGTCTGCTTTTTTCCCGGCCTCCAAAGAGCCGTATAGCTTGTCGTCCAGCAGCGCCCGGGCGCCCCACCGCGTGGCCATCCGCAAAATGTCCTGACTGGGAACCACCGTGGGGTCCAGCCGCCAGCCCTTGTGAATCAGGGAGGTCAGCCACATCTCGTCCACCATGTCCATGTGGTTGGAGGAGGAGGCTCCGTCGGTGCCGATGGACAGGCAGATGCCCTCACTCAGCATTTTGGGGATTCTTGCAAAGCCCAGAACCCGCATGGCGGAGGCCGGATTGTGGGACACTTTCACGTCCCGCTTTTTAAAAAGGGCAATTTCCTCGTCCGTCAGCCACACGGTGTGGACTGCCAGCAGGTTAGGGCTGAGAACCCCCAGCGATTCCAGATGCTGCACGGTGCCCTCACCCCAGCGGGCATAGGTGTATTCCTTCTCTTCCTTTGCCTCTGCCACATGCATATGGATGCCCACGCCGTATTTGTCCGCCAGCTCCTTCGTTTTGACGCACAGCGCGTCGGTGTTGTTAAAAATCGTGCGCAGACCAAACCAGACCTGAACCCGTCCGTCCGCGGTGTTGTGATACTTCTCCAAATCAAGGACCTGCTGCTCCAGCTCCTCCTCCATCGTGCGCTGCCAGACGGGGGGCAGCCCCTCGCCGCAGTCCATCACGGACTTTGCAAGCTTTGCCCGGAGGCCGGATTTTGCCACGGCGCGGCACATGCCGGACACAAACTGCCCGCCCGGCTCCGCGAAGGAGGTAACGCCGGTTTTAATCATTTCAAGACAGGTGGCGAGGGTGGAGATATAGGAGTCCTCCTCCGTCATGCTGCTCTCAAAGGGCCACATCCGCTTGTGAAGCCATGTGACAAAGTCCACGTCGTCGCCCACACCCCGGCTGATCTGCTGGGAGGTGTGGACGTGGGTGTTGACAAAGCCGGGCAGAACGCATTTCCCGTTCAAGTCCATAATTTCCGCGTCAGGAGCCACGGTTTTGGGGTCAATCCGGCCCACCGCTTTGATGTTGCCGTCCTCCACCAGAACGCCGCCGCCGTCGTACACCGTTTCATGCCCCTCGGCCATGGTGACGATGAAACCGTTTTTCAGTAATATCTGTTTCATGGAACGTAGCGCCTCCTTTTAGTTTAAGGAAATCACCGGGTCGATCAGCTTAAACTCCCGCACATCGAACAGCCCCTGATCGGTAATGCCCAAGCAGGGAATGAAAATCAGCGTGATGAAGGAGAGGGTAATGTTGGGAGAGGGCACCTCGCAGCCCAGCGTCCGGAGAATTTCAATCATCTCCGCAAGCTTTGCGGCAACGGACTCTCCGTCCAAATCGGAAAGCAGCCCGCAGATGGGCAGCGGAATTTCGGAGAGCACCTTGCCGTCCTTCACCAGCACAAGGCCGCCTTGCAGCTCACCAATGCGATTGACCGCAAAGGCCATATCCTCCGCGTCGCTGCCCACCACGGAGATATTGTGGTGGTCGTGACCCACACTGATGGCAATGGCGCCGGATTTCAGGCTGAAGTTCTTGATAAACGACCTGCCGATGCTGCCGTTTTTTCCATAGCGCTCCACGCAGGCGATGCGCAGCACGTCACGCTCCACATCCGGCAGAATTACGCCGCCTTCAACCGTCAGCTCCGCTTCCAGCGCATCGGTGAGCAGGGTGTCGTGGGATGCGCCGATGACATGAACCTTTGCCCGGGTATAGCCGCGGTCTGCCTTTAAAACCAGATCGTCACCGGTGATTTTGCGGGAGAGCTTCACGGTGTCCCGCAGAAGATTACTGTAATTGGGCGCGGGCAGCTCTTTGACAAGGTCCCGCCCGTCCACCACCAGCTCGCCGTTTGCGATGACCCGCTCCACGCGGCACTCCTCCAAAGAGGAGAGGAACACAATGTCCGCGATTTTGCCCGGGGTGATGCTGCCCACTTGGTCCTGAATGCGCAGGCTTTCGGCGGGATTGAGCGTCACCATCTGGATGGCAGTGACGGGGTCCACGCCTTCCTTTACGGCGATGCGAACCTTGTTGTCCAGATGGCCGAGACGGCTGATGTGCAGCGCGTCGATATCATCGCTGACCATAGAGCAGTACCGGGTGTCCACGTGCTCCTGCGTAATGATGTTCAGGCAGGGGCGCAGGTCCGTGGAGGCGGAGCCTTCCCGCATCAGCACGTGCAGACCCATCCGCAGCTTGGCCAGTGCTTCCTCGTGATTGGTGCTCTCATGGTCGCTGGTGACTCCCGCACCTACGTAGGCGTTCAGGTTTTCACCTATGACGGCGGGCGCGTGACCCTCCGCGGTTTTGCGATACCGCTCCGCCAGGTCCAGCATATGGGCGGAAACCGGGCTCTCCGCCAGAATCGGCGGGGCCAGCACCTCGGCAAGTCCCACGGCCTCGGGAAGCGTAATTAGCTGGTCGATCATCTCGCTGTGCAGCGTACTGCCGGTGGTCTGGATACCGTTTTCCTCCATGAAGGCCGGGATGGGATAATAGAGCTTTACCGGCGTGTTTTTGGACTCCGCCAGCACTTCTTTCATCCCGTCAATGCCGGAGACGATGGTCACCTCCATCAGGTCCGTTGCCACAGCGGTGGTTCCGTGCTTCACCACCATCTTTGCAAACTCCGTGTAGGAGAGCATACTGCTCTCGATATGGATGTGCGCATCCAGAAATCCGGGGGCGAGAAACATGCCCTCGGCATCAATAATCTGTGTGTCCGGGCCTACCGCACCCGCGGGGACGGGACCGATGGATGCAATTCTGCCCTTTGCCACCGCAATCTCCGTCTCATAGACCTCATGGGTGACCACGTTTACCAGTCTGCCGTTTTTAATTACAATGTCGGCGGGGGTTTTGCCCAACGCCACCTGAATTAACTTGTTGTCCATGGAAACCTCCTGTATGTTTCGTATTCGCAAAACCGGGATGGAATGCGGGCCGAAGCCATATTTACCGGGCCTCCCGGAAATAGGGCTTTCCAACACTGGCCGGCCCTGCGCCCGCACCTTTTTTAGAAATGGCCGAGAGCACCAGCACCGCCACTGTAAGAATATAGGGCAGCATATCCATCACCTGCGCGGCGAGAGAAATATCCAGCCCAAGAACGGACAGAGAGGCACCCTGAAATTTCAGGGTCATCCCCTTCAAAATTCCAAAAAGATAGCATCCGAAAATGGCCTTGACAGGGTTCCAGCCTGAAAAAATAACCAGAGCCACTGCAATCCAGCCCATGCCTGCGGTGATGTTGTCCTGCCAATAGGGGACGTATACCAAGGAGAGATACCCTCCACCAAGACCGCAAAGCGCTCCCCCGAAAAGAATGTGTACATATTTGTACAGCGTCACATTGACGCCGGAGGCGTCCGCCGTTCCGGGGTTTTCGCCCACCATGCGAACGGCAAGGCCGAACCGGGTTCTCTGATAGTAGAACAGCAGTCCCACGGCAAGGAACAAAGAGAGGTACACAAACAGGCTTTGGGAAAACAGCACCGGTCCCAGAAACGGAATTTTGGAAAGGCCCGGGATGCTGCGGGTTCCAAGCGCGGAGGTCACGGCGCTGTCCATGATTTGACTGGAATACGCCTTGCCCAGAAAATTGGCAAGACCCGTGCCAAAAATCGTGAGGGCAAAGCCGGTCACCGTCTGGTTTCCCATGAGGGTCACGGTGATGACGGCATAAATCAGCGCGCCCAGCGCGCCGCCTGCCGCCGCCATGAGGAGAGCCGCTGCCGGGCTGTGGCTGAGAAACCCGGCCTGAAAGCCGAAAAACGCGCCCAGCATCATCATGCCCTCAATGCCAAGGTTCAAATGCCCCGCTTTTTCGCACAGAATGCCCCCCAAGGTGGCCAGCAGAAACGGCGTGCCAAGCTGCACGGACATTTGAAAAAACAAAGCTGCTTCGTTCATTTCGCCGCCTCCTGCCTCGTGCGGGTCAGGACGACCCGGTAAGTGGAGAAAAATTCGCTTCCCAGAATGAACAGCAGAATGATTCCCTGAATCACGTCGCCCGCGGCGGAGGGAATCTGCATGGAAATCTGCATATAGGCGCCTCCCTGAAGCAGAATGGAAAACAGGAAGGAAACCGCCAGAATCACGGGCGGCTCCATCCGGGACATGTAGGCGATAGCAATGGCGGTATAGCCCATGCCGCCCCCCATCTGGTCGTTCAGCGTGCGCTCCGCGCCTGCGGCCTGAATCAGGCCCGCAAGGCCGCAGATGCCGCCGCCTAAGAGACTTGCCAGCAGGAGAATTTTTTTGGTGTTCATCCCGGCGTAGCGCGCGGTTTGTTCGTTGGCTCCCATCACGGATAATTCATAGCCCAGCTTGCTGCGGTGGAGCAGAACCCATATGAGAACTGTCAGAAAGAGAGCAACAATCCACCCGGAATGGACGCCCAGCACAAGTTTGAGCTGAAGCTCCGCCGGGTAATTGGCGATCTTGGGAAAGCCGAAGGACTGGGGGTCCTTCCAGAGGACGTATTGGAGATAGGACACCAGCTTGATGGCCACGTAGTTGAGCATCAGTGTCACCAGTGTTTCGCTTACGCCCCACTTGGATTTTAAATACCCCGCAATCAAGCACCAGCAGCCACCTGCCGCGAAGGCCGCCGCAAACATCAAAAGCATGACCACAGGGGCGGGCGGTCCGCTGACGTTCAGCGCTACGTACGTCGCCGCCGTCGCGCCCATATAGAACTGCCCCTCCGCGCCGATGTTGATAAAGTTCATTTTGAAGCAGACCGCTACCCCAAGTCCCATCATCAAAAGCGGGACAACCTTCTGAACAGTCTGCTGCACATAGTAAACAGAGCTGAAGGAGCCCTTCAGCATCTCCCGGTACACCACAATCGGGTCGTATCCACAAATCGCAACCACGACTCCCGCCGCAGCCAGAGCGGCCACCAGAGAGACAATTCGCTGGAGAAGGAATCTGCTGTTCGTCTTCCGTTCAATTCGCAGCATAGTTTGTCTCCTCCTGCTTCTGCCCCATCATCAGCAGGCCAAGCTGCTCCTTTGTGGCTGTTTTTGCGTCCACCACGCCCATCAGCTCGCCGTCGTGCAGCACCGCAACCCGGTCGCAGATGCCCAGAAGCACGTCCAAGTCCTCCCCGATAAACAAAATGGCGACGCCTTTCTTTTTCTCTTCGTTAAGTTGTTCATAGATAAAAGTGGAAGCGCCGATGTCCAAACCCCGCACGGGGTAGGCGGCAATAAAAAAGTCCGCACCAAGATCAATTTCACGGCCCAGCAACACCTTTTGGATATTACCGCCGGATAGACTTTGAATCGGCTGGTCTACACCGGACGCGCTGACATGATAGCGCTCCGTCAGGCGGACGGCCTGCACCTTCTCCGCTTTTTTGTTCAAAAACGGCCCTTTGTCGGAGCAATAGGTGCGCAGCGCCGCATTGTCGCTGATACTCAGCCCCGCCGCAAGACCCATGCCCAGCCGGTCCTCCGGCACAAAGCCAATCCGGATTCCTTGCCGCAGCATAGCCCGGGGGTCCAGCCCGATCAGCTCGGTTCCCTTGAGGAGCACGCTGCCCTCCGCCGCCCGCAGGCCCACGATGGACTCACACAGCTCCCTCTGTCCGCTGTCGGCCACGCCTGCAATCCCCAGAATTTCGCAGGCGCAGACGTCCAGCCGGTCAATGTTTAGCTTTTCGCCCGCGCCCCGCTCCGCAAGACGCAAGTTTTTGATGGACAGAACCGGCTCGCGCAGTTTCCCGGAAGTTTCCGCATAGGGGACCGAAATGTCCACCGCCCGACCCACCATCAGCTCCGCAAGCTGGGCGGGACTGGACTGCGCGGTTACAATGGAATCCACGCTGACGCCCTTTCGCAAAACCGTCACCCGGTCGCTGACGTTCATGACCTCCTGAAGCTTGTGGGTGATGATGATGACGGCGCGGCCCTTCGCCTTCATTTCCCGCAGGATTTCAAACAGCCGCTCCGTTTCCTGCACCGTCAAAACGGCGGTTGGCTCGTCCAGAATCAGAATTTCCGCGCCCCGGTACAGAGCTTTTACGATTTCCACCGTCTGCTTTTCTCCGACGGTCATTCGGCAGACTTTCTTTTCGGGGTCCAGAGGAAGTCCGTATTTTTCGCACAGCGCCATGATTTCGGCAACCGCCCGCTTTTTGCGCAGCAGCGTCCGGGCTTTCATGCCCCCGACGATGTTTTCCCAGGCGCAAAGGGCGTCCACCAGCTTGAAATGCTGGTGGATCATCCCAATGCCATTCAGTATAGCGTCCTTAGGGGATCGGATAGACACCGGCGTTCCCCCTACGAGGATTTCCCCTCCGTCCGGAGCGTATAGACCCGAGAGGACGTTCATCAGTGTGCTCTTGCCGGAGCCGTTCTCTCCCAGAATGGCGTGGATTTCCCCGGCGCAGACCTTTAAATTGACATTGTCGTTCGCCTTGACGGGCCCGAAGTGCTTTTTGATGTGCCTGAGTTCCACTGCAATGCGATTTTCCATGTACTTCTCCTAAAAAACAGACCGCGGAATTTTGTCCGGTTACAGCCTCAGCTTGCGCTTCCGTTTACGCCCTCGACAAACCAGTTCATGGAGAACAGCGCCGCCTGGTCCAGCGTCTCGCCCCCTGCCACGGCCTCATTGCCCTGATTGTCGGAGATGGGACCGGTCCAGATATCCAGCGTGCCGGTTTTAAAGCCCTCTTCGGCCTCGGTTACCTTTTCCTCTGTGCCGTCGGCCAGATTGTACATCTCAGTCAGGCTGACAAGCCCCTCCTGCATGCCCAGCCACTGATTGGTGCCGGTCCATGTGCCGTCCACAATTCTCTGGACGTCGTTCACGAAGAAGCTCTCCCAGTCGCAGGCGGGGCTGGCGAGGAAGGACTCGGGAATCGTCTCATAGCCGGACGTGGCGTACCCGAAAGAATACGCCCCCAGATTGGCCGCTGCAATCGCCGCGTTCAGGCTGTCCAGATACGCGATGACCACATCGGAGCCGCTGTTGACAAGCTCGGTGGCGATGGCGGTTTCTGTGGCGGGGTCAAACCAGGAGCCGGTCCACTTGACGTTCACCGTCACATCCGGATTGACGGATCTCGCGCCCAGCGTGAACGCGTTGACCATGCGGATGCACTCAGGGATGGGATAGGAGGCGAGATAGCCGATCTGGTCGGACGCGGTCCGCATACCGGCGATAATCCCGCAAAGATACTCGCTCTGAAAATTCTTCGGGAAGAAGGTGGCCAGATTGTCTGCGTTGACACTTCCGGAATAGTGGTTGAAATAGACGTTTGGATACCGCGCGGCCACATTGGCCACATATTCGCCATAGCCGTAGCTGGTGGCATAAATGACGTTGCAGCCCTGATTGATCAGGTTTTCAATGGCAACCTCGCACTCGGCGGACTCGGGAATGCTGAAGGCATAGTCCACCTGATAGCCTGCGTTCTCCAGCGCCTTGAAGCCCTGCCCTAAAGCATAGCTGAAGCCCTCTGTGCCAAGCTCTGTGTTGAAGACGGCGCCGATGTGGATTTCCTCCGCCGTCAGCGCGGGAAGACCCGAGGCAGTGTTGCTTGCGGCGCCGGAAGCGGAACCGGGGGCAGACGCCGCGGAAGAGCCGGCAGAGCCAGTTCCCGAACCGCAGGCCGCGAGGGACAGTGTCAGCGCGCAAGCCAACAGCAGGGCGGCAATTTTTTTCAGTTTCATGTTTTTCTCCCTTCGAGTTGCCTCTTATGATAAGCATAAGAAAGCATTAAGGTAATACCTATATCGATTTCTTATGGCATATCATATAGAAGTATCACCTATTTGTCAATTTTAGAATTTAATAAAAAATCGGCGGATTCAAAGCGAGGGTTTGGGGCATGTGTCAACCGGGGCATGCCAAGGTCCCGCTCAAGTGGGATAACCGCAGAGTGCTTTTTTTGTATATTTATATGGCATATTCGGGCAGCGATGATTGGCTTGCCAGATGAAATTTTTCCAGCAGCTCTCCCCGCAGGGCGGTAAACGCTTGGCTGCTTCTCTGGCGGGGCTTTTCCATGGGAACCGTCACCACTTCGCTGATTCTGCCGGGACGGGGCGTCATGATGGCAATGCGGTCGGAGAGGTAAACGGCCTCGTCGATGTCGTGGGTCACCAGAATCATGGTGGTCCCGCTGACCCGCTGCAATTCCAGCAGTTTGTCCTGAAGGTCGGCCCGGGTGAAGGAATCCAGCGCGCCCATTGGCTCATCCAGCAGCAACACCTCGGGGTCGTTGATCAAACTGCGGGCAATGGCCGCCCGCTGGGCCATGCCGCCGCTGATCTGGTGGGGATAGGCGTCCGCAAAGTCTTGCAGCCCCACTAACTCCAAAAACTCTGCCACCCGCGCCTTTTCCCGGCGGTAGACATGGCGGGCTTTCAGTCCGGCGGCAATATTCTGCTCCACCGTCCACCAGGGGAACAGGCCCCCCTGCTGGAACACATAACCCCGCTGGGGAGAGGTCCCGGTGATGCTCTGCCCGTTCAGAAGAAGCTTCCCGCTTTGGGGCGTATCCAGCCCGGCCAGCAGGCGCAGCAGCGTGGTCTTCCCGCAACCGGAGGGACCCAGCAGGGAGACAAACTCCCCCCGACCTACGGAAAGGGACACGTCTTGCAGCGCGGTGATTCCCTCTGCCTGACCGTTTTGCCCGTCCGGGTACACCCGGCTGACATGCTGAATATCCAGAAGAATGCCGTCCGTCATTTGATTACTCCCTTCTGCCAACGAAGCACATAGTCCCGCAGAACCCCTATCGCCGCGAGAATCAGGCTGAACAGGACCGCCATCAGCAAAATGGCGGCAAACACCTTGTAGTAGGCGCTCCAAACCTTCACCACGTTGATATAGTAGCCAAGGCCGCCGGGCTGGCCCATCATCTCGGCAATCACAAGGCAGGTGAACGAGCTGGCGCAGGCGGTGGTAATTCCCGTGAAAATCTGGGGCGACGCGCTGGGAATTGCCACGCGGAACACCTGAAAGGCGGTTCCCCCGCCCAAGGTCCGCGCCGCCTCCAGATGGACCCGGGAGACGGACTGAATGCCAAAGGCCGTCTGGGACGCCACCGGAAACCAGGAGGTGATGACCAGAAGAAACACCGCTGCGGCAAAGGGCGTTGGAAACAGCGTGAGGGCAAAGGGCATCCACGCCACCGCGGGGATGACGCCGCTGATTTTCAACACGGGATAAGCCCAGTATCGCACCTTTGGGAACCAACCGATCAGCACCCCTGTCACCACCCCCAGAAGGATACCTGCGGTGAAGCCCGCGCCGAACAGCCGCAGGGAGTAAAGCAGGTTTTTCCCGATGTAGCTGCCCTCCATTAAAAAGGACTCCAGAATCTGAGCAGGACCCGGAAAAAACGGCTGGGGCGTGAGCTGCAGCTTCGTTCCCAGAATGTCATATAGCAGCAGTACCAGCCCCAGAACAAATCGAAACGGGGCCTGGCGCACATAGCCGGGACGGCGGCTGGAATCCAGCCGTGCCCGAACGCCGCCAAGCAGAAATGTCAGGATAACGGCAAGCAGCACGATTCGATAAAATCCGTTCATGTCCAGCCGAAGCGGGCCTAAAGCGTAATCCGCCAGCTTCACGCCGTCGGATATCTGGGGAATCAGCCGGTTTCCCAAGATGGCCGCCAGAAATCCGGCTGAGGAGAGACTTGCCGCCTCCATCAGGCGGCGGTTTGTCACCGGCGGGTTCATATTGTCAATCTGTTTCACGCGATATCTCCTTTAAATTGCCTCGCCGCACACCTCACACAGAGGTGTGCGGCGAGCAGGTCTCACTTATTTTCCCAGAGTCAGATCCACGGGAGTAAATGCCTTGGCGATATACTCCTCGGGGTCGGAGGTGAGATAGCCGATTCCGTGCAGCGCCTCGGCAAAGTATTTCACATCCGCCTGCGCGTCCAGCGCCTTGCCGGTGTCAAAGTCCGCTTCCGAGGGATACCCATAGCCCTTCACCAGCTCCACAGCCAGATCCCGGTCTTCAATGGACACGTACTTCTTCTCCAGAATCAGGTCAGTGGCCGCTTCCGGGTTTTTGGCAATGTAATCCTCCGCCTTCCGATAGGCCCGCAGGATGGCGGAAATCAGCTCCGGGTCCTCCTTCAGCACCTTGGTGGAAGCGTAAAGATAGCAGCAATAGTGGCTGGCAAAGGGTTCGTCCTTGGAGATATCCAGAATCGTCTTCACCTCGCCCGCTTTCTCCGCGACGGAGGCCTTGGGGTCCCAGACCGCCACCAGGTCCACCTGCCCGCTCTTCAGCGCTTCCAGAGAGAGGTTGTCGTCGCCGAAGGGCAGGAAGGTCACCTCCGCATCCTCGCCAATGGCCTTGACGCCGTTTTGCTCCAACCAGAGGGCTGTCACCTGATAAGTAGTGCCGCCGATTTCGTCCACCGCGATGGTTCCGCCCCGCAGGTCCTCGGCAGTTTCGATGGGGGAGTCCGGCAGAACTTCCAGCTTGATGCAGCCCTTGTGCAGCCCGTCAATCACGGTGATGTTCAGTCCAGTCTCAATGGAGGGAAAATACATAAAGTCCCCGTTGACAATGGGCATGGTGCCGTTGTTCAACCCCACCTTCTTGGACTCATAGTCAGCGGAAACGAGGTCGGCGTTAATGCCTTCCTCCGCCAGATACCCCAGCTCGTATGCAAGGAAGGTGGGAACGTTGCACAGGGAGCCGTTGTTGCCGGGGATGGTGATGTCCCATTTGACAGGCGTCTCCTGAGCGGCGCTTCCGGTGGAGCCGGACCCGCTTTGGGACGATTGTGCGTTATTGCCGGAATTTCCGGCGCAGGCGGAGAGCAGGGCTCCCGTCATAGCTGCCGCCAGCAAAAAGGATATCGCTTTTGCCTTTTTCATAATCAATCTACCTCTTCTATTCGGAATTTTAATGGCAACATGGCGCGGAGTGCCGACGTTCGTACACTCCGCGCCATGGATTGCGTTATGCACAGGCTGTCGCCTCAAAAAAGGCGGCGGCCGCGGTCAAATATTCTTTTACATCGATTTTTTATATGACAACAGTGCATCATAGCAGTCGCTCCTTTCGGTTATTAAAAATAAAAAAGCCGGGGCTGTCATTCAGCTCCCGGATAAGAGGTATGGCGTGTGTGGTGTGTCTTTGTCACCAAGGGCGCGAACAGGACATGCCAACGCGCCCGGCCATATCACTTGTCCGGGAGTACAGCATTCGTCCACAGCGGAAATTGCCCCGCAGCAGTTTTTGAAACAGCGTTGTCATATTCCTCACCCTCTCGCAATTTTTAAATACCAACTTATTTGGTAGGTATATTGGGATTATATCTTGCCTTTTTTAATTTGTCAAGAACTTTTTAATTCAAAATTATGACAAAATATTGGATGATTTTGCAATACAAAACCAAAAGAGATAAGCAAGGCGACAGTGCGCCTTGCTTATCTCCTTTGGCTTAAAATTTTCTATTTCTCCGTTACCCGGAGTACCTCGCGGGGCATATGAAGGTAAATCGCCTCTTGTTGTTCAGTCGCTCCGGCTCGCTCATGGTGCAGCCGGGCGGCGTAGTTTTCCGCCACCGGGCCGTGATTTGTTTTGAATCTCTCCAGAGGCGCTCACTCCAGCAGATCCGTCATGTTGCGCAGGCTGATGGCCAAGGTGGAGGCGTTGTGCAGCAGGGCGGAGGTGGCCGGGGGCAGAACCCCCGCCGCGCCAAGTAAAATCAGGGCGGAGTTGAAGCCGATGACAAAGCGGTAGTTGCCAGCCGTCCGTCGCTGAAGCCCCTGAGCAATCATTCGCAGCAGCACCAGCTCAAACAGGTTGTCGGCGGCGATGGTGACATCGGCGATCTCCCGGGCGATGGCCGCGCCATCACTGATGGCGATGCCCACGTCGGCGGCGGAGAGGGCGGGAGAGTCGTTGATGCCGTCGCCGATCATAATCACAGTGCGCCCCGCCGCCCGTTCTGCTTCCACAAAGCGGGCCTTATCCTCGGGCAGCACTTCGGCGTAGTACTCGTCCACGCCCACCTGCGCCGCGATGACGGCGGCGGTTTTCTCATTGTCTCCGGTCATCATGACGGTTTTGGAAACGCCCAGCTTCCGTAAGCTGTTCAGCACTGCCGAGGCCTCTTCCCGCAGCGGGTCCGCCACGCACACTACTCCTGCCAGCACGCCGCCCACGGCCAGATACAGATGCGAAAACTCCTCGGGCAGGCTGGCAAAGGCAGCCTGCTCCTCCGGGGAAACGACACAGCCCTCGTCCTCAAACACGAAGTGTCGGCTGCCGATGACCACTTTTTCGCCGTCGATACGGCTGGAGATGCCGTGGGCTACCACGTATTCCACCTCCGAATGCATCTCGGCGTGAAGAATGCCCTGCTCCTTGGCCGCGTTCACCACGGCGTTGGCCATGGAGTGGGGATAGTGCTCCTCCAGACAGGCGGCCACTCGCAGCACCTCCTGCTCCTTCCGTCCGCCGAAGGCCACGACCCGGGCCACAGTGGGCGTGGCGTGGGTCAGGGTGCCGGTTTTGTCAAACACCACCGTATCCGCCCGGGCCACAGCCTCCAGAAATTTTCCGCCTTTAACGGTGATGTGGTGGCTGCCGCACTCCCGCATGGCGGAGAGCGCCGCCAGAGGCATGGACAGCTTCAGCGCACAGGAGTAGTCCACCATCAAAATGGAGATGGCCCGGGTGAGGTTTCCTGTCATCAGATAGGTCGCCGCAGTCCCCAGCAGGGACCACTGTCCGCAAGGTCCAGCGCCCTGCTCTCGGCAGCGGACTTCAGCCTTTCCGACTGCTCGATCATGGCAACGATCTGGTCGTACCGTCCCGTACCCGCCTGCTGCTCCACCAAAAGGATGCACTCGCCCTCCTCCACCACGGTCCCGGCGTAGACCATGGCTCCGGGCCCCTTGCGCACCGCCACAGACTCGCCGGTGAGGGATGCCTGGTTTACGCTGGCCTCGCCGGAGACAACCCTTCCGTCCAGAGGAATCACGTTGCCGGTGCGGACGCAGACCTGATCTCCGGCTTGTATCTGGCTGATGGGGGGCAGCAACTCTGCGTCTCCCGTCTTCAGCCATACCTGGTCCACGTTGAGCGAAAGGCTCCGGGCCAGATCGCCCAAGGATTTCTTCCGGGTCCACTCCTCCAGCAACTCGCCCAGACGCAGTAAGAACATCACCGAGGCGGCGGTAGCAAAGTCCCCCCGGCCCATAGACACGCCGATGGACAGTGCGTCCAGCACATCGACTTCCAGTCTGCGCCGCAGCAGGCATCGCAGCCCTCTGCGGAAAAATCGGGCCGCCCGCCACGCCGCCAAAGCGATGCGCAGCGGCGCGGGGAAGTACAGCTTACGCACAAGGTACATCAGCGTCATGCACACCAGCTTCTCCTGATACCTCCGGTTCAGCGCCCGGCCGCTGGTCTCCGGCGAAAAGTTTGCCAGTGCCTCCCGGTCGAAGCGGAAGGCCGCGAGGGCGCGGATCACCGCGTCCCGGGACGCCTGATAGCGGATCACAGCATAGCAGGTGCGGTCATAAACCGTGACCTGCCGGATCCCCGGCAGGGCCGCCAACGCGCTTTCCAGTTGGTCCGCCTCCGCCATGGTCATCCGACGCATCCGGATGTGCACCCGGATGCGCCCCCGGCTCTCGTGTAAAATCGTACAATTCATCGTATTGTCCTCTTATGAAAGAAGCCACCCACTGTCACGGGCGGCTTCTTCTGATTCGTTTATTCCGCAGACGGTTCGCCCGCGTCCTCCACCTGCTCTGCGGCAGAGGCCCGGTCTTCGTTGATCCCCTTTGCGTCCTCCAGAATGTCCCCGCAGTTCTCCTGCACCTTCGAGACATTTTCCATCACGCAGTCCTTCATCCGCAGAACGGCGGCGGTGGATTGCGTGTAGACCTTCTTCGCGTCGCGGCTTGTGAGCAGCTTCACCCCGGCAGAGCCAAACAGCGCGCCGCCCGCAAATAACGCTATTTTTTTCCAATTGCAAAACATTCCAAAATCCCCCTGTTACTATATATTTGGTTGAGGACATGGCCACCGGCCATGTCGTTATCCAGCTTGTTGCCTGAGCTTATTTTCGCTTGTATCCGGTGAGCATCACCATGAACAGACTGATCACCGTGGCCCAGGCCCAAAACCGATGCGCTTTCATCATTCATCCCACCTTTTCTGTCATCAAATGTCGGATGCTGTGTTTTGAGTATATTCCCACCCGCGCAAGTTCGTCAATACAAATATTTTCTCAAATATTTCTCGCTTTTTTACTTAAAAAGTTAGACTTATACAACTTTTTGAAATTTACTGCTTTTTTAAGAGCCGCGGTCCAATACAAGGTCGCGCCGTCAATGTGCGCTCATTCCATGCACGTCAAGCAGATGCACAGGGAGTCTTCTTTTGATGCAATTGTCCCGTCAAGACAGCAAAAAGCGACGCGGCCTAACAGGCCGAATCGCTTTCATTGGCTATCGGCCCACAGGCGGGCGCTCTAAAAACATTTTGGAAAATTCTCTTCTTCTGCCGTGTCTTGCAATCTTGTATACGCCAGTGGTCAGCATGGGAACCACAAAGAGGAGGAAGAAGCCCCAGGTGATGGTTCCATACCCCTGCTCAATCAGGTCCACCAGCCCGAAGGTGGAAACCAGAATTCCCAGCACCACGCTGCCGATGGCCACGCTGGGTCGCACCCACATGGGAACGTGTTTTCCGGAAGCGGCGATGGAATTTTCAATCCGATCGTCCAATGCCTTGATAAAGCCGGTTCCGGTTTCGATGAGGGTTCCGAACAGCACAATCTCAAACAGCCAGAACAGCCAGTTCATGTCCAGTGCCTGAAACACGGCGGTGATGGGAACTTCCGCCGTCAGGCATGCCTCCATCATTGTGCCCATGGTCAGCAGAAGCATCCCGGCGGGAATAATGCCGATCACACCGGCCAGCAGGCCGGAGACGACCGCTTCCCTGCGGTTATGGCACTGACGGACGGTGTAGAGCAGGGCAGGAACAGTGCCCAGATTGTAAAACGCATATTTCACGCCGCCCATCAGCCAGTCGGACCCTGCCACGCTCTGGGCGGCAAACGCCTTGGGCAGATTGCCGCCAAACCTTATAAACACGATCATCATGAAGAGGATATACACCGCGTACAGCACATAGGACCAAAAGGTGAGCACATTTTCAATTGCTGCGGTACCCTTGATGACAAGCACGATGATCCCGAGAGAGAGAATCGAAACGCCAGTCCACTCAGAACCGCCCGTCAGGCTTGTAGCCATGCTGCCTGCTGTGGCCGTGACCACGCCCAGCACAATCAAAAGCATCGCAATATAGCAGACTTCATACAGGAAGTTGGCTTTGCCCAGCAGCTTGGTCATCATGCTCTTATAATCGTAGGTTCGGAATGTGTGAGAAAATTCAAAGGTCACCGCGCACAAAACAGACCAGATTGCCAGCGTAACGGCCATTCCCAAAAGGCCGCCGACAAGTCCTCTTGACAGAAAGTATTCCCGGATTTCCGCGCCGGTTCCATATCCGCCGCCGATGACCATGGACTGGAACACAAAGCCGGGAATCAGGATACGGAGCAGCCTGCCATGCCTCTTGCTTGCCATAGAGCGCTCTCCTCTTACACGTTTTTTCCTCACAGCTTCTCCTTTTGGTCCGAGAAAAAGAAGTTGTCTAACAATAGCGATTAAGACAACCCTTTCAAATACAACGTCTCACAATCAGGCGATAAGACGCAATTTTTATTGTCCCAAATCAATTTGCAAAAATATTTGAAACAGATAATTTTTACACAAACTATTGAGAAAAGCTTTTAAAAAAGTTGTAAAAGATGGTGTTGACAGAAAACCAGCCGCCCGATATGATAAAAAGCAATCGCCCTTGCGGAGGACAAGCATGGTTTGATAAACAGAAACTGCGCGGAGCAGGCGTGTGCTGCCGCCGCACAAATGATTGGAGAGGGTTTTATGTCGAAACAGTTGGAGAGCATCTTGCAGCGTCAGGATGAATACGTGCCAAAATCGGCGCGGATTCCCTACGTTCCCATTTCCTTTGTTTGTGGGAAGGGCGCGAAGCTGTACGACTGCGACGGAAACGAGTACATCGACTTTCTTGCCAGCGCTTCCTCCGCCAACATCGGCCACGGGAACGAAGAAATTGCTCAGGCAGTTTACGGGCAGATGACGGATTTGTCCCAATATATCTCCGCCTATTTTCCCTCCGGGCCGATGATTGATCTGGCGGAAAAGGTTTCCCACATGACCGGTCGGCCGGATATGATGGTTTCTTTTAGCTGCACCGGCTCGGCGTCTATCGACGGGGCCATTAAATACGCCCGGGGCTACACCGGGCGGCCCAAAATTGTCTCCTTCAGCGAGTCCTATCACGGCAGCACCTATGGCGCCATTTCTGTGTCCAAGCTCACCAACAGTATGCGCCGCAAAATCGGCCCGCTGCTGCCGGAGTGCGAGACGTTTCACTATCCCACCTGCCTGCGCTGCCAGTATCACCAAAAGCCCGAAGCCTGTAAGCTGGACTGTCTGGAGCAGATTCGCTATGCCTTCCGCCACTATCTCCCCGCCGACGAGGTGGCCGCCTTTCTGGTGGAGCCCATCGCGGGAGACGCGGGCCTGATTGTTCCCCCAGCAAGGTTTTTTCAGGACTTGGCGGCGCTGTGCCGTGAAAACGGGATTCTGCTGATTTCCGATGAAATCAATCAGGGCGTTGGCCGCACGGGGCGCATGTTCGCCATGGACAATTTCGGTGTGGAGTGCGATTTGTATGTACTGGGCAAATCCCTTGGCGGCGGGCTGCCT
>DKLF01000118.1:4643-38831 GCA_002455655.1 Oscillibacter sp. UBA6647 | reverse complement strand
GGGTTCCTCCTTAAAATTGGTACAAAAAAGACCCGCAGCCGATTAGGCTGCGGGTCGTTTATGTACTGATATGGGTCCGACAATATCAGCCACACACACACTCGTTTTCAGCCCAACCAAAATAAGCCTTACCATAAAAGTAGGTAAAGCTAAAGTAGCGGTATTCGGCTGTGAGTGCACGTATAGACATTCATTGTCTCCTTGTTGTCATACTTTAAATTACTGAAAGCATACCACGCCCTTTGAAAAAAGAACAGAGGCAAAATGCCCAAATAATCAAAAAACATCCGATGGTATTTGGAAGATTGATTAAATTCGGGCTGGAACAGGCTGAGGCAGGGCGCGCATTTCGGGAATAAGCTGGGGCGGAACGCTGCTCATCAAAAGCGCCGTGGCCTGCGTGATATAGCGCACGTCCCGGTTCAGGTCCGACTGCTGGTCCATATACTGCCGATGAAGCTCTAGCAGGCAATCGTTCAGCTCGTGTCCGGCAGAGAAAGAGGCGTCAAGGCCCTCCTCGCTCAGATAAGCGCACAGATATTCCCGCAGTGCGTCTTCATACCGGTGATGCTCAAGAAGAGAGTCGGGATAATGCTCGTTGTGGGGATAGGTAAATGCGTCCGCCAGATAGTGGGTCAGCTTTCCCAGCGTGTAATACTGCCAGCAGGTCCAGCTTTTTTCGCGGCGCTGGAGCCGGACGATCCGGCGGGCAATATACTGGTCGGAATTCGTATAATTATGTCCGCGCAGCTTGTGGCTGCGGATGGAGCCCTTCATATAGGAGAGGGGGTTGCAGTCCGGCTGAAAGGAACCGAACAGAAAAGCAAGCTCAAAGCGCCTGCGCTGAAATCCGTTCTGTGATTCCAAAAGAGTGGAGGCCAAAAGCTTGTGGCTGCGTTTTTGCAAAGAGCACCTCCGATCGGGGGTCTGCGGCAGTGCGCCGCACCCTCTGAAAAGTGTCTTTACTATATCACGGCAATTGCCGAAATTGCAAGTGTAAAATTATGAAAAACGTGTAAACAACAGGTGCACGGCGGCCTGAACTGTGTCAAAAGATACGAAGCATCGGCCTGTGGCGGCGGCTGGCTGTGCCGTTTGCCGAAAATGCAGCGGGGGGCAGGGTTTTGTTTGACTTTTTTGCGGGCACGGCTGTATGATAAATTCATTGCGATAAAGAACAGAGAGGACGAGACTATGAAGATTTTAAAGCAGGTGGGCATATTGTTCGGCCTGTGCTGGGCGGGCGCGCTGATCGAAAAGCTGCTTCCCATCACCTTTCCCGCCAGCGTGATCGCGCTGATACTGCTGCTGGCGCTGCTGCTGGTGGGGGTGGTGCGGGTGGACCATGTGCAGGAAAAGTCCGATTTTCTGCTGGGAAACCTGCCCTTCTTTTTTATTCCCGTGGCAACGGGCATCATGCAGTATACAGATGTGATTCTTGCAAACGGAGTGGCCTTTGTGGTGATCTGCGTGGTGAGTCTGGTTGCCACCTTTGCCGCCACCGTCTGGGCAGTGACGCTGACCATGAAACTGATTGACAGGAGGAACGGGAAATGATGGAGTTGACCGCGTCTCCGTTTTTTGGCGTGACGCTGAGTATTCTTGCGTACTGGGTGGGCATGTCCATTCAGAAAAAGGTGAACAGGGCCTACTGCAACGGAATGCTGATTGCCGTGGCGCTGGTGATTCTCACACTGACGGTGTTTCACATACCTTATAAAAATTACTATGTGGGCGGCAGCCTGATCAATCTGTTTCTGGGGCCTGCCACGGCCTGCCTGGCGGTTTCCATTTACACGAAAAAGGATCTTTTGAAAACATATTGGCTGCCGGTTCTGGCAGGGTGCGCGGCGGGAGCGATGACCTCAATTGTCTGTATCTACGGACTTTCCCGCCTGTTCGGGCTGAACCGGGAAATGGTGATGTCTCTGCTGCCCAAGTCCGTCACCATGCCCATTGCCGCTGCGGTGGCGGAGGGGAACGGGGGCCTTGTTCCCGTGGCTGCTGCCGCGGTGGTGTTCACCGGGATTCTGGGAAATCTGGTGGCGCCGCTGCTGATTCGCGTGTTCCGCGTGCGCAATCCAATGGCGGCGGGGCTGGGCATCGGCGCGTGCAGCCATGCCGTTGGCACTGCCAAGGCACTGGAAATCGGCGAGACAGAGGGGGCCATGAGTGGCCTTGCCATCGGCCTTTGCGGGCTGATTACCTCCCTGCTGTCGCTGCTGTTTGGCCTGCTGCCCTGAAGCAGCGCTTCTAAGCAAAATATTGCCCGCCGTAAAGCGGCGGATTTGAAGGGAAAGCGAGGAATGCTTCATGCCGCAGCGCACCGCAGGCATTCTGCTGCCGGTTTTTTCCCTGCCCTCGCCCTACGGCGTGGGCGCTCTGGGCGAAAGTGCCCGAGAATTTGTGCGGTTCCTCCACCGCGCGGGCCAGACTTGGTGGCAAATTTTGCCCGTGGGCCCGGTGGGGAGCGGGGACTCCCCCTATCAAAGCGCCTCTGCCCATGCGGGAAATTCGGCGTTTATCGATTTAGAGCTGCTGGCGGAGGAAGGATTACTGACAGCGGAGGAATTGGCCTCCGCCGCTCCGGGCGACGGGAAAGAAGTGGACTATCCCGCTGTGAATGCAGACCGCCGCCGTCTGCTGCGTCTGGCCTTCGACCGGGACGGAGATAGGCGGGAACGCATGGCAGAGTTTACTGCCTGTCAGCCATGGCTTAAGGACTACGCGGTGTATCAGTCCGTGAAGGACGCGCTGGGGGGACTTCCGTGGTACGAGTGGCCGGAGGAGAGCCTGCGCCGCCACGAAGGGTTGGCCATCGCCCGCTGGCGGGAGATGCATCGGGAGGACTGTGACTATCAAGTCTGGGTCCAGCGGGTGTTTTCGGAGCAGTGGAACGCGCTGAAGTCCTTTGCCAATGGGCTAAACGTAAAAATTCTTGGCGACCTGCCCATTTACGTGTCGCTGGACTCGGCTGACGTGTGGGCGGAACGGGAGCAGTTTTTGCTGGACAAAGAGGGCCGCCCTGCCGCCGTCGCGGGCGTTCCGCCGGACTATTTTTCCGCCGAGGGCCAGCTTTGGGGCAACCCGCTGTACGACTGGGGCCGCATGCGCGCCGACGGCTTTGGCTGGTGGATTCGCCGGGTGGAGCGGGCAGGTGCGCTGTTCGACGCCATCCGAATCGACCATTTTCGGGCGCTGGCAAGCTATTGGGCTGTTCCCGCGGGGGCTGTCTCCGCCAGGGAAGGACATTGGGAGCTGGGCCCGGGCATGGCGCTGGTGGGCGTACTCACAAGCTGGTTTCCCAACCTTCGGTTTGTGGCGGAGGATTTGGGCCTTTTGACCCCGGATGTGGAAAATCTGCTGGCGGAATCGGGCCTTCCGGGGATGCGGGTACTGGAATTTGCCTTTTCCGGGCCGGATAACCGCTATCTGCCCCACAACTGCGTCCCCGGGTGCGTTCTTTACACCGGGACCCACGACAATGCGCCCCTTGCCGCATGGGAGCCTACGAAAGAAGAACTGGCCTACGCCAAGCGGTATCTGGGTGCGGAGAGTCGCGAGGACTTTCGTCGCAGACTTCTGCTGGCGGGGCAGACCAGCGTGGCGAATACCTTTATCGCCCAGATGCAGGACTATCTGGGGGACCCCGGCCGGGTCAACATCCCCGGAACGGGGACGGGAAACTGGCGCTGGCGGCTGGCTCCCGGCGCGGCGTCCGACACGCTTGCGGACGAAATTCGCCAAATGACTGAGGACGCGGGCCGATTCCCGTCCCACTCCGGTTGACGGGAGAGAAAAAGCGTGATATGCTGAGGCCGTGAACGGAAAGATACGCTCTGACTGTTCACCGGATAGAATCATCTGTTCATCTGAGCGGCAAGGATGCGTTCCGAGCCGGAAGACGGAGGAAAACGCGCGCGGATTTCCGCGCGCCGTCGTCGTGCGTTCTCCCCTCCGTCTTTGGCGGAGGGGATTTTTTTGATGGTGCACATATTGGGAAGGAGCTGGTTTTTTGGACAGCCGCGTGGCGGTGATTGCCATTTTGGTTCGGGACCCGGACTCTGTGGAGGCGCTGAACGGCCTGCTCCACGAATTTGGGGGGTATGTAGTGGGGCGCATGGGCGTACCCTATGCCAAACGGGGAGTAAACATTATCTCCGTGGCGGTGGATGCGCCACAAGCGGTCACGTCCGCCCTGACGGGGAAAATCGGGAGATTGAAGGGCGTTTCCGTCAAAACCGTATACGCACCGGCGGAGGAGCCGGGAAATATTGAATAAAGGAGCAAAACCGATGAAACAAACAAAGCTTTTTGCACTCTTGATGTCTGCCGTGCTGCTGGTGGGGCTGACGGCCTGCGGAGAAAAGGGTGGAAACTCTGCCGGGTCCTCGGGTGCGGCATCTTCTCAGACGGCGGAGCCTGCCGCCTATTCCATTGCCGCGCTGAAAGGTCCCACTGCCATGGGCCTTGTGAAGCTGATGCACGACGCCGAGGGCGGCGAGGATCTTGCCAACGACTATACCTTTTCTCTGGCAGCGTCTCCCGACGAGGTGACGCCGAAGCTGATTCAGGGCGATCTGGACATGGCCTGCGTTCCGGCGAATCTGGCGGCTGTGCTGTATCAAAAGACCGAGGGAGAGATTGTGACCTTGGCGGTGAACACGCTGGGCGTGCTCTATATTGTGGAAAAAGGCAACGCGGTGCAGTCCCTCAGCGATCTTGCGGGCATGACCATCGTATCGGCAGGGAAGGGCGCAAGCCCAGAGCAGGCCCTGCGGTATCTGCTGGATAAAAACGGCGACAGCCTTGGCGGAAACGTGACTGTGGACTGGAAGTCCGAGCACAGCGAAAGTGTGGCGGCGCTGGCTTCCGGCGCGGCGACGGTGGCGCTGCTTCCCCAGCCCTTTGTCACCGTGGCCCAGACCAAGGTGGAAGGCTTACGGGTGGCGCTGGACCTGAATAAGGAGTGGGATAAACTGGCGGATGACGGCAGCAGCCTTGTCACCGGCGTGATTGTTGCCCGTAAAGACGTGGTGGAGGAAAATCCGGGCGCTGTGGAGGCGTTTTTAAAGGAATACGCCGCGTCTGTTGACTGGGTGAATGGAAATGTTCCCGAGGCGGCGGAGCTGATCGGGTCCTACGGCATCGTGGATGCGGCTGTGGCGGAAAAGGCGCTGCCCACCTGCAACATCGTGTGCATCACGGGGGACGAAATGAAGGAGAAGCTCTCCGGCTATCTTTCCGTGCTGTTTGAGCAGGACCCCCAGTCCGTGGGCGGCGCGTTGCCGGAAGATGCGTTTTACTTCGACGCATAAGGGCGCTGTGAAGACCGTCGGCCCCCTCCGGGGGTGTGGAGAAACATCCGGTCGTCCCTTTTTGGGAAGCGGCAGAGTCTGGGCCGTGGCTTTTTGGCTGGCAGTGTGGCAGGCAGGGGCCATGGCGATGGGCCAGCGGCTGCTGCTGCCGTCACCTGCGGAGGTTCTGGCCTGCCTTGTCCGGTTGATAGTCACGGCTGATTTCTGGCGCTCCGTGGGCTGGTCCACCGCCCGGATTCTGGGCGGATTTGCGCTGGCCTGCGGGCTGGGAACGCTTTTGGCGGGCCTGTCCGCCCGGTTTGGCTTTATCCGGGCTCTGCTGTGGCCTGCTGTGGCGGCGGTGAAGGCGGTGCCGGTGGTATCCTTTATCATTCTGGCGCTGGTGTGGCTTCCCTCCCGGCAGTTATCCCTGTTTATCTCCGCGCTGATGGTGTTTCCCACAGTCTATTTAAATGTGCTGGAGGGTGTGGACCGCACGGACGCGGCACTTCTTGAAATGGCGTGGGTGTTTCATGTCCCCGCATTTCGGAGACTGCGGGATATTTACTTACCGCAGGTTTTGCCGTGGTTTCGCTCCGCCTGCGCGCTGGGATTGGGACTTTGCTGGAAGTCCGGCGTTGCGGCCGAGGTGATCGGCCTTTCCTCCGGGTCGGTGGGGGAGCGGTTGTACAACGCAAAGGTCTATTTTGAAACGCCGGAGCTGTTTGCATGGACCACCGTCATCGTGGCACTTTCCATGCTGTTTGAGCGGCTGGTCCTCCGGCTTTTAGACAGGCTTGGCGCAAGGGAGGCGAAGAGATGACGGTGGAAATCCGGGACGTTTCCAAGTCCTATGGCGGCGTGAAAGTTCTTAAAAGCGTGAACCTGACACTCCTGCCCGGCATCACCTGCCTGTCGGCGCCTTCCGGCGGTGGGAAGACCACACTGGTGCGGATTCTTCTTGGATTGGAGCAGCCCGACGGCGGCTTTGTCACAGGGCTTGAGACGGCACGCCTTGCCGCCGTGTTTCAGGAGGACCGGCTGCTTGACCGGCTGAACGCAGCGGGAAATCTCCGCTTTGTTCTAGGCAAAGGCTATGATGAAAAGCAGGCGGCGGCGCTGCTGGGCGAACTGGGGCTGGCGGATGCGGGCGGAAAGGCTGCCGGGGAGTATTCCGGCGGCATGAAGCGCCGGTTGGCGCTGGCCCGGGCGCTGAGCGTCCCCTTTGAGTTTCTGGCGCTGGACGAGCCCTTTACCGGGCTGGACGGCGAAAACCGCAAACGCGCCCTCGCCTGTATCCGCCGCCGGGCGGTGGGGAAGACGGTGCTGGTGGTGACGCACAATTCCGAGGACGTGGCAGGGCTGGACGCGAAAACCGTGGGTCTGGAGTAGTCGGGCGCAATTTTCCAAAGCCGTGATCTCCTGCCATAGGAGAGACGCGCACCCGTGGGACAGAAAGCCCCCTCGTCGGAATGAAAATCTCACATAAAAAGCCGCCCATCGCATGTTGCGCTGGATGAAAAATCTTACCCCGAGACACCGACACTTTCGCAGAAGAGAGAGTATCAAGAATGGCGCGGCCCAAGGGCCGCGCCATTCTTATATTCCAGTAAAAACTTTTCAGGAATGTGCCTATTTCATCAGGAGGTACATGACCGCCTTGATGGTGTGGAGACGGTTTTCTGCCTCGTCGAAGACGATGGACTGAGGAGATTCAAACACCTCGTCGGTGACCTCCATGTCGTCCCTGCCGAACTTTTCACCGATTTCTTTGCCGACTTTGGTCTTGTGGTCGTGATAGGCGGGCAGGCAGTGCATGAATTTGCACTGAGGGCCTGCGTTGTCCATCAGGGCCTGATTGACCTGATAGTTTTCCAGCTCCGAAATGCGCTGGGCCCACTTGGCCTCCGGTTCGCCCATAGATACCCATACGTCGGTGTAAATCACATCCGCGCCAAGGGTGGCCTTCATGGGGTCGGCCTCCACCTCAATTACCGCGCCGGTTTCGGCGGCGATTTCCTTGGCCTTATCCAGAAGCCACGCTTCGGGCAGATAGTCGTCCCGGGCGCAGAGCACCAGATGCATTCCCATTTTCGCGCAGCCGATCAGCATGGAGTTGCCCATGTTATAGCCCGCGTCGCCGATGTACACCAGCTTCACCTTTTTTAGGTCCCCAAAGTGCTCTTGAACTGTCAAAAAATCCGCCAGAATCTGGGTGGGATGGGCCTCGTTGGTCAGGCCGTTGAACACGGGGACCCCGGCGTACTTCGCCAGCTCCTCCACCAGCTCCTGCCCAAAGCCGCGGTACTCGATGCCGTCGTACATCCTTCCCAGAACCCGTGCGGTGTCGGCAATGGACTCCTTGGCTCCGATCTGGGACCCGGAGGGGTCCAGATAGGTGGTGCCCATTCCCAAATCCCGGGCCGCCACTTCAAAGGCACAGCGGGTCCGGGTGGAGGTCTTCTCAAAAATCAGGGCGACGTTTTTTCCCTCCAGATAGCGGTGGGGAACTCCGGCCTTTTTCTTGGCCTTTAAATCGGCGGCGGTGTCCAAAAACTCCTGAATCTCAGCGGGTGTAAAGTCCAGCAGCTTTAAAAAATGAGTGTGTCCTTTCACGGGTCATCTTCCTTTCTATCATTGCGGTGCGACGAATGTAACGGCGTGGTTCTTGACAAAAGTCTCAACTGCCTGTATCTGCCGGGTGGTTTCCTCCGGGGCGGGTCCGCCATAGCAGGACCGCCGGGACATGCAGTTTTCCAAATTCAGCGCGTCGTACACGTCCTCCCCGAAGAGTGGAGAAACGGCTTTCAGCTCCTCCAGTGTCAGCTCCTCCAGCGTGATGCCTTTTTCGGTGCACTGGGACACAAGCCTGCCCGTGACGGTGTACGCGTCCCGGAAGGGCATTCCCTGTTTGGTGAGATAATCGGCGCAGTCCGTGGCGTTGATGAAGCCCCGGCCCGCCGCCGCCCGCATATTCTCCGGGCGGACGGTCATGGTGTCCAGCATGGCCGCGAATACGGGAAGGCAAAGCTCTACCGTGTCGACGGCGTCAAACACCGGTTCCTTATCCTCCTGCATATCCTTGTTATAGGCCAGAGGAAGGCCCTTCATGGCGGTAAGCAGGCCCATCAGATCGCCGTACACCCGCCCGGTTTTTCCCCGGACCAACTCTGCCACGTCGGGGTTTTTCTTCTGGGGCATAATGCTGGAGCCGGTGGAATACGCGTCGTCCAGCTCGATGAATTTAAATTCCCAGCTACACCATAGAATGACTTCCTCGGAAAAGCGGGAGAGGTGCATCATCAAAACAGACAGGGCGGAGAGAAGTTCCAGCGCATAATCCCTGTCGGAAACGCCGTCCAGAGAGTTGCCCATGGGTGCGTCAAAGTCCAGCGCCTTGGCGGTTTGCCAGCGGTCGATGGGATAGGTGGTGCCCGCCAGCGCACCGGAGCCCAAGGGACACTCGTTCAGGCGCTTGGTGCAATCCTCCAGCCTTGTCACGTCACGGGAAAGCATGGCCGCGTAAGCCAGCAGATGGTGGGCAAAGCTGATGGGCTGCGCCCGCTGCAAATGAGTGTATCCGGGCATCACCGTGGTTTGGTGCTGTTTGGCCTGCCGCGCCAGCACCGACTGCAAATTCAGAAGCTCGGCAATGATGACGGGAATCTCGTGCCGGACGTACATCCGAAAGTCCAGCGCCACCTGATCGTTGCGGCTGCGGGCGGTGTGGAGCCGCTTTCCCGCGTCGCCGATGCGGGCAGTGAGCAGCGCTTCCACATTCATGTGGATGTCCTCGTTGTCGGGGGTGAAAGTCACCGTCCCGGCCTCGACGTCCGCAAGGATGCTCTTCAGGCCCTCTGCGATGGCGGCTGCGTCCTCGGAAGAGATTACGCCGCAGCTTGCCAGCATTTCCGCGTGGGCGAGACTTCCGGCGATGTCCTCGCGGTAGAGCCGTTGATCGAAGTGGATGGAGGCGTTGAAGTCGTTGACCAGCGTGTTCGTTTCCTTCCCGAACCGTCCGGACCAGAGTTTCATAAAGGTTTCTCCTTAATAGAAATCGGGGGGGAGGAAAAGCTCCCGCCCGATTTCCGTGATGTAAGAGGGGTCCGCCGGGCCGGGGGACCGTCCCGGTTGGTCCCGGCGGATATTATCTTTGCCGGGGCCGGCAAAAATAAACAAAGAATCAAGCAGCGGGGTGCGCAGCTTACAGCTTGTTCAACTCCCGCAGCGCCTGCACGGTGTCCGGCAGGCCCCAGAGGTTGATAAAGCCCGTGGCGTCGTTCTGGTTATAGTCGCTCTCCTCAAAGGTCACGAGGTTTTCGGAATACAGGCTGTGGGGAGAGGTGATTCCGGCGTTGATGATGTTGCCCTTGTAAAGCTTCAGCTTCACCTCGCCGGTGACATATTCCTGCGTCTTGTCGGCAAAAGCGCTGAGGGCTTCCCGCAGGGGGCTGAACCACTTGCCGTTGTATACCAAATCCGCAAAGTCAACTGCCAGCTTCGTCTTCATGTGGGCGGTGTCCTTATCCACGGTGATGGTTTCCAGCGCCGCGTGGGCATGGTAGAGAATTGCGCCGCCGGGGGTTTCGTACACGCCGCGGTCCTTCATGCCCACCAGACGGTTTTCCACAATATCCAAAAGGCCGATGCCATTTTTGCCGCCCAGCTCGTTGCACTTGCGCACAATATCGCTGCCCTTCATGTTCACGCCGTCTACGGAGACGGGTACGCCCTTTTCAAACCCGATGGTCAGATAGGTGGGTGCGTCGGGGGCCGCCATGGGGCTGACGCTCATCTCCAAAAAGCCCGGCTCGTCGTACTTCGGCTCGCTGGCGGGGTCCTCAAGGTCCAGACCTTCGTGGCTCAGGTGCCAAAGATTTTTGTCCTTGGAATAGTTGGTTTCTCGGTTAATTTTCAGGGGGACGTTGTGGGCCTCGGCATAGTCGATTTCCTCGTCGCGGCCCTTGATGTCCCACTCACGCCACGGGGCGATGATGGGCATTTCCGGCGCAAAGCGCTTGATAGCCAGCTCGAAGCGGACCTGATCGTTGCCCTTCCCGGTGCAGCCGTGGCAGATGGCGTCCGCCTGTTCCTTTTCCGCAATCTCCACCAATCGCTTTGCGATGATGGGGCGGGCAAAGGCGGTGCCCAGCAGATACTGCTCGTAATTGGCCCCCATTTTCATGGACGGGAAAATTACCTCGTCCACCATCACGTCGGTCAAATCCTCGATGTAAAGCTTGGAAGCGCCGGTCTTTTTCGCCTTTTCCTCCAGTCCGTCCAGTTCGCTGCCCTGCCCCACGTCGGCCGAGACGGCAATGACCTCGGCCCCGTTGTAGTTTTCCTTCAGCCAAGGAATGATGATGGATGTGTCCAGACCGCCGGAATAGGCCAGCACAATTTTTTTGATGCTCTGTTTATCTTTCATGACGGAAATCCCTCCATGTATAATGTTGATTGCTTGATGGATTCATTATACGCCAAATTAGAATATTTATTCAATTGGTACTCTGCACAAAAAATGCGTGCACTTTGCAGCTAAAACTAATAATTTTTCAAAAAACTAAAATTATTGTAAATATTTAACGATAATATTCACGATATAGTAAGTTTTTATTATAATAAATCAAAATGAAAATGCGCACGGTCATGAAATATCCATGGCCGTGCGCATATAAAATCGAAAACCGTCGTTTCTCAGTCCAGAGACCGCCACGCCGTTTCCAGCGCGATTTCCATCATCTCGTGGAAAGAGTCCTGCCGCTCCTGCGCGGACAGGGCTTCACCGGTGAAGATGTGGTCCGAAATGGTGAGAATGGACAACGCCTGCTTTCCCGCCCGCTGGGCAGTCCAGTACAGGCCCGCGGTTTCCATTTCCACCGCCAGAATGCCGAACTTGCGGTATGCTTCTCCGGCGTTGTCGTTGTCGTTGTAAAACTGGTCGGCGGTGAACACCTGCCCCACGTCTGCCCGGACGCCCAGCCGTTCTGCTTCCGCCACCGCGTCCTTCAAAAGGGAGAAGCTGGCGGTGGGGGCAAGCTGGCCGGGAAAGCCGTACTGATCTGCAAAGTGGGAGTTGGTGGACGCGCCCAGAGCAATCACCACGTCCCGCACACGGACGCTTTCCCCGATGCCCCCGGCGGAGCCGATGCGGATGATGGAGTCCACGTCATACATATGGTACAGCTCATAGGTATAAAGGCCGATGGAAGGCACGCCCATGCCGTGTCCCATCACGGAAATACGCTTGCCCTTATACTCGCCGGTATAGCCCAGCATTCCCCGGACCTCGTTGAAGCACACGGAGTTTTTAAGATAGTGTTCCGCTACGAATTTGGCCCGCAGTGGGTCCCCAGGCATCAGGACTACCTTTGCGATTTCACCGGGTTTTGCCTCATTACAGGCAGATGGAGTGGCCATAATTGATTCCTCCTTGTATTTAAATTAGGGAATAATCCAATTTGTTGTCAAAAATTACCGAATACGGGGGATTCTTACGCTCTCTGGCGGAAGAGCGCCGCCAGCGACTTTGTGTACGGCGGGCGGCAAATGCCCTGTTCCGTGACGATGGCGGTAATCAATGCGTGGTCCGTCACGTCGAAGGCAGGATTATAGCACTTCACGTCGGACGGGGCCATGGGTTTCTCGTACCACAGAGAGCGGATTTCTTCCTCATCCCGTTCCTCGATGGGGATATGGGCCCCGTCGGGGCAGTCCATGTCCACAGTGGAGGTGGGGCCCAGCACATAAAAGGGAATCCCGTAATGTTTTGCCAGAATCGCCACGCCGGAGGTGCCGATTTTATTGGCGGTGTCGCCGTTGGCTGCCACCCGGTCGCAGCCCACAAGGCAGGCGTTCACCCAGCCGTTTTTCATAACGATGGAGGCCATGCTGTCGCAGATCAGAGTCACATCCACGCCGGAGCGCTGCAATTCATAGCTGGTGAGCCGCGCCCCCTGCAAGAGCGGGCGGGTTTCATCGGAGAAAACCCGGAAGCGCATACCTTGCTCCGTCCCCAGCAAAATAGGGCCTAACCCCGTTCCGTACCTGGAGGTGGCAAGGGGACCTGCATTACAGTGGGTCAGAAGCCCGTCACCGTCCTTCAGCAGGCTCAGGCCAAATTCCGAGATGGCTCTGCACTTGGCAATGTCGTCATTATGAATTTCCACCGCCTTTTCGTACAGCGCATCCAGAAGCTGGCCCCGGGGGCTGTGCGCATGCTCTAAGGCGGTACGGAGCATCTGACGAATAGCCCAGTTGAGATTTACCGCCGTGGGGCGGGAGGCGTTAAGATACGCGCCGTAGTCGCTGAGCGTCTTCAAAAATACCTGCCGGTCCTCGCCCCGAATGGACTTGGCCAGCACATACATGCAATAACCTGCGCATACGCCGATGGCGGGCGCGCCCCGGACCTTCAGTGTCCGGATGGCGTCGTACATCTCCTCCGGAGTTTGCAGGCGAAGCTCTCGTTCCTCGCCGGGGAGCAGGGTTTGATCAAGAATGTAAAGAGTTTCCGCCTTGCGGTCATAACGGATATTTGCGGGAATTTCCGCGACCTGAAACACCGTCTTCTCCATAAATTAAATAGTTCCTTCCCTCAAGGCGTTCCGGAATAAGCCGGTTTTCATAAAACGCCGAAATGCATGCCCGGCATGTATAGGTTGCTGTTCGTACTGTCCCGTGGACCGTGTGGCTCTACTTATGAGAATAGCAAAAACAAATACAAATGTAAATATAGAAGTAAACGCTTGTCCATGGGGTGGGATGAAACCGGCCCGTTTAAAAAGGGAAGACGCAGACTAAAATCTGCGTCTTCCGGGTTTGCTTATCCGTAGGTTGGGTTATTTCATATTGCCGCCCTTCATGGGGGACTGGGCATGCTCGGAAAAAAGCCGAAGTACGCCGCTTGAATAGCGAGGGGGCATAGGAGTCCATGCCTTTTTGCGGTACTCCAGAATTTGCTGAATTTCTTCCGCCGTTTTTTTCTCTCCGGCCACGCCCACGATGTCCAGCTTCCGCGCCGTCACGTCGATGTGGATCAGGTCCCCGTCCTCCACCAGCGCGATGGGGCCGCCTTCAGCGGCCTCCGGCGAGATGTGGCCGATGGCGGGACCTCTGGACGCACCGGAAAACCGCCCGTCGGTCAAAAGAGCGATGGAGGAGGAAAGCGCGGGGTCGGAGGAGATGGCCTCTGTGGTATAGAACATCTCCGGCATCCCGCTGCCCCGGGGGCCTTCATACCGGATAATCACCGCGTCTCCGGGCTGGATTTTGTGGGACAAAATGGCGGCGATGGCGTCTTCCTCACAGTTGAAGGGCCGCGCGGTGAGGACGGTGTCAAACATTTCGGGGGGTGCGGCGGTGTGCTTGATGACCGCGCCGTCGGGGCAGAGGCTGCCCCGGAGGATGGCGATGCTCCCGTCGCGCCCAAGAGGACGGTCATAGGGGCGGAGAATCTCCTCGCGTTTCACGCCTGTTTTTTCAAGCAGCGCGGCGCAACGCTCATAATAACCGTTTACGCGGCATTCCTCCAAATTTTCGCCCAGCGTCTTGCCCGTGACGGTCATGACATCCAGATGGAGCAGGGACTTGATCTCCTCCATGATGGCGGGCACGCCGCCTGCATAGTAGACGTACTGCGCCGGCCACCGACCGGTGGGCCGAATGTCCAGCAGAAAGTGCATGCCCCGGTGAAGCCGGTCGAAGGTCTCTCCGTCGATTTCGATGCCGAACTCCTGTGCTATGGCGGGCAGATGCAGCAGCGCGTTGGTGGAGCCGGAGATGGCGGCGTGGACCATCACAGCGTTTTCAAACGACTCCCGCGTGACAATCTGTCGGGCCGTCAGCCCCTGTCGGGCCAGCCAGACGGACTGCCGGCCCGCTCTGCGGGCGGCTTCCGGTAGGTCGGGACTGGTGGCGGGCAGCAGGGCCGTGCCGGGCAGCATCAGCCCCAGTGCTTCTGCCATGACCTGCATGGTGGAGGCAGTGCCCATGAAGGAACAGGCACCGCAGGAGGGGCAGGCGTTTTGCTTGTAATAGGTGAATTTCTCCTCGGAGATTTCACCCCGCTCGAACATGGCGCTGTACGTGCCGATCTGCTCCAGCGTCAAAAGGTCGGGACCGGCCTCCATCACGCCGCCCGTCACCACAATGGAGGGCAGGTTTATCCGCCCCATGCCCATCAGGTGCGCGGGCAGACCCTTGTCGCAGCTTGCGATAAACACGCCGCCGTCAAACGGCGTGGCGTTGGCGTGGATTTCGATCATGTTGGCGATCATATCCCGGGAGACGAGGGAATAGTTGATTCCGTCATGTCCCTGGGACTCGCCGTCGCAGATGTCCGTGGTAAAATAGCGGGCGCCAAACCCACCCGCTTCGGCAATTCCCCCCCGGGCAGCTTCCACCAGCCCCATCAGGTGGGCACTGCCGGGGTGGCTGTCGCCGAAGGTGCTTTCGATTATGATTTGCGGCTTGGAAAGGTCCTCGGGCTTCCAGCCCGCGCCCAGACGGAGCGGGTCCAGCTCCGGTGCAATTTTCCGCAGCCGCTGGCTTGTCAGTTCACTCATGAATAACCTCCTGCATAGGATTGCGCCCTGTGCGCAGGCGGTCCGGCGAAGCATTCCGCCGAGCCGCCTGGCACAGGGCGAGGAACGTATTAGGCGAGACGATGCTCCGCGGTGGGAAGTCCGCGCTGTGCGGCGGCGGCGTCCAGAGCGGCCAGAAGCGCGCGCCCCGTCTCCTGAAAATCCAAGGAGGAAAGCGTCACCGTGGGAACGGAGTCCGTAAACGGACCGCCCCACTGAAGCCCGTCCCGAATTTTGGGGACCAGATGCACATGGAAATGGCTCACGTTGTCGCCATAAATGGCGTAGTTGATTTTGTCCGCCCCGGTATAGCGGGAGACAGCCTCGGCCACTGCCGCGACCTCGGCAAAGAAGCCGTCCCGCTGGGCGTCGGAGAGCTGGAAGATTTCATCGTGATGCTCCCGAAGAGCCACGATGCAGCGGCCCCGGTGCTTCTGGTCGTTGAACAGATACACATCCGACCAGGTCATTCCGGCCAGAGGGGTCATCAACGCCAGCAGGCGCTCGTCCTTTTCACAGTAAAAACAGCTCACGGGCTTACCTCTGCACCCGTCCGGTGCCGTCGCCGCCCATCAGCTTCTCCACGTCGGACACACCTGCGCGGTTAAAGTCGCCCAGAATGCTGTGCTTGAGGCAGGAGGCCGCCACGGCGAACTCCAGAGCCTGCTGCCGATCTTCATAATGATTCAAACCGTAGAGCAAGCCGCCGGCAAAGCTGTCGCCGCCGCCAACCCGGTCCACAATGCTGCGGATTTCATACTTTTTGGAGACGTAGAAGTTTTTGCCGTCGTTCAGGCAGGCGGCCCAGTCGTTCCAGTCGGCGCTGTGGCTCTCCCGCAGGGTGATGGCGATCATCTTCATGTTGGGATATGCCGCCAAAACCTTGTCGCCCAGCGCGCGGTACTTGTCCCGATCCAGTGCGCCGGACTCCACCACCACGTCGGTGGTGATTTCCAGCGACTTTTGCACGTCCTCTTCGTTGGCAACAGCCACGTCCACGTAATTTGCCAGCTCCCGCATAATCTCGGCGGCACGCTTGCCGTATTTCCAAAGATTTTTGCGATAATTCAGATCACAGGAAACGGTGATGCCGCGTGCGCGGGCGGCCTTTACACTCTCCAAAGACAGCTCCATGGCGCTCTCGGAGATGGCGGGGGTGATGCCGGTGATGTGATACCAGTCCACGCCGTCAAATGCGCGATCCCAGTCGATGTCGCCGGGCTTTGCCAGGGCGATGGAGGACTCGGCGCGGTCATACACCACCTTGGAGGGAAGCTGATTCGCGCCGCTCTCCAGATAATAGATGCCCATGCGGCCCGGGCCGCGCTGGATGCGCCCGGTATCCACGCCAAAACGGCGCAACTCCGCCGCGCAGGCGTCGCCGATGGAGTTTTCGGGCAGAACCGTCAAAAAGGCGGCGTCCATGCCGAAGTTGGCAAGGGACACGGCCACGTTTGCCTCACCGCCGCCGAAGGTGGCCTCCAGAGACGGAGACTGGAAGAACCGCTCCTGTCCGGGGGCCTTCAGGCGCAGCATAATTTCACCAAATGTCAGAAATTTCATAAACGTTTCCTCCCTGTGTTACTTTTGCAGCAGATGCACGGCGAAGCCGCCGAATTCCTGCTCCAGATATACGGCGACCATTGTCTCGCCCTTGTATTTTGCGGTGCTCTCGTTCAGACGGAAGCCCCGCTTTGAAAGCTCTGCCGCTGCACGGGGAATGCTGTTGGTGCGCACGGCGATGTGACCGTTTTTCCCCAGATACATGGACTTCATCACTTCCACGGCGGAACCGGCGAAGTTGGAGCTGCCGCCCTCTTTCACAGCGAAGCCAAAGGCGCCCTCAAACTGCCGGCAGACATCCAGAGAGGTGTTCGGGTCCTCGGTGTTAACGCCCACATGGGCAAGCTCGAAGCCCAGCGCGCCGCGGCGGGCCTCGGCGCACAGTGCGGTGATGCGGTCAAAGCGCCCGGCGGCAATATCCGCCTTGTCGCACAGCCAGCTTCCGCCCACGGCGTGAATGAAGGGAGCGGCCAGAAACTCGCCCAGATTCTTTGCGTTTACGCCGCCGGTGGGAATGAACCGAATTCCTCCGAAGGGGCCGGAAAGGGACTTCATGGCGGGCAGTCCGCCGTACACGCTGGCCGGGAAGAACTTGACGACCTTCAGTCCGTGGGCCATGGCGGCCATAATCTCGGTGGGGGTGACGCAGCCCGGGGTGATTGCCACGCCGTTTTCCACACACCATGCCACGACTTCCTCGCAATAGCCGGGGGAGACGATGAACTTTGCTCCCGCTTCCACGGCGGTTTTGCACTGCTCCAGCGTGATCACCGTGCCTGCGCCCACCAGCATATCCGGGCACTCCTTTGCCACGGCGGCGATGGAGTCCCGCGCGGCGGCGGTGCGGAAGGTAATCTCCATGACATCAATGCCTCCGGCCAGCATGGCTTTCGCGGTGGGAACGGCGTGAGATGCGTCCTCAAGCACCACCACCGGAACGACACCAGCCTGATGCAGTCTTTCCAAAATTTCCATAATATCGCGTTCCTTTCTTTCTGCGGCCTGCCCTAAAGTGCGCGGCCTTACAGAGTGTTGACAGGGTATCGGGGGGCTTTCCCGGCAAAAACGTCGATGACGTTTTGCGCGGCCTTTGTCTTGAGCTCCTCCACGCCTTCCATGGTGCTGTAAGCAGTGTGGTCGGTCAAAACCACATTGGACAGGCGGCAGAAGGGGGAATCCGCTCCCAGAGGCTCATGGTTGTGGGTATCCAGACCGGCACAGAGAATCGTCCCGCGCTCCAGCGCGTCCAGCAGGTCTGCATCGTTTACCAGCGGACCCCGGCTGACATTGATGAGGATGGCGGTGGGTTTCATTTTTCCAAGCGTCCGGGCGTTGATGATGCCCTCTGTCTCTTTATTGGCGTGGAGATGGAGCGAGATGATATCGGACTGGGAGAGAACCTCGTCCAGCTCTGCCTTCCGCACGCCCAGCGCTGCCAGATCTTCCGCGCTGACATAGGGGTCATAAGCCAAAACCTCGCTCAGGCCGAAGCCGGACACCTTTTGAATCAGCGCACGGGCGATGCGTCCCGCGCCAATCACGCCCAGCGTCTTGCCCTTCAGGCGGAAGCTGGTTCCCTGAAGGTTCCAAGCACCCTCTCTTATCCGGCGGTCCCGCATGGGGATGTGGCGCAGGCAGGAGAGCATCAGCGCCAGCGCATGGTCGGATACATCCTCCATGCAATAGTCGGGAACGTTGGTAACTTGGATTCCGTGGGTTGTGGCTGCGTCCAAATCCACGTTTTCAAATCCCACGCCGTAACGGCTGATCACCTTGCAGCGTTTGAGGCCCGCCACTGCCGTGGCGGTCATGGGTGCCAAATCCAGCAATATGGCGTCGGCGTCGGCGCACTGGGAGATTAAATCCTCTTCGGTTTCGCAGTGGCAGAGTCGAAGCTCCGCACCGGCGGATTCGAGCATCTTCCGCTCAATTTCATAGCTTGCGTGCCGCTCATCGCTGACACAGACGGTATACGTTGTCATGTGTTCCTCCAATGCTTATTTCACCAGATATCCGCCGTCCACGGGGATGACCGCGCCGTTGAGGTAGTCGGAGGCGCGGGAGGCCAAAAAGATGGCGGTCCCCTTCATGTCTTCACCGGTGCCCCAGCGGTGGGCGGGAATGCGGTCGGTAATCTCTTTATAGCGGGGATTTGCGGGATCGGTGAGAGCGGTGTTCATCTCCGTGTCCATATAGCCGGGGGCAATGCAGTTGACATTGATGTTCCGGCCTGCCAGCTCGTTGCACATATCCTTGCTGAACTGTGCCACGCCGCCCTTGGCTGCCGCGTAGGCGGGCACGGTGAAGCCGCCGAAAAAGGTCAGCATGGAGGCGATGTTGATGATTTTTCCGGCGGGCTCGGCCTTTTTCAAAAACTCCCGGGCCGCCAACTGGCTGAGATGAAACGGGGCGGTGAGGTTCACCTCGATCACCGCGTTCCAGTCCTCAGCAGGGAATTGCTCGCAGGGGAAGCGGCGCTGAATGCCTGCCGCGTTGAGCAGAATGTCCAGTCCGCCAAGAAGCTCCACAGCCTTGTAAAAGCCCCGCTCCCGCTCCTCGGCGTTGGCAAGGTCCACTTTCAGTCCGTGGCAGTTAAAGCCCCGGCTGCGAAATTCTGCGGCAACGGACTCCGCCTTGTCGGAGGAGCCAAAAATCACCACGGAGGCGCCCGCCTCCATCAGGCCCTCGGCCATGCCGTGGCCCAGTCCGCGGGTGCCGCCGGTGACGATGGCGCGGCGCCCGGTCAGGTCAAATAAATTTGTCATTAAAACGATCTCCTTATTAAAAATCGATTTGTGTTGTCCGGAAGGTGTTGTCAGGGGGCCTGAAGCGAGCCGTCCGCACGCCTTGTGCGCGTCCATGTTGTCACTGCCGCCTCGCAGGGGAACTTTTTGGCGGCTTCCTCATCCAGCTCGACGCCCAAACCGGGGCGGTCGCTGGGATAGACGTATCCGTTGTCCTCCCTCAGCGCCCCGGGGAAGACCTCCATCAGCGCATCCTTGGGGCCGCGAAGTTCCTGAATGATAAAGTTGGGGGGCTGCGTGCCGGACCACTCCTGAATCCCGAAGTTCTCGGCGGCAAGGTCCAGATGAATGTTGGCGGCGTGAGCCACGGGAGACATGTCGCCCGGCCCGTGCCATGCGGTGCGCACGCCAAACTGCGACGCAAAAATCTGAAGCTTGCGGGCAGGCGTAATGCCGCCCAACTGGCTGATGTGACAGCGGATATAGTCGATAAGCTGCTCCGCAATTAGCGGCTTCCATTCTGCGGGATTGTTGAACAGCTCGCCCTGCGCGATGGGCGTGCTGGTCTGCCTGCGGAGCTGGCGCAGCCAATCGGTCTGTTCGGTGGACACCGGGTCCTCCAGATACATCAGATGGGCGGGCTCCAGCAGCTTTGCAAGCCGGATTGCGTCAATGGGCTGAATGCGGCTGTGAACGTCGTGAACAAACTGCAAGTCGTCCCCGAGGCGCTGCCGCAGCGAGGAAAATAACTCCACCGTGTTTCGGATATACTGCTCGGCGTTCAGATAAACGCCGTCGGGTGCGCCGTGGGGCGCGGAAGCGGGTGCAGAACCGTATTCGCCGCCATATCCGCCGCACTGGCAGCGAATGTGCGTAACGCCCTGCGCGCGGTATTCCTCAATGCGGTCGCACAGCTCATCCAAATCCCGCCCTTCGGCGTGGCGGTAGATGGGAACGCCCTCCCGCAGTCTGCCGCCGAAAAGCTGGTAAACAGGCATTTTCGCCAGCTTGCCCTTGATGTCCCACAGGGCCATGTCCACGCCGGAAATGGCGTTGTTGCTGATGGGGCCGTTGCGCCAGTATGCGTTATAGTGCATCATCTGCCAAAGTTGGTCGATGTTGGACACGTCCTGTCCCACCAACAGGGGGCGCAGGTATTCCTCCACCACCGCGCCCACCGCCAGATGGCGGTAGGCAAAAGTGGCGCAGCCCAGACCGTAAAGCTCCGGCTCAGAGGTTTCCACCTTGATCACGACCAGATTGATCCCCTCGGGTGCGGTGTAAATTGTGCGGATATTACGAATGGTAATGGACATTTACTTCACCAGATATCCGCCGTCCACGGGGATGACTGCGCCGTTGAGATAGTCGGAGGCGCGGGAGGCCAAGAAAATGGCGGCGCCCTTCATGTCTTCGCCGGTGCCCCAGCGGTGGGCGGGAATGCGGTCGGTAATCTCCTTATAACGGGGATTCGCGGGATCGGTGAGGGCAGTGTTCATCTCCGTGTCCATATAGCCGGGGGCAATGCAGTTGACGTTGATGTTCCGCCCTGCCAGCTCGTTGCACATGTCCTTGCTGAACTGCGCCACACCGCCCTTAGCCGCCGCGTAGGCGGGCACGGTGAAGCCGCCGAAAAACGTGGCCATGGAAGCAATGTTGATGATTTTTCCGGCGGGCTCCGTCTTCTTCAAAAACTCCCGTGCCGCCATCTGGCTGAGAACGAAGGGGGCGGTGAGGTTGACCTCGAGCACCTCGTCCCAATCGGACTTTGGAAATTGCTCGCAGGGATAGCGGCGCTGAATGCCTGCCGCGTTGATGAGAATGTCCAGCCCGCCAAGAAGCTCCACAGCCTTATGAAAGCCCTGCTCCCGCTCTTCGGCGTTGGCAAGATCCACCTTCAGCCCGTGGCAGTTGAAGCCGCGGCCGCGAAATTCCTCGGCAACGAATTCCACCTTTTCGGTGGAGCCAAAAATCACCACGGAGGCGCCTGCCTCCATCAAGCCCTCGGCCATGCCGTATCCCAGTCCCCGTGTACCACCGGTGACGATGGCTCTACGGTCGGAAATGTCAAACAGATTGGTCATACTTGTATTTCCTCCTGTGTTTTGTAAAATGTGCGGCGTTCAGGACTGAAAACTTTCAAGCGCGGGGTCCAAAACTGCCAGATCATAGCGGCGGCTGGGCTGAGAAAACGCCGCCAGCACCCAGAAATACGCATTCCGCGTGCCGGGGCAGGCCACGGTGGGGTGATAGCCCGCGGGGGCCTGCACCATCGTGCCGGAGTGGACAGTGTGGGTCACAATGTCTTCCACGCCGCCACTTTCAAGATAGCTGATATGCAGGCCGAAGTGAGGCAAAGGCATGTCAAAATAGCAGTAAACCTCCTCCAGGTCCCGCTCGTGCTGGTGGGGAGGCCAACTTGTCCAGGCGCCTTCGCCGCCCCAGGTGAGTCCGCAGATCAGCTTGGAAGCGGGCTCCTGATGGGAAAGGGTAAACATAACTTCCCGGCGGCCCACGCCGCTGCCGTGAATCTGGTGGATATCGCCGATGGGCAGGCTTAGGTCAAACGACCGGAAAAACGGCGCGCCCACGCCCTCGCACTTTGCCGCGGCAATATAGAAAATGCAGTTCTCCAGCGCGGTGATACGGATGGATTCACCGCCGGGAACATAAAATGCGTCGAATTTTTTCATGGTCTGATTCAAAGATAAATGGTCAGACAACTTTGCGGAGCCTTCGATTAAAACTGGGTTCATCTCCAGTGCCTGCGTTTCCAGCACATAAGAATCTCCGGCGTTCAGATTCAGACGATAAATCTGCGCTTCGCGGCATTCGCAGGTCTCGGGAGTGACAACTGCGTGAAAACCCGGAGCCTCGGGGGACTGGACGCTCCAGCGTTCCATCCGCTCTTTATTGGATTGATTGCGCATAATAAAACCTCCATTTTAATTTCACTGCAAGAATCATCAGACAAATTAAAGAGTTTTCGTTCAAAAAAACAGCCGGTATACACACGGCTTTCACAGAAAAGAAATCCTTTGCGGCTGCCGCCGCGATAAAATGCGGCGGCAGCCGTATCGGAATCGGTTTTATGCCAGGCAGGTACTGAACCAGGGGAAGAACACCGTCAGGAAAAAGACGGCGACATATCCGACCAGAAAAGGCATCTCAGCCTTGGCAATCTGGCCCATGGGAAGCTTGGTAACCGACGTGGCGGAGAAGATGTTGACGGCAACCGGCGGAGTCATGGTGCCGATGACATTGGACACACACACGATCATACCAAAGTGGAGCGGATGGATACCCAAGCTCTGGGCGATGGGCCAGAGTACGGGCACCAGCAGTACGCAGATGGCGGTACCCTCCATGAAGGTGCCGAAAATTAGCAGGATAATGGCGACAATCAGGCAGAACAGCGTGCTGCTGAGGTGCATGTTCACCACTGTTTCTACCAGACTGCTGGAGAGGCCGGAGAAAGTAAACACCCAACTGAAGGCCGTGGAGGCCGAGATGATGAAAAGAATCATGGCAGAGCTCTTGGCGGAATCGTACAGGATGTCAATCAAATCAGAGAACTTAAGCTCATGATAGAACAGGGTTCCGGCGATCAGCGCCCAGATGCAGGCCACCACAGAGCTTTCGGTGGGCGTGAGAACGCCGGAGTAGATGCCGCCCAAAATGATGATGGGGGTGAGCAGGGCGGGAATCGCATCAAAAAAGATCTTCAGAATGTCCCATGCGGAATGATGCTCTTCCTGCTTGGGCCAATTTTCCTTTTTAGCATACCACAGTGCCACAGCAATCAGCACGACGCAGATCACAATGCCAACCAGCAGGCCCTGCTTGAACATACCGCTGACGGACGCGCCGGTGAGCGTGCAGTAAATCACCATGATGATAGACGGCGGAATCACGGGGCCCAGACCGCCGCTGACCACCAGCAATCCCGCGGTGCGGGGGCCGGGATAACCCGCCTTTACCATGTCAGCATACAGCATGGAGCCGATGGCAATGACGGTGGCGGGGGCAGAGCCGGAGAGAGCGGCAAAGAAAGCACAGGCCAGAACCAGCGCCACGGCCATACCGCCCCGGACGCGGCCCACCAGAATGCTGGCGAATCTGACGATCCGGCGAGAGATGCCGCCCTTTGTCATCAGGTTGCCGGCCAGCACAAAAAATGCGATGGCCATGATGGACACGCTGTCAAGGCCGGCATAAAAACGCAGAGGAATGGAGGCGGTGGTGGCCGGGGCCATGATATTTTGGGCGAAGAGAATCATCGCGGTGGCTGAGACGCCCAGAGAAATAGAAATGGGAACGCCGATAAAAAGGCATACGATAAATACGCCGAACAAGAGTACTCCGGTCATACCTGCTCCTCCTTTTCTCCAAATTGATCGGCAGGCTTTGCAACCATTTTTACCAGCGTGCCCAGTTGCACCAGCGTCATAATCGTAAAGCCGATGACGAGTGCCATGTAGGGAATGGCCATAGGCCAATTGAGGCTGGTGGTGGTCACATTGCGGGCGATATTGGTCTGTACGTTGACAATGGCGCCTCGGGTGGCCATCGCGGTAAAGGCAATCAGAACAATCTGCGCCACAATGTCGATCACTTTGCGCAGTCCGCCGTGCAGCTTGCTGATGCCTGCCGTTACGCGGACCTGCGTTCCGTCTCTCAGACCGGCCTCTGCTCCCAAAAGCACCATATACACCATGGAAATGCGGGCCAGCTCGTCAAGCCATGAAACGGTGGCGCGAAAGACGTTTCGTGCCAGCACGCTGCCGAACATGGTGGCTACCATGATGACAAAAGCCAACACCATCAGCAGCCGTTCAGACCTGTCCAGCCAACCGAGTATTTTCTTGAGTGAATTCATCTACCGTTCTCCTTTTTCTCAAATCTGCGTTGCAATCAAAAACCGCTCCCGATTGCCCCGGATAGCTCGGGCGACCGGAAGCGGTTTCTGATTTATTTCATGAGGGCCTTGGAATCATTAAGCGTTCTTAAACGCAGCTCTATCTGCATCCAGCGCGGCCAGCCAAGTCTTGTCAAAGGAAATGCCGTTGGCGGGGTCACCGACGAAGGCGGTGTAGCGGTCCTTCAGAGTCTGGATGTCGCTGTCGGAAAGGTCGTAGAAGGTGACACCCTTTTCGGTCAGCTTGTCCACGGCCTCGTTGTTGTAGTCCACCAGATACTGCCACTGGTCGCTGCAGCCCTCGGTGACGCCCTGCATAAACTGATCCATCAGGCCAAGATCTGCGACCTTCTGATAGGCGTAGTCGCTCATGCACAGCATGATGTAGCAGAAGTAGTGGTTGGACCAGGTAACATAGGGAGCGACCTCATAGTAGTTGCCGGCCCAGTTGTTGGAGATGGCGTTTTCCACAGCGCTCACGGTGCCCTGCTGCAAAGCGGTGTACTGCTCAGTAGCGGACATGGGAGTGGCAACTGCTCCGAAGCTGTTCCACATGGCGGTCTGCAGGTTGGAGCTCATGGTGCGGATTTTCATGCCCTGCATATCGGCGGCAGTCTGAATGGGGTCCTTGGAGAAGATGTTGCGGAAGCCGGACTCCATCCAGCCGATCATGTGCATCCCGGCTGCTTCGACGCCCTCGGAAAACAGCTTGCCGGTCTCGCCGGCCATGGCGTAGTTGGCCTCTTCGGCGCTTTCCCAGAGGAAGGGCTGCTCCAGTGCGGCGCACTCGGGGAAATAGTTCTCCAGCACGCTGTTGGCGCAGGTGGCAATGTCAATTTCGCCGTTGGCGCAGCTTTCGATCGTCTCCGCCTCGCTGCCCAAAGTGGCGCCGGCGTAGACCTGAATCTGAATCTGCCCGTCCGTGTACTGATTCACCAGTTCGGCCACCCGCTTGGCGCCAGCGGCGTAGTTGGTGTTTTCACCGTCGGTGAGCGCGTATTTCAGGGTAAGCTTTGCTTCTCCGGAGGAAGCACTGGAACCGGCGGAAGCACCGGAGCCAGCGGGGGCGGAACTTCCACAGCCTGCCAGCATGGTAGCCGTCATTACGCCGGCCAGCAGCATCGAGAGACACTTTTTCATTTTCACAATCTCCTTCTTAATCCAAATTACCATCGATGAACGCAGATTTAATCATCAGATGTATTTTGTGATAAAACAGTATCATCCAGACAAACTAACGTCAAGTGTTGTCACAAATTTCACAATAATTTCATCCTTTTCACTGCTGTGGCGACATTTTTTTGTGCGCTTTGCCGTTAATACGTCTGATCTTTGTTAAGAAAAAAGCTTTGGATATGTGCCCCTGAATGGCAATGCGTCCCGCGCGGCTTTTGAAATCCGAAACAGTTATTTTTTCCCCTGATTCGCGTCGAGATGTCTGAGGATGGACTCGCGGTTGGTGTTCAGGTGCAAAATCATATCAAACCGCGCACCCATGGGGTCGCACCGGGAAATTGCGTTCACAATCTGCCGATGCTGAATAATGGACTGCCTGCGGTTTTCGTCGTTGGTAGTGGTGATGATGACATTGACAGATGAAGTGATAATAGGGATTAAGTTTCGCAGTACGTCATTTCCGCTGCACTCGGCTAAAAACCGGTGAAACTGGGCGTCCACGGCGGAATAATCCTCTTCCGCGTTCACCAATTCTTCCATTCTTTCACAGTATTCATACATCTGCCGTACCTGCTTCGGCACAGCCTTGCGTGCCACGATCTGCGCAATTTCCGGCTCCAGCATCAGGCGGATATCCAGCAGCTCGATGGCCAGCTTTGGATCATTTCCCATAAAGGTGAGCCCGAGAGGGTCTTCGGGCACGCCGTTTTTGTCGGAAACAAAGGTGCCCGAACCTTGACGCACATGGAGAATGTTGCGGGCAACCAGCCGACGTGTGGCCTCTCGCAAAGTGCTTCGCCCGACTTTCAATTGCTGTGCCAACTCGTATTCGTTGGGGAGCCTGTCTCCTGATTTCATATTATTGTTCAAAATCAACTGAATTATCTCGTCCACCGCCGTATCCACCAGTGTTTTTCCGGCTGTCTCGTTTGTCCCCATCTTGATTCCTCCTTGAATTTCCTTTGGACTGTGCGCTGCGCAGTGCGGTATCGGAACGCCGAGGTGTTTGCTGCGGCCTGCCTGTTCCACAAAAAACGGCGGCAGGCGAAAGATGCTGGGCAGACGGCGACGCCGTCACTGGTTATACCTGTTATCGCAGTTATTATAATATGTCAGACAGATTTTTACAAGCGGAGGTAAAAGGCAGAGTTCAATACGAAGGACAAAAATTTAAAAATAGGTCGGATGTATAGATCCTGATCTGAGGCAGGGGGCGGTTCAAAGCGGTGCGCGTTCCTCTTTTGTTGCGGAAAAAGAGACGGGGAGATCCGGCAAGACATACCGGAACTGCCCCGTCTTTCTTGAAAAAGCGGCGTGGGTTCTAAAGCTGGCGTCAGGGCTGTTGCATGGAAGTGTCTCCGTTCTCTTCGGCGGATCGAGAGGCGAGTTTTGCCCTCGCCTCATATTCCCGGCGAAACTCCGCCATTTCCTCCTCATCCCGGTCGTCCAGCGCGTGAAGGCCGCCAAGACCCTCCATATGGTGGGTCAGCTCGTGGGAGAGGGTGGTCCAAAGCTCGTCCTCCCAGTCTTTCTCCGTCCAGTCCTCAAGCGTTGCAAGGGCGGCAAAGGAGCCGTAATAAAGGTCAATGTATTTTCCAAGGCAGTCGTCGCAGAACTGGCCCATGATATACAGCTCGCCGCCGGGAAACTCCGGGTCCTCCAAAGCCTCCTCCAGCAGATTTACACCGCCGTTGAGGCCCTGAAACAGGGCTTGGGGGAACTGCTCGGCGATGCGGTCCAGCAGGTCCCCCGTTTCGTCAAAGGTCAATAGCTTCATGGAACATCCCCCTTGTCGGTTTGCCTGCCACCGAATTATTTTGCCTGCTTCATGGAAAGGGAGATCCGTTTTTTCTTTTCCTCCACTTCCAGCACCACCACCTTTACCACGTCGCCGACGGATACGGCTTCGGAGGGGTGGCGGATAAAGCGGTCACTGACTTGGGACACATGGACCAGCCCGTCCTGGTGGACGCCGATGTCCACAAACGCGCCGAAGTCGATGACGTTTCGCACCGTGCCGGTGAGGACCATGCCGGGGCGCAGGTCCTTGATATCCATCACGTCTGTTCGCAAAACCGGCTTGGGCAGCTCGTCCCGGGGGTCCCGGCCCGGCTTTTGCAGCTCCGATGCCACGTCCCGCAGCGTGGGCACGCCCACGCCGCACTCTGCCGCCGCCTTCTCCTCGCCATAGGCTTTCAGGCGATTCGGCAGGTCCCCCAGTGCACCGGCAGAAACATCCTCCAGTGTATAGCCGGTGATCTTGAGCAGCTTTTCCGCGGCGGCGTAGCTCTCGGGATGGACGGCGGTGTTGTCCAGCACGTTGGCGCTCTCCGGCACCCGCAAAAAGCCTGCGCACTGCTCAAAGGCCTTGGGACCCAGCTTTGATACCTTTAAAATCTGCTTCCGGGCGGTAAACACGCCGTTCTCCTCCCGGTATTTTACCACGTTTTTGGCGGTGGAGCCGGTCAGCCCTGCCACATAGCCCAGAAGCGACGCGGACGCGGTGTTTACGTCCACGCCCACGGCGTTTACGCAGTCCTCCACCACCGCGCCCAGCGCTTCGTCCAACTGCTTTTGCGGGCAGTCGTGCTGGTATTGGCCCACGCCGATGGCCTTGGGGTCGATTTTCACCAGTTCCGCTAGAGGGTCCTGAAGCCGCCGGGCGATGGACACGGCGGAGCGAAGGTTCACGTCGTACTGGGGAAATTCCTCTGCCGCCAGCTTGGATGCGGAATACACCGAGGCCCCCGCCTCGGACACGATCATATAGCTGAGGCGGCGGCCCATGTCCGAAAGCTTTTGAATCAGCTCCACGGCCATCTGCTCCGTCTCCCGGCTGGCGGTGCCGTTGCCGATGGCGATGTGCTCCACGCCATAAGTGACCGCCATGCCCGAAAGCTTGGCAATTGCTTCGTTTTTCTGGCGCTCGCCAAAGGTGGGGTAGACCACGGCGGTGTCCAGCACCTTGCCGGTACCGTCCACGATTGCCACTTTACAGCCGTTGCGGTATCCCGGGTCCAGCCCCATGGTGACGCGGCCCTTCACCGGCGGCTGCATCAAAAGAGGTTTTAAGTTCAAGGCAAACTGACCGATGGCCCCCTCGGCGGCCCGGTCAGTAAGCTGACCGCGAATTTCACGCTCCAACGAGGGGTACAGTAGCCGGTCCCATGCGTCGTCCGCGGCGGCGCGGACAAAGGCGTTTGCGGCGGAGCCGGGGCGCACCACCTGACGGCGCAGCGTCACCAGCGCGGCTTCCCGGTCCAGCTCCAGACCCACCTTCAGCATGCCCTCCCGTTCGCCCCGGTTGACGGCCAGAATCTGATGTCCCTGCATCCGGGCGATTGCTTGGGTGAAATCGTAATACAGGCGGTAAACCGTGTCCTCCGCCGTGGCCGCCGTGCTGCGCAGGCTGGCCTGCCGCAAAAGAAAGCCCCGCAGGACCTTTCGTACCTCCGCGTCGTCGCTCACAAGCTCCGCCACAATGTCCGACGCGCCCGCAAGGGCGTCCTCTGCCGTTTCAACGCCCTTTTCCGCATCAATATACGCTGCGGCGGCTTCCAGCGGGTCAGGGCAGTCCCGCCCCTGCGCGTACAGCAGCAGGGCAAGGGGCTCCAGCCCTTTTTCCTTTGCGATGGTGGCCCGGGTGCGGCGCTTTTGCTTATAGGGTCGGTAGAGGTCCTCCACCTCTGCAAGGGTCTTTGCCCCGTCGATGGCGGAGGAAAGTGCCTCCGTCAGCTTGCCCTGCTCCGAAATGGCGGCTTTCACCGTTTCGCGCCGCTCGGCAAGACCCCGGAGGTAGGTCAGCCGCTCATCCAGCGTCCGAAGCACCGTGTCGTCCATGGCGCCGTGCAGTTCCTTGCGATAGCGGGCGATGAAAGGGATGGTGTTCCCCTCGTCGATCAGCTTTACCACATTTTCCACATACCGGGGGTCCTGATTCAGTTCCTCCGCCAAAAGTTGAATGATCTCCATAAAGTGTCCCTTCCAAAAACGTTTTTGCAGGGGTGCTACGCGCCCCGTTGGATTGTCTGGCTTGGCATGCCGTCCTTTTCGGGGCGGCATGCGCGGTTCACCAGCACAGGCGCTTCTCCCTGCGAAGAAGCGCCTGTAAGGATGCGCTTATTTGTGATACAGCTTTCCACTGCCGAATTTCGGTTCGCAGCTCACCTGAATGCCCAGCCGGCGCAAAAGCTGCTCGTCCACGGGGGAGAGAATCACGGTGAAATGGGCCTCTGCATCCCGCAGCTTGGGAAGCTGCTGCTGGGCCAGCTCCGCCAGAGGATTGGTCAGGGCGGAAATGGTCAGGGCCAGCAGCACCTCGTCGGTATGCAGGCGGGGATTGCGGTGGGCAAGATACTCCGTTTTCAGGCGGCACACCGGCTCCAGCACCTGAGAGGAAATCAGTTCAAACTGATCGCCAATACCGCCCAGCGCTTTCAATGCGTTTAAAAGCAGGGCCGACGCGGCCCCCAGCGTGGCGGAGGTTTTGCCGGTGATAATGCGTCCGTCGCTCAGCTCCATGGCTCCGGCGGGTGCGCCGGTGGCCTCGGCTTTGGCGAGGGCCGCGCCCACGGCGGGGCAAAGCTCCGGCGTTACGTCCGCCTGATTCATCAGAAGCTTCAGCTTGCGCACGGTTTCCGCGTCGCCCCGGCCCCGGGCCTCGTCCGCTTCTGCGGCATAAAACCGGCGAAGAATTTCCCGCCGGGAGGCAAACCGGCAGGCCTCGTCATCCACGATGCAGTTGCCCGCCTGATTTACGCCCATGTCCGTGGGGGATTTATAAGGAGAGGTTCCCTGAAGGCGGCGGAACATGGCGTCCAGCACGGGGAAAATCTCCACGTCCCGATTGTAGTTCACCGCTGTGGTTCCGTAAGCCTCCAGATGGAAGGGGTCAATCATGTTCACGTCGGACAGGTCCGCCGTGGCGGCTTCGTAAGCCAGATTTACCGGGTGCTTTAAGGGCAGGTTCCAGATGGGGAAGGTTTCAAATTTTGCATAGCCTGCCTGCACGCCCCGCTGATTCTCATGGTATAGCTGGCTGAGGCAGGTGGCCATTTTCCCGCTGCCGGGGCCGGGAGCCGTCACCACCACCAAAGAGCGGGTGGTTTCTATATAGTCGTTTTCCCCCAGCCCTTCGTCGCTGACAATGCGATCCACATCCGAAGGATAGCCCGGAATGGGATAGTGCAAAAAGCACCGCACGCCAAGAGTCTCCAACCGGCGGCGGAAGGCCTGCGCGGCGACTTGTCCCTCCCAGCGGGTGATGACCACGCTGCCCACGTACAGCCCGAGGGAATGGAAGCTGTCGATCAGGCGGAGCACATCCTCATCATAAGGGATACCCAGATCTCCCCGGATTTTATTCTTCTCGATATCTCCCGCCGCAATGGCGATGACAATTTCCACGTCCGCCGCCAATTGCTGGAGCATCCGCACCTTGCTGTCCGGCGCAAAGCCCGGCAGCACCCGGGAGGCGTGGTAATCGTCAAACAGCTTTCCCCCGAATTCCAGGTACAGCTTTCCTCCAAAATCACCGATTCGGCGGCGAATATGCTCCGACTGGAGCTTTAAATATAACTCGTTGTCAAATCCAATGTTTACCATACAATGGTCCCCCTCCGCTTATCGCCCTAAATTTATATCAATCCGAATTTTACCGCAAACAAAAGTTTGCGGTAAAATATGTCATGCTTTTCAATGGTCCCCACAGGGACAGGAAAAATGACCTAAATCAGATAAAATGTCCACAACGCGGACATTCTACCACAAACCACGCCGCTTGAAAAGCGCCGATGCCCCTTTTTTCACCGGAAAGCGCGGGGAAACGGTTTACTTTGCTGACCCAGAGGGGTACAATGGGCGTGCGGCTTCGGACCGCCGGGAGGAATCCTGCATTCCGCTGTGCGCAGAGGGCGGGAGAGCATCCGAATAAGAGGCATATCAGAAATTTATAGTGGCTATTAAAAACGAACCCTTTACTTATGCCTGCGCCTTCTGTATAATTAAAAAGGTTGCGGGTCTTTTGAAAAAGGACCTGTCCGATGGTACAAATGAAACGTTTGGGGAGGCTGGCGCTATGGCAAACTGCGCGATTGTAGGCATCAACTGGGGCGACGAGGGGAAGGGTCGGATGGTGGACCTCATCACCGACCGTTACGACGTGGTCATTCGCTACCAGGGCGGCGGCAACGCTGGGCACACCGTGGTGAACGAATTTGGCAAGTTCGCTCTGCACCTGCTGCCCTCCGGTATTTTCCGCCCGGGTGTGGTAAATATTTTGGGCAACGGCGTGGCCGTGGACTGCGAAAGTCTGTGGACCGAGATGGAGGACATCCGAAGCAAGGGCGTGTCCATCACCCCGGAGAATTTGAAAATCAGTGATCGGGCGTCTTTGCTGCTGCCGTGGCATCGCCTGCTGGACGGGCTGGAGGAACAGCGCCTTGCCGACAAGAAATACGGCTCCACCAAGCAGGGCATTGCCCCCTTCTATTCTGACAAATTCCAGAAGAAGACCGTTCAGGCGGGGGAGCTTTTGTATCCCGCCCGGCTGAAGGAGCACCTTTCCGCCCTTTTGGAGTGGAAAAACCTGACCATTGAAAAGGTCTACGGGGCGAAGCCCTATACCATGGACGAGCTTATGAATTGGATTGGGGACTTCGGCGAAAAGCTGAAGCCTTTTATCTGCGACACCGGCGCATTTCTGCGCGAAGCGCAGGCGCAGGGCAAGAGCTTCCTGTTTGAGGCCCAGCTTGGCTCTCTAAGAGACTTGGATTACGGTATTTATCCCTACACCACCTCCTCCAACGCCATCGCGGCCTATGCCCCCGTGGGCTCCGGCGCGCCGTGGGCAAAGATTGACGAGGTGGTGGGCGTGGTGAAGGCCTATTCCTCCTGCGTGGGAGAGGGGCCGTTCACCTGCGAGTGGTTTGGCGAGGAGGCCGAACAGCTTCGGGAGGCCGGAAATGAATACGGCGCGAAGACCGGTCGGCCCCGCCGGGTGGGGCCCATCGATCTGGTGGCCACGCGGTATGGCGTGGAGGTGCAGGGCGCGACGAACATTGCCCTGACCAAGCTGGACGTGCTGAGCTATCTGGAAAAAATCCCCGTTTGTGCTCACTATGAGCTGGACGGACAGCAGACCGACGCGTTTCCCTTCCCGGCGATTCTCTCTAAGGCAAAGCCCGTGACGGAGTATGTGGACGGCTGGAAGTGCGACATTTCCGGTGTGCGACGGTGGGAGGATTTGCCCAAGGCTGCGCAGGACTATGTGCTGCTGGTGGAAAAGGCCATTGGATGCCGCATCGGCTATGTCTCCGTGGGCCCGGAGCGGGACTCCATTGTTATCCGGTAAAACCAAAATCTGCGGGGAAACCCGCTGTATCCCCGGGGAGGGAGACGACCTCCGGGCGTCTCCCTCTTTCTGACTTCACTGTGAAAGGCTGACACACTATGAGCAAGGATCGCTATGAATCCCCTCTGGCGTCGCGGTATGCATCAAACTATATGCTGCGCCTGTTTTCCCCTGACACTCGGTTTCAAACCTGGCGAAAGCTGTGGGTGGAGCTGGCCCGGGCGGAGCGGACCCTTGGCCTGCCCATCACGCAGGCGCAGGTGGACGAGCTTGCCGCCCATGTGAGCGACATTGACTACGACTGCGCCGCCCAGCGGGAAAAAGAGGTTCGCCACGACGTGATGGCCCATGTGTATGCCTTTGGGCAGGCCGCGCCCTCCGCTGCGGGCATCATTCATCTGGGCGCCACGAGCTGCTATGTCACCGACAATGCGGATTTGATTATTTTCCGGGACGGGCTGAACTATCTCCGGGGAGAGCTTTGCGCGGTACTGGAAAATCTGGGCGGTTTCGCCGAGAAGTATAAGGCCATGCCCACGCTGGGCTATACCCATTATCAGCCTGCCCAGCTTGTGACGGTCGGCAAGCGGGCCACCCTCTGGATGCAGGATTTGCTGTCGGATTTGGAGGAGCTGGATTTTGTTCTTAGAAGCATGAAATTTTTGGGCTGCCGGGGGACTACCGGTACGGAGGCAAGCTTTCTGGACCTGTTTGACGGGGACGGCGAAAAGGTTGACGAAATGAACCGGCTGCTCTGCGCCGCCTTCGGCTTTGGCGAGTGCTTTGCCGTCTGCGGGCAGACCTATCCCAGAAAGCTGGACAGCCGGATTTTAAATGTGCTCTCCTCCATCGCCCAGAGCTGCTATCGCTTTGCCAATGATCTGCGCTTGTTGCAGCATGACCGGCAGATTGAGGAACCTTTTGAAAAGAACCAGATCGGTTCCTCCGCCATGCCCTATAAGCGAAATCCCATGCGGGCGGAGCGCATCTGCTCTCTTTCCCGCTATTTGATGGCGGATGCCATGAACGCCCCCATGACCGCAAGCGTACAATGGCTGGAGCGGACGCTGGACGACTCCGCCAACCGGCGTATCTCTCTTCCTGAGGGCTTTTTGTGTGCCGACGCGATTTTGCGCCTGATGGCCAACGTGACAGACGGTCTGCATGTCAATGAAAAAATTGTTGACAAAGCGGTGCGGGAATATCTGCCCTTTATTTCCACGGAGAACCTGATGATGGAGGCTGTGAAGCGCGGAGGCGACCGCCAGCAGCTCCACGAGGTGATCCGGGAATGCTCCATGACCGCCACGACCCGGATGAAGGAGGGCGAGCCCTGCAATTTGCTGGAGCTTCTGGCAGGGGAGCCGATGTTTGGCATGACGGCAGAGGAAATCGCCGCGGTGCTGGACCCAACTCTTTACATCGGACGGTGCCCCCGGCAGGTGGAGGCATTTTTGGAGAAGGCGCGGCCCGCCTTTGCCGGGGCTTCCGGCGAGCGTGTTGAAATCAGCCTGTGACCGGCATCGGGCTGTGCTTTTCGGGAAATTTCCCGAAA
>DKLF01000118.1:2013-4503 GCA_002455655.1 Oscillibacter sp. UBA6647 | reverse complement strand
TCGGGAAATTTCCCGAAAAGCGGCCCGCCGCCAGTAAATTTTTGTCGCCGCCAAGGAATTTTTATAGGCTGGGGCTGCAAAAAATGTTTGGTAAAGCGACAGATGTCCTCCGTATAGCGTACTTTTCCGGGGACTATGACGCAATGTTTAGAAAAAATGCAGGAGCCTGCCAGAGATATTCGTTTAATTTGACGTTGACAGCAGCGCTTTGGGATGGTAAACTTGCTCCATTAAAACCGCAGCGGTTTTATTTAAAAACTAAACATATCAACAAAGGCGTTGATGGAGAAAAGTACCGCGGAAAATCGGTCAAAGTGAGCAGGCGGCAGTGGGAAGCCTGCACAAGAGTCCGCGCGAAGAACACTCCGGAGCTGCGATCTGAACGCGGGGACCCCTGCTATTAGGAAAGACGAGTTGCGACCGTTAAAGCGCACGGGCTTGTTGGAGCCTTGAAGGTGACTGTTTTACAGTAAGTTAGGTGGCACCGCGGATAGCAGCTATTCGTCCTAAAATTTTAGGATATAGCTGCGTTTTTATACGCTCTTTTAAGGAAGAGGTAGAAAATCCGGAGGTGCTTTTTATGTGTTCAATTATGGGTTTTTCAAGCAAAAAGTTGACGGAGGAAGAGGTTAAAGTTTACTTTGACCGCTCCGTGGACCGGGGACCGGACATGAGCCGCGTTTCTGAGACGAAGTCCGGCTATCTCTGCTTTCACCGCCTGGCCATTATGGGCCTGAACGAGGCGGGAATGCAGCCCTTTCAGCTTGAGGGGGATCAGGCGGTGTGCAACGGCGAAATCTACGGCTTTCGCCCCATCCGCAAAAAGCTTTCTCAGCGGTATACGTTTAAAAGCGGAAGCGACTGTGAAATTCTGCTTCCCATGTTCCACGAATACGGGCTGTCCATGTTTGCCCGGCTGGATGCAGAGTTTGCGCTGATTATTTATGATTCCGCAACGGATTCCCTGATTGCCGCCCGGGACCCCATCGGCATCCGCCCCCTGTTCTACGGGTACGACGCGGACGGAGCGATTATCTTTGCCAGCGAGGCAAGGAATCTGGTGGGCCTGTGCGCCGAGATTTGCCCGTTCCCTCCGGGACACTATTATGCCTACGGCAAGTTTATCCGGTTTGCGGACCTCACGGAGGTAACCTCCCGGGTTCGGGGCGATCTGGACACCGTTTGCCGGGGAATCCGCGACAGGCTGATCGCCGCCGTGGATAAGCGGCTGGACGCAGACGCGCCCGTGGGCTTTCTTCTCTCCGGCGGGCTGGACTCCTCCTTGGTGTGCGCCATCGGTTCCGTGGTTCTGGGCAAAAAAATTCGTACCTTCGCCATCGGAATGGACCAAGATGCAATTGACCTTAAATACGCACGGGAAGCGGCGGATTTTCTTGGCGCGGACCACACCGAAATTTACATGACCCGGGAGGATGTGCTTGCGGCGCTTCCGGAGGTTGTCTCCCTTCTCGGCACATGGGACATTACCACCATCCGGGCCAGCATGGGCATGTATCTCTGCTGCAAGGCAATTCATGAAAAGACAGATGTTCGCGTGCTGCTGACCGGTGAAATTTCCGACGAGCTGTTTGGCTATAAATATACCGACTTTGCTCCTTCCGCCGCCGCGTTTCAGCAGGAGTCCCAGAAGCGGATTGAAGAGCTTTATATGTACGACGTGCTTCGGGCTGACCGCTGCATCGCAGACAACTCCATCGAGGCCCGCGTCCCCTTTGGCGATCTGGGCTTTGTAAAATACGTCATGGCCATTGACCCCGCCATGAAGCTGAACACCTATGGAATGGGGAAGTATCTCCTGCGCCACGCCTTTGAAAACGACCATCTGCTGCCGGAGAGCATTCTGTGGCGGGAGAAAGCGGCCTTTTCCGATGCGGTGGGCCACTCCATGGTGGACGATTTGAAGGCCTATGCAGAGACGGTTTACACCGATGAGGAGTTTGAGCAGCAGCGGCGTAAGTATGATTACTGCACGCCCTTTACAAAGGAAAGCCTGCTGTACCGGGAGCTGTTTGAGAAGGCGTATCCCGGTCAGGCCAAAATGATCAAGGATTTCTGGATGCCAAACAAAGCGTGGGAGGGCTGCGATGTAAGCGATCCCTCCGCACGGGTGCTCTCCAACTACGGGCAAAGCGGAACGTAAGCAATTTGGGGCCTCGGCCCCTAATTTCCATAAAATCGGCGTATCACACAGAAAACAGGAGGATGAATGCTATGACTACCACACCGACCGCCCTGCCGGAGCTGTTCGGCAGCCTTGTTTTTAATGAGGAAACCATGCGCCAGCGCCTGTCCCCCGCGTCTTACAACGCGTGGAAAAAGTGCATTACTGACGGCACCTCTTTGGATATTTCCATTGCCAACGAGATTGCCGAGTCGATGAAGCAGTGGGCCGTGGAGCACGGAGCCACCCACTTTACCCATTGGTTCCAGCCCATGACCGGCGTCACTGCGGAAAAGCACGACAGCTTT
>DKLF01000118.1:0-1854 GCA_002455655.1 Oscillibacter sp. UBA6647 | reverse complement strand
GATTGTCATGGAGTTCTCCGGCAAGGAGCTGGTCCGGGGAGAGCCGGATGCGTCCTCCTTCCCCTCCGGCGGACTGCGGGCCACCTTTGAGGCCAGAGGCTACACCGCATGGGACCCCACGGTTTTTGCCTTTATTAAGGACGGAAGTCTATGCATCCCCACGATTTTCTGCTCTTACTCAGGCGAGGCGCTGGACAAGAAGACACCCCTGCTTCGTTCCATGAACGAGGTCAGCCGTCAGGCAGTGCGCATTCTGCGCCTGTTTGGCGACACGGAAACCCGGCGCGTCACGCCGCAGGTTGGGCCGGAGCAGGAGTATTTCCTCATCGACAAAAAGGGCTATGCCCAGCGGGAAGACCTGCGGTTCTGCGGGCGGACCCTGTTTGGGGCAAAGCCCCCCAAGGGGCAGGAACTGGAGGACCATTACTTCGGCGCCATCCGTCCCCGCGTGGCCGCGTTTATGAAGGAACTGGACGAGGAACTGTGGAAGGTGGGCGTGCTTTCCAAGACCAAGCACAACGAAGTGGCCCCTTGTCAGCATGAGATGGCCCCCATTTTCTCCGATGCAAACACAGCTTGTGACCACAACCAACTGGCCATGGAGATGATGAAGCGGGTGGCCGACCGCCATGATTTGGTCTGCCTGCTCCATGAAAAGCCCTTCGCCGGCGTCAACGGATCCGGCAAGCACGACAACTGGTCTCTTGGAACTGACACGGGCAAGAATTTGCTCAAGCCCGGCTCTACCCCCAGCCAGAATGCCCAGTTCTTGCTGTTCCTCGCGGCCTTTATCAAGGGTGTGGACGAATATCAGGATGTGCTGCGCACCACCGTTGCATTCCCAGGGAACGACCACCGTCTGGGCGCGCAGGAGGCGCCTCCCGCCGTGGTGTCCGTCTTCTTGGGCGACGAGCTGAACGCCGTGGTGGAATCCATCATTAACGGCACCGCCTATACCGACGCCGGAAAGCGGACGCTGGAGGTGGGCGTGGATGTGCTGCCTTCCATCCGGCAGGACAACACAGACCGCAACCGCACCTCTCCCATGGCGTTCACGGGCAATAAGTTTGAGTTCCGTATGCTGGGCTCGTCCCAGTCCATCTCCGGGCCCAACATCGCTTTGAATACCATTATGGCGGAGGAGCTGGAGCAGTTTGCCGACCAGCTTGAAAAGGCGAAGGACTGCACAGCGGAGTTGCAGGCGCTGATCCGCAAGACCTTTACTGAGCATCAGCGCATTATTTTCAACGGCAACGGCTATGACGACGCATGGATTCAGGAAGCCGGACGGCGTGGCCTTTCCAATCTGGCCTCCTCTCCCGACGCGCTGAAAACCTATACCGCGCAAAAGAACATGGAGTTGTACATCAAGCACGGCATCTACACCAAGAGCGAGATTGAGGCACGGGCCGAGATTCACATTGAGAATTACACTACGACCATTTCCATTGAGGGGAAAATTATGGCGGACATGATTCGGCGCCAGATTCTTCCCGCTGTCTCGGCCTATGCCGGGGAACTGTGCCGCCGCGCGGCCGACAAGAGTGCCATGGGCGCGGCCCACAGGTACGAGACGGAGATTGCGGCAAAGATCGGTACGCTTGCAGACGGTCTGTTGGATGCAACAGAGCGGCTGGAAGAGGACCTGGGCAAGCCTCATGGCGATTCCAGAGCGGCGATGGACTATGCCCACGACACCATTTTTTCCGACATGACCGCCGCTAGGAAGATTGCCGACGAGCTGGAGACGCTGACCGCCCGGGAATACTGGCCCTTCCCGGTGTACAGCGATCTGCTGTTCTATATCTAAAATTGTATAAAATGCGCGCCGGGAAGCCAATTGGCTTCCCGGCG
>DKLF01000099.1:18659-19045 GCA_002455655.1 Oscillibacter sp. UBA6647 | reverse complement strand
CGTTTTCCCCCGTTTCTGCGCCGATATCCGGCGTTTCATTTTTTTTAGATTCTCCTGCGTCGGAAAGGATTCCCATCGCCGCGCCGTTGACCAGGCGGTCCGCCTGCCGGACCAAATCCTCTCTGGGCAAAACCATGTCCTGATCGAACCACGTCTTGATCAGGCCAATCAGCCCGTACCCGATAAAGCTGATCAGAAAATCCATCTGCGCGGAAGACGCTGTGTGAAACTTTGCCCGCACAAGGCTCACGCCGTTGCGGTGAATCAGCTCCTGAAGCCTGTCGGTAAAATTGCTGGTGGAATTATTGGCAAACAGCGCCTCAAATTCCGGGCGATGCTTCACAATGTAGTCCAAAATCGGTTTAAACACCGGGCGCAGAGAACCG
>DKLF01000099.1:12095-18514 GCA_002455655.1 Oscillibacter sp. UBA6647 | reverse complement strand
CACCGGGCGCAGAGAACCGCCCGCCTCAAACTCCGCCATATGCTCGTCAATCAAAAGCTGGGCCTCTGCCAGCATGTCCGTTTCCACGCTTTGAAGCAAGGCGGTGGTGTCCGCATAATGAAGATAAAACGTCCCCCGGTTCATATCCGCCCGCTCTGTCACATCCCGCACGGAGATGGCGGAAAACTTTTTTTCCAGCATCAGCTCCAGCAGTCCCTTTTTCAGCAGCTTTTGAGAGCGGCGCGACCGCCGATCCTCTCCTTTTTCCACTTTGTTCATGCCCCTTTCACATAAAAGTGAATCCACAGCCCTCTTCACCACAGGGATCCACATAGGCCCAGTTCTCCACAAAATACTCCGGTGTGGTCAAAAGTCAGCCGTCTTTTTCTTAATGTACACAGCGGTTCAATTATGGCCGCTTGCGGCTATTATAGTTCAACTCTGTCTAAAAATCAACAAAAATATTTTAATGAAAAATTGTTGATTATTTTTGGTGAAACCTATTGCTTTTTGAATAAGACCATACTATAATTCTCTCTGGTATAAAATTGACATAAATTCATTAAAGGACACATGTTCATAATTGAGAGGAGCATTTTTATGGTTTACAAATTCCCGCAGTTCACGCGCGCGCTTGCGCTGACGCTGGCGGCGGTGCTTCCGGCCACGCTGATTCCCGTGGGCGCGGCGGAAAAAATTGGCGACGGCGTGGCCCCTACTTACGACGAGGCTTATTACGCCACGCTGGATTACTATGGCAACCTGACGGAGGGCAGCGTAGTAAAAAGCTATGCTCTCAACGGCGCCACGGCCCTGACGGATTACGGTACTTACGACGAGGTGGTAAACCTGACCGACGGTACGGCCCCCACCGAGAAAGACAATGTCACTACCTTTGATTTCAGCAAGGCAGCCGCGCCTTCTCACTTTTATTTTGAGGGAAAGACCACCGCGCCGTTTGCCGCCCTGCCTTGGACGATCGCCCTGTCTTACACGTTGAACGGCGTCCCCACCAAGGCGGAGGATTTGGCTGGAAAAACCGGCGTGGTGAATATCAATCTCGACATTATTCCCAATGAATCCGCCAGCGATTACGCAAAAAACAACTATACGCTGGAGGCCATGGCCCTATTTAATCAGGACGATATCCTTTCCCTGAAAGCGAAGGGCGCACAGGTTCAACTGGTGGGCAATCTGCGCACGGTGCTGTTTCTGGCCCTGCCGGGAGAAGAGCAGCATTTTACCATTGAGGTTGGCTCCGACGATTTTTCCTTTGGCGGCATGACGTTCATGATGCTCCCTGCCACGCTGGCGCAGCTAGATCAGATTGCGGAGCTGAGTGACCGCAAGGACGAGCTGGAGGACGACTACGAAAAGCTCAACAACAGTCTGGATACCACGCTGGACGCGCTGAACAGCATGACCGGCAGCCTTTATTCCAGTGCCAGGGGTCTTGACGCGCTGAATAAGGCCCGGGGAACGATCTCTGTCGGAAAAGGCTCCATCTATGACGGAATCGACGTCTCCAAGCTGGACATGGAAAGCATCGCCGCCCTGCTGGACCCTGTGGCAGAGCAGGTACAGGCCGCTAGCGAGACGCTGACGAACTCCAAGGCAACCCTAAAAACGCTGGTAAATACGGCGGTTTCTATAAAGGCGGAGCTGGTGGATCTTGAAAATGATTTGAAAAACTTGGAGAACAACGCCGACGACGCGCAGGAAGTCATGTGGCGGCTGCGCACGCTTCAAGGAAGCCTGAAGAGTCTGCAAACCGAGCTTTTGGATATCAACCCCGGTTCCTCCGGCGGACAGGGTTCCTCGCAGAATACACTGAATCAGGATACTCTGAACACGGTGGTGGGTCTGCATACTACATATGCTGGGCTCAACGCGGCGGGCGGGGATAGAACTGCTTTTTACACAGGCTTCTTTGTCAATCAAGGCTATTCGCCCTCACAGGCCGCCGGTATGGCAAATGCTTGCGTCACAGGTAATCGCGATTTGATTTACAGTATCGATTCCTCCGGCGGGCTGCTGGCTGCCTACGATAAGCTGAACCCGCTGTGTGACGCTTATGACCATACCGATTCTCCCAAAAGCTTTCAAAAATTTTGCGCCGTAGTGACAAATGACTCAAACAAAGCCGCACTAATGGATAATTTGTGGAATGTTTACAACAGCGGTGACAAAGCCGCACTGGAGCTGATTTTGGCAGCTATGGGTGGACTGAACGACACGGTCAGCTCCGCAGGTGACAGCATGAGCAAAATGGCAATCTCAACAGCCAACCTGGTAGGCGGACTGTCAAGGGTGTGTGATGAGATGGGCAGTCTTGCCAATGTCATGGGGGATGTATCCGGCATTGCCGGAGTTAGCAAGAAAGTAACCAAAAAGGCATCTCAGCTACTGGACGACGTGCAAAATTTGTATAATGCCGTGGATGCTTATGAACCAAAAGCACAGGAAAGCCTCAAAACACTGGAGGATTTAAGCGTCACCGCCGCAGGCTCCATCCGCAACGCGGAAAAACTGATTTCCGACACGGAAGCTCTGGCCCGAACCTCCGGCGAGCAGTTGGATGCCGGAACCAAGCAGACGCTGGAGGGGCTGGCTGCTTCCCTGCGCCAGACTGCCGCCGCCCTTGCCACCAGCAAGGACATTAAATCCGCAAAGAACAGTCTGGACAGCATCATCACAGATACGTGGAACGAGCATACAGGCGATGTGGATAACCTGCTGAACATGGACAGCACCGCCCCGGCCCAGTCGCTGACTTCCGGACAGAACCCAGCGCCCCAAAGTATTCAAATTCTGATCCGTTCTCAGGAGATCAAGATTCCGGATGAGGACGAGGAGGAAACAGCGTCTGCCGCCACTGACAAGGGCAGCTTTGGAAGTCGCGTGGGCCAGATGTTCCATGACCTTTGGTCCTCAATCACCGGGATTTTCCACTGAGGGCCCGCCTGTATGAAAGAAGAAGGTGACTTCCTGTGATTGGAAAAATTGCACACGGGCTGACACGTCGGCCCAAGCTGGTGGCGTTTATCGCCGTATTGCTGCTGATTCCCTCCGCAATCGGGTTTGCAGCCACTCGCGTCAACTACGATATTCTGTCCTACCTGCCCCAGAGCTCAGAGTCCTCTCAGGGGGAAAAGCTGCTGGAGGACCCGTTTAAAATGGCGGCCACCAGTATGCTGATCGTGGAGGATATGCCCGCCGGATACAGCAACCGGCTGATTCAGGAAATTCAGGATATTCCCGGCGTCAGCAACGCCATCTGGGTCAGCAGCATGGTGGGCATCCAGATTCCCACCGAGTTCATTCCCGCCAACCTGAGAGACATGTTTTTCTCCGGAGACGCCACCATGATGGTGATTCAGTACGACCATCCCGGCGCCTCGGACGAAACGATGGAGGCCATTGATCAGGTGCGGTCGGTATGCAACGAAAAGTGCTTCCTGGCGGGCTTTTCCGTGGTCATCAAGGATACCCGGGACCTGATGGACAGCGAGCTTCCGCTTTTCGTGGGCCTTGCGGTTGTTCTGGCGCTGGCGGCCATGTCACTGACGCTGGAATCCACGGTGCTGCCCTTTATATTTCTCGCCAGCATCGGGCTGGCCGTCATCTACAATTTCGGCTCCAACATTTTTTTGGGCCAGATTTCCTACCTTACCAAGGCCATCGCGGCCGTCCTGCAGCTTGGCGTTACTATGGACTATTCCATTTTTCTCTACCACCGCTACGAGGAAGAGCGGAGTAATTACGAAGATAAGCGCGACGCCATGGCAAAGGCCATTGTGTCCGCATTCACCTCTCTTTCCGGCAGCAGCCTGACCACCATCGCCGGCTTTTTGGCCTTGTGCTTCATGCGGCTGACATTGGGCCGGGATATCGGCATCGTCATGGCAAAGGGCGTGCTGCTGGGCATTGCCACGGTGATTTTGGTGCTGCCCTCTCTGGTGCTGTTGTTTGACAAGCAAATCGACCAGCACAAGCACAGAACGCTGATTCCCAGCTTTGATAAAATCAATGTCCACATTCTGAAGCACCGCTGGGTTTTTGTGGGCCTTACCCTTCTGATGTTCCTGCCCGCCGTTTACGCGCAGAACCACGCGGGCATCTACTACAAGCTGGATGAATCTCTGCCGCAGGACCTTCCTTCCATTGTGGCCAATGAAAAGCTGAAGAGCGATTTTGACATGGGCACGTCTCACTTTGTGCTTTTGCGGGACGATATTTCCGCAACGGACATGAATCAACTGGAAAATGCTCTTGAGGACCTGCCCGGCATTACCTCGGTGTTGTCCTATCACTCTCTGCTGGGCGCTGGGATTCCGGAATTTTTTGTGCCTGACGAGGTGCGCACCATGCTCAAGCAGGGCGGCTGGCAGATGATGATGGTAAACTCCAAATACGCCACCGCATCTCAGGAAGTATCCGACCAACTGGATGGGATGCGGGGAATTCTCAAGCAATACGACTCCGGTGCCCTGATTACCGGCGAAGCGGCCATGACCAATGATTTGATTGAAACTTCCGCCGTGGATTTCAACATTACCAACTACATCTCCATGGCCGCCATCTTTTTGATCGTTTTATTCGTGTTCCAGTCTCTCACCGTTCCGGTGGTTCTGGTGGGCACCATCGAGCTTGCCATCTTTATCAATCAGGGCGTGCCCTATTTTACCGGGACGGACATTCCCTTCATCGCCCCAACCATCATTGGCTGCGTGCAGCTCGGCGCCACGGTGGACTATGCCATTTTGATGACCACACGCCTTCAGGAGGAGCTGCGCGCCGGGAAAAGCCGGGACGAGGCCATCCACATTGCCGCCACCTCCTCTGATCCCTCCATCATTACCAGCTCACTGGTGCTCTTCTGTGCCACGCTGGGTGTGTCCTTTGTCTCCAGTATCGACCTGATTGGATCCATCTGTGTGATGTTGGCCCGGGGCGCGCTGATTTCTGCGATGGTCAGCATTTTTATCATGCCCTCCATTCTCAGCGTGTGCGAGCCGGTGTTCAATAAAACCGGCCGGTACTGGCGGACCGTGCCGCCGGTAAAGCCCTCCCGCGTTGCAAAGGCCCTGCAATCCGCTGCAAAAAAGCTTCCCCTCGGGAAGGAAGCAACGGTTAACAGCGGTGAAGAATCGCAGGCGGAAAACAAACTCACTTCCAACCAGCCGTCTTCCGCTCTGTCTGCGCCGGAAAATAATGTCTCCGAAAAGCAGGAGACTTCCTCCGGCAAAGCGCCTGAGAAAAAAGAGCATTTTGCCGTGTTTAAACGTTCCCTTCCCCGTCGGAAGACAAAAGCCCCCACCGATACCGGCAGCAGCTCCGCCCCTAAAGGCACGCCCCCGGAACCCTCGGATACAAAAACGCCGACAGAAAAGGAGCTTGCCAAAACCCGTTGAATCACACATGCTTTTGTCCCTGCAAAAAGACGGCCCCCTCCTGCGCGGTAAGCGAGGAGGGGGCCGTCTTAACGGTCCGCAAAAGCTGCACAATATTACAGCGTCTCCCTTTCGCCCCTGCCGCGGGAAAGGGAGACGTTTTAACGAGCGGTTTGCCGCTGTCCCAGGCAGCATAGCATTTCGGCGGTCATTCGGCACAGGTCCTTCGTGCAGGCGAAAAGAAGGGCGGACAGTGAACCCTGTCCGCCCCGTCGCAGGAATTGATCCCCGGTTTCCGGTTTTCGTAATAAACCCCTGCGCAATTTACTTTTCGGTTTCCTTTCGCTTCCTTGCCGCTTCAATCGGCGGGCAGTTGTTGAAACGCCTCGTCCAGATGAAGGACCACCTCTAAATACTCCCCATCCCGCCAAATCTTCATAGGCAAGTCGTCGCCGATGCGGAACTGGCGGCGGACGTTCAACAGCATATGCCGCTCAGTCACGGCCTGTCCGCCTGCGGAAACAATTACGTCCCCACCTTTCACCCCGGCCCTGTCGGCGGCGGAGCCGATGCTCACGTCCTGCACCTCCACGCCCTGCGTTCCGTCGGGCAAAACCTTGGGCATGTCGAGGATGGTGACGCCCAGCTTCGGCTCGGGAAGGACCTGCCCGCTCTCCAGAATGTCATTCACCATTTTCTGCACCGACCGCATGGGCAAGGCAAAACCCAGTCCTTCCACATTTGAGGAAAAGGACATCATCTTAATGGTGTTCACGCCCACCACCTGTCCATATACATTGATAAGCGGGCCGCCGGAGTTTCCCTCGTTCAATGCCGCGTTGGTCTGGATCAGCGTCATGATGCGGCCCGAAACATCCACGTCCCGGTTGATGGCGGAGACAATGCCGTCTGTCAGCGTTCCCCGCAGCTCCACGCCCAGAGGATTTCCGATGGCGTATACCGTGTCGCCCACCGTCAGCGCGTCGGAATCGCCCATCTCTGCCGCAGGCAGGCCCGTGGCTTCCA
>DKLF01000099.1:0-11905 GCA_002455655.1 Oscillibacter sp. UBA6647 | reverse complement strand
GGCCCGTGGCTTCCAGCTTTAAAACCGCCACGTCGTTTCCGCTGTCCCCGCCCACATAGAGGGCCTCATAGGTCCTGCCGGAGGCCAGCGTCACACTGCAATCGTGGCTTCCCGCCACCACATGATAATTGGTGAGTACATACCCATCCTCCCGGAAAATCATGCCGGTTCCCACCGAAGCGCCCCGGTCCAACTGGGCAATCACCGTTACTACCGCCGGGTTCACCCTGCGGTAAATCTCCTGAATGGTCAGCGCGCCGCCCTTGGCGGCGGCCAACTCCATCACCGCGCCCTGGCCGTATGGATAGGTCTCAACGGAAACCTCCTCCTGATCCCAGTCTTCGTTTTGCAGGTATTCCTCCCCCGAAGAAGAGGGATTGAAGTAAAAAAAGCCGCCGTTCAAAAAGAACGCGCCCACAGCCAGACCTCCCGCAACGGCAAGGCAGACCAGAAAAATCCACAGCCCACGTTTTCCCCGGCCCCGTCTTTGAGAAACCGCCGGGGCCGAAACCGGTCCAACCACAGGGATGATATTCACTGAGGCAGATGGCTCCGCCCGGCCCGGCAGCCGCCGGGGCTGGACATAAACCTCCACCACCTCCCGGGGACAGGGCAGGGGCGGATAGTATTCCACCACCTCCCGGGGGTCAGCCCCGCTCCCATCCGGCACGGGGGCCTGCCCGTCGAGGGGCTCAATTTTTAAATACTGGTCGTTCATCTGCGCCTCGTTATTCCGCGGTCAGGGAGAACGAAAACTCGGTGACGCCGTTCTCGCTGGTCACATTGATTTTTTCCCGGTGCTGCTCCAAAATGGTTTTGACAATATAAAGTCCCAGCCCCACGCCGGTCTTATCCTCGCTGCGGGATTTGTCGCTCTTGTGGAACCGCTCGAACAAAAGCGGCAGCTCCTCGGGCGGAATGGTGTCTCCCTCGTTGCGCACGACGACACGGGCCTTGCCGTCCCGCCGGGCAACGCCCAGATACAGCACGGAGCCGGGCGTTGCGAATTTCGCCGCGTTTTCCAACAGGTTGTAAATCACTTGGGTAATCATGTCGTTGTCCCCCAGAACCAAAATCGGCTCCTCCGGGATGTCCGCGTCCACATCCAGCCCACGGTCGGTAATTTTCTTTTCCATGGAAATCAGCACCCGGCGCATACTTTCGCAAAGGTCAAAGTGGGCCCCGCTTTTCATGGGGTCGATGGCCTGGAGCTGGCTCACGTCCAGCATCCGCCGGACCATGCGGCTCAGACGGCGGCTCTCCTCCGCGATAATTTGCAGGTATTGCTTTTCGCTTTCATAGGGGATGGTCCCGTCCAGAATGCCGTCGGTATACCCAGCGATGGTGGTCATGGGAGTTTTCAGCTCGTGAGAGATATTGGCGACAAACTCTCTGCGCTTGCGCTCTGTTTGCAGCAGCGTCTCGGCCATGTTGTTAAAGGAAACCGCCAGTTCGCCGATTTCATCGTTTCGTTCCGTGTCCCGCATGCGGATGTCAAACTCCCCGTCGGCAAACCGCCGGGTGGCGGCCACCATCTCCCGGATGGGCCGGACCTGCCGCATGGCCGTGACAGAGGAAGCCATAAACGCCACCATCAGCACCACGCAGGAGGTCATGACAAACAGGCCGATAAAGCCCTGCCACATTTTGTCCAGCGCAGAGTGAAGCACGGACACGGCAAACACCACGCCCACCTGTTTTCCCGCCGCGTCTGCCACCGGAATCCCCACCAGAAGGTGCTTTTCCGTGTACACACCATTCAGATTGGAGCGCCCGGAGCTGGTGCCCTGCGTCAGGGTCTTGTCCATCAGCTTCTGAGGGATGGTGACAGACAGCCCGTCCAGCCCCGGGTCAGTGGAAAGCAGGGCCCGGCCCTGCGTGTCGCAGACGAGAAAATTCAAGTCGGATATGGACGCGGCAAAGCCCGCCAGCGTCAAAAGCTCCGTTTCGCTTGAAAAGCCGCCGCTGCTCAGATAGCCGGCTGACAGGCGGGCCACCACGTCCGCCCGGGTTTCCATATCGTTGATCCGCTGCTGGCGGAGGAAGTTATAGCCCAGCGCAGAGTAGGATGCCCCCAGCAGCGCCAGCGTCAGAAGGACGGTACCCATGGTCAAAAGCATCTGCCGCCAATACAGCCCCGGAAAGCGCTCGCCCAACCGTTTCATGCCTTATCCGTCTGCTTTGCCGCGCCCATAACCTCGAACTTATAGCCCACGCCCCACACGGTTTTCAGCGCCCACTGGTCGGACACGTCCTCCACCTTTTCCCGCAGGCGCTTGATATGCACGTCCACGGTCCGGCTGTCTCCGAAATAGTCGAAGCCCCACACCTCGTCCAGCAATTGGTTGCGGGTATACACCCGGTTGGGCGTGGCGGCCAGATGGTACAAAAGCTCCAGCTCCTTGGGGGGCGTGTCCACCTTTTTGCCGTCCACAATCAGCTCGTAGGAATCCAGATTCACCACCAGCTTGTCAAAGGTCAGCTTTTTCGACGTGTCATTGGGAATCTCCGTCCGGCGGAGAACCGCGTTGATTCGCGCCAGAAGCTCTTTCATCTCAAAGGGCTTGACAATATAGTCGTCCGCCCCCATCTCCAAGCCCTGAATGCGGTCAAACACCTCGCTCTTGGCGGTCAGCATAATGATGGGAACCTTGCTGGTCTCCCGGATTTTCGCGCACACGGCCCAGCCGTCCATCACCGGCAGCATAATATCCAGCAGAATCAGATCGGGCGCCTGCTTCTGGAATTCCTCCACCGCCCTGCCGCCGTCTGCGGCGATGCGGACGTCAAAGCCCTCCTTCACAAGATACATGTGGATCAGGTCGGAGATGTTGTGATCGTCCTCAACAACCAGAATGTTTCGCGCCATAGTCCTGCCTCCGTACTTTTTTAAAATGGGGGTGTCTCCCCCGCTCTATGTTGTCCATTATATACGCTTTGGTTCTCAGATGTTGAATTTTTTGTAAAACACATGCTTAAAAGGCTGTTTCCGTCATGGCGGGCAGTCGGTCCCCCTCCTCCGCGGCGGAGGCAAGAAACACCCGCAGAGCCCCGGCAGTCACGTCGCTCCCCAGCCACACCGACACCGGACCCCGCCGTTTGCCAATTTGATTCAAGAGCGTGTTCGCCGCGCCGGAGGAGCCAAGTCCGTATTGCGCACGGTCGATGCCGGGACTCAGCGGACAGTAACCCGCCGCCCGGAGCGCGGCTGCGTCCCCTGCCGTCCCATAGACCAGCCGGGTTTTTATCCCCGCCTCGGCGAACAATGTCCGGTTCATGGTGGCCAACCGCTCCGCCGCGCCCCCTCCGAATCCGGGGATCAGGCCCACGGCACTGCCGGAGGCCGCGATGCGCCGAAGCTGATCTCCGCTGCGGGAAAGGGCCTCCTCCGTAAAATAAAATGCAGCGTGAACACCCCGACTCTCCAGCGCGTCCAGCCACGCGGTCACGGCCTCCCCTTCCTCCGCCAGAAAGCAGAGATAAATCGACTTTCCGGAAGAAGCGGGGTCCTCGACCTCGGGGTCTCCCGTCTCCCCCGGGCTGACGTCCGCCGGGTCGGCAGTGTTTTTCTTTTGATACTGCTGGTATTTCGCGCCCAACTGGTAGGACGCGGTATCCGTAAACATGCTGTCTGGCAGAACTGCGGCGGCGCTTTTCACGCGGATCAGGTATCCATGGTTGACCGGCGTATTGCTGTATGCGCGGTCGAAATAGGACGCCACGGGCGAAGCCGCCACAAAAGTCACTCCGCCCCGGGTCACACACACATGATCATACAGCTCCCCCTGTCCGGTGGTGCCGGAGCCGGTAGAAACGTCGAACACCAAAGACCGGCTGGAGTCGTACAGTACCAGCGTCTGAGTGACAACATTATAGGAATAGTTCACGCCGGATTCCCGAAACACCGTGGCGGCCACGTACAGATATCCGCCGAACCAGAAGGGCATGGTGGAATCCTTCAAATCCAGAACCCGCTCGTCCACGGCGGTAAAATAGACCGAGTCCTCCGCCGAAACAGGGGGGCAGAGGGTTCCCATCAGAACCAGCGCCAGCACTGCGGCGGCAAATCTCCTTTTCACGCGGCGATCCCCCTCCCTTTCCATCTTCTCACGGCGGTTTTTCTCTATTTTAGCACGCTTTCGGCGGTTTTGTAAAGCATTCCCGCGCTAAGAGACACAGGCCCTTCCCCGCAAATCCAACCTTGCGCTTTGCGCCGGAAGGCAGTATAATGAGGCATGACAGCCGCCCCCGGTTTTTTCCATTGCCACGGGTCGGCGTTTAGATTTGACGGTCCTCCCGCCCAGCGGGCGGAGACCGATAAGGAGTTCACCATACCCATGGTTAAAAAACGCCGTCGCCGCCGTATTTCCCCGCTTCAGCGCCGCCTGTTGGGGCTTGTGGTCATTCTGTCCGTTTTTGTGGGGCTGACCCTGACCTACAAGGCCATCGTCCGCCCGCCCCAACTGGAGGATGAGAACGGCGCTGGTCTTCCCGCCTCGTCTCAGGCCCTCTCCTCCGCGGAGCTGGCTTTGCAGGACGCCGACCAACTGGCTCTGGCGGCAAAGGCCGCCCATTCGGCCCGAAAGCCCGATTTTTACACGATTCTGGTCTCCGGCGTGGACGACGGAAACGGCGGCAGCGACACCAACATTCTGGTGGCGGTGGACGCTGGAGCCGGTCGAATTTACGGCGTAAACATCCCCCGGGATACCAAAAGCCGCATCAACGGCAAGAACTATAAATTCAACGCCGCCTACAACATCGGCGGCATGGAGCAGGCGGCGGAAACCCTATCCTGTCAGTTGGGAATTCCGGTGGACTACACCGTGGAGGTCAGCCTGAAGGCCTTTTCCGCGCTGGTGGACGCCATCGGCGGCGTGGATTTCAACATTCCCGTGGACATGGACTATGACGACCCGATTCAAAACCTGTCCATTCACTTCTCCGCCGGGACGCGTCACTTAACCGGCGCGGAGGCGCTGAAGGTGGTCCGTTTTCGCCACAACAATGACGGCACCGGCTACGGCAGCGAAGACATTGGCCGGATGAAAACCCAGCAGGATTTTTTAAAAACCGTGGCGAAGCAGACCCTGCGGCCTGCCAACCTGACGAAAGTTTCCCAGTTTGCAAAGATTTTTCAGCAGTACGTGAAGACCGACCTGGAATTGGGCGAGCTTGCCTGGCTGGGGCAGGAGGCCTTTTCCATGGGCGCGGACAACGTGGATTTTTCCACCCTGCCCGGGGAGTGGCATTCCCCTTATATTTATCTGAAAGCCGACGAGGTGCTGCTCATTGTCAACGAATATCTTAACCCCTATGTGGAGGACCGGGTGTTGGCGGATCTGAACATTTTGTCCTGAGCGCGGCTGCGCGATGAAAGAAGAAGAGGAGGCCCTATGATATATCTGAAGCTGCGCCTGCCGGGGCTGCTGCTGGCGCTTATTCTGGCAGTTGGCCTGTGCGTTCCCGCAGCGGCGGCTGAAAATTCGGCGGATAACTTTGTCCGCGCGAAAACCTATGCCGGCGAATTTTCCGACGTAACTCCCGACTCGGTTTTCTACGGCAACGTAGCCGCCCTGTACGAATACGGTCTGTCGGTTGGCAAGAGCGACGGCTCTTTCGGCTCGAAGGACGGCATGACCGTTGGGCAGATTGTAATTTTTGCGGGCCGCATCCGCAGCCTGTACGCCACGGGGGATGCCGAATCCGGCGCCGCCGCCTTCCGAACTGAGGGCCAGTCGGCCTATGAGCCGTATCTCGCCTATCTTCAAAGCGTGGGCGTGCTTGCCTCGGAGCTGGACGGGCTTTATAAAGGCCCTGCCACCCGGGCTCAGACAGCTCATGTGCTGGCGGCGGCTCTCCCGGCGGAGGCGCTTCCCGCCATCAACGACGAGCTGGTGACAAGAGCGTATGCCTCCCGTCAGTTTATCACGGACGTGACGGAGTATACGCCCTATTACAACGATATTCTGACGCTTTACAAAGCCGGCGTGTCCGCCGGGTCCGACAGCGCGGGAACCTTCGGCCCTGAAAATGCGGTGACGCGCGGGGCGGCGGCGGCCATGCTGACCCGGATCGTGGACCCCGCTTTGCGCCTGACGCCCGCGTGGACCGTTCTGGAGGTCCCGGAGGCTCCGGATTACAGCGTAGCGGGCACCTCTTGGGGAGATTTGGTCACCTCGAGCGCCACCTATTTCCCCGCACCCTCCACGCAGGAGCAGATTGCCTCCAGCGTGGCCTACATGCTCTCTCAGGAGACGAACGTACTGGAGCTGAATTACGGCACATACATTACCTCCGCACAGGCGGGCGACATGATGAACAAAGCGCTGGCCGTCGTCAAATCTTACTGCGAGCAAATGTACAACTCTGTGGAGTGCACCTACGAAACAATGACCGGACGGGTAACGCTGACCTTTTCCGCCGTGGCGGCGGGGGCAAACCTTCCCGCCTACCGGGACTACACCCTTCAAGCCGCCATCGCCCTGCACGACCGGCTGTGGGCCGAAGGCGCGATCACGGCGAACATGACCCAGATGGAAAAAGCCAGTGTTTACTTCAAGTGGATTTGTGACAACTGCGTTTATGACACTGCCGCCGGGCCCGACTCCCTTTCTCACATCGGTTATACCCTCTTTCGCCACGGAACGGCTGTGTGTGACGGATACTCCGGGGCCTACAACCTTCTTTTAAAGCTGGAGGGAATCGACTGCTACGCCCTGTCCAACCCCGACCACATCTGGACGGTGGCCACTTTGGACGGCACGTCCTATCACATTGATACCACATGGGGCGACAGCACAAACGGCGTAGATTACCGCTATTTCGCCATGACCGAGGCCCAGTCCCGCAGCTTCCATCCATGGTAAATACATAAACCAGCCGCGCCGGAGAATGCTCACCGGCGCGGCTGATTTTTTAAAGGCCCGGTTTCTCAGGCTCTTTTCGGTTTTTTAAAATGGATCGGTTTTCCTCAAAGAGGCCGCCTTCCCTCTTCCAGTTTTCGTAGCTGGCGCAAAAATTCCTCCGGCAGCGGACAGGTAAGCTCCACCGGCTGCCCCGTCCGGGGATGAAGAAATCGAAGTCCCGCCGCGTGGAGACACTGGCCCTGCAATCCCGGGACGGGCTTTTTCGCGCCGTACACCGTGTCTCCCAGAATGGGGTGGCCCAAATGCGCCATGTGGACGCGAATCTGGTGGGTGCGCCCCGTCTCTAAATGACAGCGCACATGGGTGAAGCCGGGATAGCGTGCGATGACCTCCCAATGGGTCACGGCCCGGCGGCCCCCCTGCACCACCGCCTGCTTTTTCCGGTCAGCGGGAGAGCGGCCAAGAGGCGCGTCCACCGTGCCGGAATCCTCCCTGAGATTTCCCACCACGATACACTCGTAGATCCGGGCCAGCGTATGGTCCTGAAGCTGGGCGGAAAGCCGCCCGTGGGCAAAATCGTTTTTCGCGGCGATGATGAGACCCGAGGTGTCCTTGTCGATGCGGTGGACAATGCCGGGGCGCAGCACCCCGCCCACGCCAGAGAGGGAGTCGCCGCACCGGTTCAGCAGGGCGTTCACCAGCGTGCCGCCGGGATGGCCCGGGGCGGGGTGGACCACCAGCCCCCGGGGCTTGTTCACAACAATCACGTCCCCGTCCTCATACACCACGTCCAGCGGAATATCCTCCGGTAAGGCTTCGGACGCCTCCGGCGGAGGCAGTTCCACCGTCACCGTCTCCCCGCCGGCAAGGCGCAGGCTTTTGGCAGGTTTTTTTCCGTCCACCAGCACTTTGCCCTCCCCGATCAGCCGCGCGGCGGCAGAACGGGTCAGTCCGGGCCCCCGGGCGGTCAAGAACGCATCCAGTCGCAACCCGTCCTCAGGACTTGCTATCAGCGTCAGCGTTTCCATCTGCGTTTTCCTTCCCATCGTACATCTCATAAAACCACAGGTAGTATACCGCCCCCAGAATGGCCCCGGACACGATGCAGATGTCCGCCACGTTGAACACGGGGTAGCGCATAAACTGGAAGTTGAACATATCCACCACATACCCCAGCCGCGCCCGGTCAAGAATATTGCCAAGCCCCCCGGAGATAATCAGCGTGGCGGCTGCCAGCCCCAGCGAATGGCGCACCAGTTTTTTCGCCACGGCAAAGATGACGGCCAACACAATGGCCCCTGTCAGCGCCAGCAGCAGCCACCGCATCCCGGAAAAGCTGGACCAGGCCGCGCCGTAATTATGAATCCGCAGCAGCTCCAGAAAGCCGGGAAACAGCGGCGCGGACGCGCCCAGCTCCAGATGGACCGTCACCCAATATTTGACCCACTGGTCCACAGCCAAAAGCCCTGCGCCGGCGATAAGATAGAGCATAAAGACCTCCCTGCGCGGTATGCGCCGATTCTCTGAAAGATTTATGCCCTATCCTACCTCATTTTTGGAAAAAAAGCAACTTCCCCATGGGCGCGTTTTTTCCGTGTGCGGGTCACCGCCCCCCGGGGAAATCCGGCTTGTGCTTTTTTTTGTTTTGTGATAAGCTAACGTGGATAAATTATCGACATTTTCAGGTTTTGGAGGATTTACCCTTGGAACGCAAAAACGTGACCATTGCCCCAGAGGAGATTGCGCGCCAGCGGGGCTTTACGGAATTGATTCATACCATGCTCTTATCGCGGGAAAGCCGTCCCGCCGCCTGCGTTGACACCTTCGGCTGCCAGCAGAACGTGGCCGACGGGGAAAAGCTGATGGGTATGCTGAAGGAGATGGGCTTTTCCCTCACCGACGAGCCGAAGGAGGCCGACGTGGTGATTCTCAACACCTGCGCCATCCGGGAGCACGCGGAGCAGCGGGTGTTCGGCAACCTCGGCGCCCTGACCCATACGAAGAAGGCCAACCCCCACCAGATTATCTGCCTGTGCGGCTGCATGGCGCAGGAAGAGCGGGTGGGCAAGCGGGTGAAGGAATCCTACCGCCATGTGGATTTGGTATTCGGGCCTCACGCGCTGTGGAAATTCCCGGAGCTTTTGTGGCAGGTATACGAGTCCCACGGGCGGGTGTTCGCCGTGGAGGACGAAGTCGGCAGCATTGCCGAGGGGCTTCCCACCCTACGCCAAGAGGGAGCCAAGGCCTGGGTTTCCATTATGTACGGGTGCAACAACTTCTGTTCATACTGCATCGTGCCCTACGTCCGGGGCCGGGAGCGCAGCCGGAGCCAAGATGCGGTATTGGCAGAGGTGCGGGAGCTAGTGGAGGCCGGATACAAGGAGATTACCCTTCTGGGTCAAAACGTAAATTCCTACGGAAACGACCTTGGCGGCGGATACGACTTTGCAGACCTGCTCTCCGACATCGACCAGATTCCCGGAGACTATCTTATCCGCTTCATGTCCAGCCATCCCAAGGACGCGACCCACAAGCTATTTGACGTCATGGCCCGGTGTTCCCACGTTGCAAAGCAGCTTCACCTTCCCTTCCAGTCCGGCAATAACCGGGTTTTGAAGGAGATGAACCGGCGGTACACTCGGGAGCAGTATCTGGAAGAAATCAACTATGCCAAGGCGAAAATGCCCAATCTGGTGCTCACCAGCGACGTGATTATCGGCTTTCCCGGGGAGACGGAGGCAGAGGCCATGGAAACCGTGTCTCTGGTGGAGGACGTGGGCTTTGACGCCCTGTTCACCTTTATTTACAGTCCCCGCCCCGGCACGAAAGCGGCGGAGCTGCCCGACCCGGTGCCCCGCAGCGAAAAGCAGAAGTGGTTTGACCGGCTGCTGGAGGTGCAAAACGCCAAGTCTGCCGCAGCCCACGCTGCCTATGTGGGGAAAATCGAGCGCGTTTTGGTGGACGGGGAGAGCGAAGACGCCGATTGGCCCCTTTCCTCCCGTACGGAGGGGAACCGTCTGGTGCGCGTCAAAGGAGACAAATCCCTGATTGGGACCTTTGCGGACGTAAAAATTACCGACAGCAATACCTGGGCACTGTACGGAGAGGCAGTCACAGTCTGAATTTCCTCGGCAGCTTTTGCCGCGGGTTCTTGAAAGGAGCGAATCTCATGAAGATTACAACCTTGCTTGAAAACACCTCCTGCCGCGCCGACGTGGTTCACGCCCACGGACTGAGCCAGTATGTGGAGACGAAAACCCACAAAATCCTCTTTGATATGGGTCCCGGTCCCGCCGTACTGGACAACGCCCGCGCTCTGGGGGTGGATTTGGCTTTAGTGGACACCGCCGTGCTCTCCCACGCCCACGATGACCATTCCGGGGGCCTTGCACCGTTTCTTTCCGTCAACAAAACCGCGCGGGTTTATCTGAGCCGCGCGGCTGTGGGCGACTATTACGCAATGGGCAAAAACGGCGTTCCGGAGTTTATCGGGATGCCGGAGGAGGTCCGCCCCTTTGAAGACCGGCTGACGCTTACCGGGGACGCGCTGACAATTGACGACACGCTGCGGCTTTTTTCCGACATCAAAACCGCCGATTACCGTTCCCATGCCAACGATAAGCTTAAAGAGAAGCAAGGCGAGGACTACCCCATGGACGAGTTTCGCCACGAGCAGAACCTTCTGATCTGCGAGGACGGCAAGGCCGTTTTGCTTGCGGGCTGCTCTCACCGAGGCATTGTCAACATTCTGCGCCGGGCAGAGGAGCTTTTGGGCCGCTCGCCGGACGCGGTATTCGCCGGGTTCCATTTGTACAGTCCCGGCACCGGCGAAACAGAGCCGAGAGAGCTGGTGGAGTCCGTGGGCCGGGAGCTTTTGGCTCGGAAGCTTACCGTTTACTACACCGGCCACTGCACCGGACAGGACGCATTTACCATTTTAAAAGAGCTGCTGGGGGACCGGCTTCACTACATGACCGGCGGCACAACTGCGGAAATCTAACATAACCGGTTGCAAGCTGGGAAATCCGGCGTGCTGTCCGCGCTGCTCTGAAAATATGGCACGCTTTGCGTTAAAACAGAAATTCTTACATACATTGTCCCGCGTATAGACGGGACCTGCGGCTTTTAGCTTAGAAAGAGAATGAGGTGACCCATCCATGGCGGAATTGACCCCCATGATGAAGCAGTATCTGAAAATCAAGGAGCAAAACCCGGATTCCATCGTGTTTTTCCGTCTGGGGGACTTCTATGAGATGTTCGACAGCGACGCGCGCACCGCGTCGAAGGAGCTGAACCTGACCCTCACCAGCCGGGACAAGGACCCCAACAAGGCCCCGGAGGACCGGGTCCCCATGTGCGGTATCCCCTATCACTCCAGCGACGCATACATCGCCCGGCTGATTGCCAAGGGATACAAGGTGGCCATCTGCGAGCAGATGGAGGACCCCGCCACGGCCAAGGGTCTGGTGGAGCGGGATATCATCCGGGTGGTCACGCCGGGAACGGTGATTGACGCGGCATGTCTGGACGAGAAGGCGGGCAACTTCCTGTGCGGAATCTACCTCGACTCCAAACACGCCGGGGCGGCCTTTTGCGACATGTCCACGGGCGAAACCCACGTCACGTCCTTTTCAGGAAAAGACCGGGCGGAGCACATTGTCAACGAGCTTGGCCGCTTCTCCCCCGCCGAGGCGGTGGTGAACGACGGGGCCTTTGCCGAGGAGCATTTGACGGAGGCCCTGCGGGAGAAATTCAACTGCCGGGTGGAAAACGGCGGCGAGGGCCGCTTCCTCCCCGGGGAAGCGGAGAAAAACATCCGCGCCCAGTTCGGCGAAGATGGCTGGCAAAGCCTGCCCACGGACAATCCGGCGGCAGGCATGGCGCTGGGCGGGCTTTTAAAGTATCTCTACGAAACCCAGAAGACGGACCTGAGCCACATCAACCGCCTGGACTATTACGAGCAGGGCCGGTTTATGGAGCTGGATTTAAGCTCCCGCAGAAATCTGGAGCTGACCGAGACAATGCGGGGCAAGGAG
>DKLF01000011.1:28032-28181 GCA_002455655.1 Oscillibacter sp. UBA6647 | reverse complement strand
GATCTTGCCGCCTCCGCCACAGCCTTTGCAACCGCAGGGCCCACCCGGGGGTCAAAGGCGGCGGGGATAATATAATCCTCGTTCAGCTCGTCCCCGGAAATCAGCTCCGCCAGCGCCTGCGCGGCAGCCATCTTCATTTCCTCGTTGAT
>DKLF01000011.1:27266-27825 GCA_002455655.1 Oscillibacter sp. UBA6647 | reverse complement strand
CATCTTCATTTCCTCGTTGATGTCACTGGCGCGCACGTCAAAGGCTCCCCGGAAAATGCCGGGGAACGCCAGAACGTTATTGATCTGATTGGGATAGTCGCTGCGCCCGGTGGCCACCACCCGCGCCCCGGCGGCTTTCGCTTCGTCGGGGAAAATCTCCGGCGTGGGGTTGGCGCAGGCAAAGATAATCGCGTCCTCCGCCATGGAGCGCACCATGTCTGCCGTCACGGAGCCGGGAGCAGACACGCCGATGCACACATCCGCGCCCGCTATGGCCTCTTTCAGCCCGCCCCGGAGATTCCGGGGGTTCGTGATCTCCGCCAGCTCCGTTTTAATCCAGTTCATTCCGGTTTCCCGGCCCTTGTAGATGGTTCCCGTGCGGTCGCATAGGACGATATCCTTCGCTCCCGCCGCAAGCAGCAGTTTGGTCACGGCCACAGCGGCGGCGCCCGCGCCGTTCACCGCAATTTTCACGTCCTCCAGCCGCTTGCCGACCACCTTCAGCGCGTTTTGAAGCCCCGCCAGCGTGATGACGGCGGTGCCGTGCTGATCGTCGTGG
>DKLF01000011.1:9769-27112 GCA_002455655.1 Oscillibacter sp. UBA6647 | reverse complement strand
TTCCGCTCAATTTCAAAGCATCGGGGCGCGGCGATATCCTCCAGATTTACGCCGCCGAAGCTGCCGGAAATCTGATACACGGTATTGACGAACTCGTCCACATCGTGGCTTTTCACGCACAGAGGGAATGCGTCCACCCCGCCAAAGGCCTTAAACAGCACGCACTTGCCCTCCATTACGGGCATGCCCGCCTCCGGGCCGATGTCCCCCAGCCCCAGCACGGCGCTGCCGTCCGTGACCACCAGACACAGATTGTGCCGCCGGGTCAGTTCATAGCTCTTGTCCGGATTCTTCTGAATCTCCAGGCAGGGCTGGGCCACGCCGGGGGTATAGGCCAGCGACAGGTCCTCCCGCGTGGCCACCGGAACAGCGGCCACCACCTCAATTTTTCCCTTCCACTCCCCGTGGAGCCGAAGGGATTCCTTCGCGTAATCCATTTCTCTCTCCTTGTCCGGTCCCCGCAGGCCCTGCGCCCTCAGACGGAGCCTTTGTCTGATTTGGCCCTCTCCAAAAACTCCTTGACCCGGGCGAACGTCTCCTCGTGGAGATCGTGCTCCACCCGGCAGGCATCCTCCGCGGCAATCTCAGCGGGCACGCCCAAAAACGTAAACAGCTCCGTCAGCGTTCTGTGCCGCCGGTAAACCCGGGAGGCAATCTCCATGCCGGTATCGCTCAGCGTAATGGTTCCGTCCTCCGCCATGGAGATGTAACCGTTTTCCCGCAGCTTTTTCATGGCAATGCTGACGCTGGGCTTGGAATAGCCCAAATCGTTCACAATGTCAATGGAGCGCACGGACCCCAATCTCTCCTGCACGACCAATATGGACTCCAAATAGTCCTCCGCCGACTCATGAATCTCCATGGTCCCACCTCCTGATGACAGATTTTCACCGGCGCATCTCCGCAACCGGCAGTTTGTTCTGTCTATCTTATCATAAATGTGGAATTTTGCAAGTCCACACCTGTGAAGTTTTTGCGAACACCCCGTCGTTTATGCCGACGGTACATCCACCGTGGGGCTCTTGCGAAAAGACCGGGCAGACGCACAAAAAGTCCGGGGCCGCCGCGCATGGCGGCGGCCCCGGACAAGGCCATTTATTCTGCAAACAGCGGAGTGGAGAGATAGCGGTCGCCGGTGTCGGGCAACAGGGCCACAATGGTCTTCCCCTTATTCTCCGGACGCTTTGCAAGCTGCACGGCGGCCCACACGGCAGCTCCGGAGGAAATCCCCACCAGAACACCTTCGGCTCTTCCGATTCTTCTGCCCTCGGCAAAGGCGTCGTCGTTCTCCACCGGAATGACTTCGTCATAAATCTTGGTATCCAGCACATCGGGAACAAAGCCCGCGCCAATGCCTTGAATTTTGTGACTTCCCGGCGCGCCGCCGCTCAGCACGGGAGAGGCCGCAGGCTCCACAGCCACGATTTTCACATTGGGGTTCTTCTCGCGGAGATATTCGCCCACGCCGGTGACAGTGCCGCCGGTGCCGACGCCCGCCACGAAGATATCCACCTTCCCGTCGGTGTCCTCCCAGATTTCCGGGCCGGTGGTCGCCTTATGAACCGCCGGGTTGGCGGGGTTGACAAACTGGCCGGGAATGAAGCTGTCCGGCGTTTCCGCCGCCAGCTCCTCCGCCTTGGCGATGGCGCCCTTCATGCCCTTTGCCCCTTCGGTAAGCACCAGCTCCGCGCCATAGGCCTTCATCAACTGGCGGCGCTCCACGCTCATGGTTTCCGGCATGACAATGATAATGCGATAGCCCCGGGCGGCCGCCACGGAGGCAAGGCCGATGCCGGTGTTGCCGGAGGTAGGCTCGATGATGACGGAGCCGGGCTTCAGCTTGCCACTGGCCTCCGCATCGTCGATCATGGCCTTTGCGATGCGGTCCTTCACACTGCCCGCGGGATTGAAGTATTCCAGCTTGCCCAGAATCCGGGTCTCCAGTCCTTCCTCCTTCTCAATATGGCTCAGTTCCAGCAGCGGGGTCTTTCCGATCAGTTGATCGGCGGAAGTATAAATATTGCTCATAGTCTGTTCCTCCTATAATTCATTCAATGTTGTTTATGTGGTTCAGCAGGACGCTTCCCTCCGGGTGCGGGAAACGGGGTAACATCGAAAGCCAATGGGCAGAGACAGCATGAAATCCATATATCATTACCAACCTTTCAAGTAGGTTAATATGGATTATAAGCATTCTTCTTGAGTTTGTCAATAGGCAGAGCAAAAAAAATTTCCAAAGCTTTCAGTTGATTCCCCACTAACCATATTATATAATAGGTTTAACACATCTGGAGGAGTTTTATATGCTGATTTCAACAAAGGGCCGCTATGCCCTGCGGGTGATGATTGATTTGGCCGAGCACCGGACGGAGGGCTATGTCCCCCTGAAGGAGGTTGCGGAGCGGCAGGATATCTCAGAGAAATATCTGGAAAGCATCATCAAGCTTCTGGTCAAGGGGAAGCTTTTGACCGGTCTGCGAGGCAAAGGCGGCGGATATCGCCTGACAAAGTCTCCCGAGGAGTATTCTGTGGGGGTCGTTCTGCGCCTGACGGAGGAATCTCTGGCTCCCGTTGCCTGCTTGGAGGGGGAGTCTGTGTCCTGCCCCAGAATGGCGGAGTGCCGGACGCTTCCCATGTGGCGCGGGCTGGACAAGGTGATCCGCGACTATCTTGACAATATCACCGTGGCGGATTTGACAGCCTCCGATACCGGCGGCAACTATGTAATCTGAATGGCGGCCCACCAAAAAGGCCCGGCTTGCGCCGGGCCTTTTGTGGCGGAATACGACAAAGCGGACGGCCTGCCAGCCGTCCGCTTTGCCTGTATGGTATAGAGAAAGGAGAGGGAGAAATTGGAGAAATGTATCAAGTGTTCCGCTTGATGTGTTCATAATAACGTCGGGCCGGAGAAATGTCAACGGCCCCAAGGCACCTTTCATAGTTTGTTTACAAACGTTGCATTTTTTCAAAATTTGTTCACAATACGTTCAAATAAAATTCAAAATTGCGTATTGACAACTTTTCCAAAGCGTGTTATTGTTTAGCACGCTAATAATTAGCCTGCGTAATATATTTAGAAAGGAGCCGGCAGTATGGAAGATATGAAATCTCTCGGGCGGTCCATCGGCTGCGCAGCCCATTTGTTTCGGGAGCGGGCGGACGCGCGCATGGCGAAATACGATGTGACGCCCCTTCAGGCCCACGTCATGGTATATCTTGCCCATCAGAGCGGCAAATCCACCCAGCAGGCACTGGGCGAGCATCTGAGGGTAAAGCCCTCCACCGTCAACGGCATTGTGGACCGCATGGTGGAACGGGAGCTGATTGTGCGCAGCGCCGACGAAGCGGATGCACGCCGCCGGCTTGTGGCCCTAACGCAGACGGGGCGGGCGCGGCTGGAGCAGCTGCATCAGGAAATGCGGGAAACGGAGCGCCTTTTGGAATCCGCTTTTACCGCCGAAGAGCTGAGCCAGTTTCACACCCTTGTCAATCGCATGATTCAAAGTTTAGAGGAGGACCGGAAAAAATGCTGAAAAAACTCCTGCCATATACCAAGGGCTATCGGCCATGGATTGCGCTGGGTATCGCCTGCTCTGCCATGGACGCCATCTTCCAGCTTCTCATCCCGCTGGTGATGGCCGACATCGTGGACATCGGCGTTGCCAACGCCGACACGGGCTTCATTGTGCGCAAGGGCCTTCTCATGGTGGTTCTGGCGGTGGTGGCCATGGCCTTCGGCCTTGGCAGCGCCGCGTCCTCCGCCCGGGCGGGCATGGGCTTCGGTGCAAACCTTCGGACAGCGGAATATGCCCGGGTGCAGGGCTTTTCCTTTTCCAACATCGAAAAGTTTTCCACCGCGTCGCTTGTGACACGCCTGACCAGCGACGTGCGGGTTTTGGAAATGACGCTGATGATGAGCATGCGGCTGCTGGTTCGGGCGCCGGTGATGCTGGTGGCGGCGCTGGTGCTGGCCGTGCGGCTGAGCAGCCAGCTCTCCCGCGTGTTTCTGGGTGCGATTCCCCTGCTTGTAATCTTCGTGGTGCTGCTGATGACAAAGGTTGGCCCTCTGTTCCGGCTGCTTCAGGAGAAAACCGACGATGTGAACCTGGTGGTGCAGGAAAACCTCACCGGCATCCGGGTGGTAAAGTCCTTTGTCCGTGAAGAGCATGAGAAGGAGAAATTCTCCAAACGGAACAACAGCCTGCGGGAAACCTCCGAAAAGGCCTTTGGCGCGGTGGTGGTAAACATGCCCGTGATGATGCTGATTATCTACGGAACCATTATCGCCGTCATGTGGTTCGGCGGAAAAATGGTTTTCGCCGGAACCATGGAGGTAGGCGGCCTCACCGCATTTTTCTCCTACATCACGGAAATTTTGATTTCCCTGATGATGGTTTCCATGATTTTTATGATGATGTCCCGCTCCATCGCCTGCGCAAAGCGCATCTGCGAGGTGCTGGACGAGGTCCCCTCCGTCACCGACGCGCAGGCCAAAAACGGCGTGGCGGTGAAATCCGGCTCCGTGGATTTTGAAAATGTAAGCTTCCGGTACAACGGCGAGAGTGCCGGGTGGGTACTCGAAGATGTGAGTCTTCACATCCCCGCCGGGTCTACCGTGGGCATTCTGGGAGGCACCGGCAGCGGAAAATCCACTCTCGTGTCGCTGATTCCCCGGCTGTACGAGGCGCAGAAGGGTTCCGTTCTTGTTGGGGGCCGCCCCGTGGCGGATTACACCATGGAGCACCTGCGGGACGCGGTGTCCGTGGTGCTGCAAAAGAACACCCTCTTCTCCGGTACCATCCGGGAAAACCTTCTCTGGGGCAATCCCGATGCCACGGAGGACCAGCTTCTTGCCGCCTGCCGCTCCGCCTGCGCGGACGAATTTCTCGACCGGATGCCCGAGGGGCTGGACACCGACCTTGGACAGGGCGGCGTAAACGTCTCCGGCGGGCAGAAGCAGCGGCTGTGCATTGCCCGGGCCATTTTGAAGCAACCGAAAATTTTGATTCTGGACGATTCCACCAGCGCCGTGGACACCGCCACGGATGCAAAAATCCGCGAGGCCTTCCGCCGAGACCTACCGGGCACCACAAAGCTGATTATCGCACAGCGGATTTCCTCCATTGCGGACGCGGATTTGATTCTGGTGCTGGATAAGGGCCGGGTTGTGGCGCAGGGTTCCCATGAGGAATTGATGAAGAACTGCGAAATTTATCAGGACGTGTATCTGTCCCAGCAGGAAGGAGTGAGTATCAGTGGCTGAACAAAGAAACGGCGCGAATCGTGCCCCCGTCCCCCGGGGCGGACCCAATCAGGGCGGCTATCAAAAACCAAAAAACCTGCGGGGTACCGTAGGAAAGCTGATGGCCTATCTTGGCCGCTATAAACTCCGGCTGGCGGTAGTGGCGGTTTGCATCCTCCTCAGCGCGGCATGCAGCGTGGGCGGGTCCTATCTGATGCGCCCGCTGATCAACGACTATATTCTTCCGGGCAACTTTCCCGGCCTTGCAAAAATGCTGGCCGTGATGGGGGGAATCTATCTTCTCGGCGCGGGATTGAGCTTTGCCTATGCCCGGATGATGGTCCGGATCTCCCAAAGCACCGTGGCCGCCCTGCGGCGGGATTTGTTTGCAAAGCTGCAAACCCTGCCCCTGAAGTATTTCGACGCCCACACCCACGGCGAGCTGATGAGCCGCTTTACCAACGACATTGACAACGTGAGCGAGGCCATCAACAACTCCTTTGCTTCCCTGATCTCTTCCGCAGCCACCTTTTTGGGGACCCTTGCCATGATGCTCTATATCAGTCCCCTTCTGACGTGTATTACCTTTGCCGTGCTGGCAGTGATGCTGGCGGCAGTGCGGGGCATTGGTGGACGGAGCCGCAAAAGCTTCACTGCCCAGCAAAAGGCCATCGGCGCGGTAAACGGCTATATCGAGGAGATGACCGAGGGCCAGAAGGTCATCAAGGTCTTCAACCACGAGTCCGCCGCAATCAAAGGCTTCCGGGAGCGGAACGAAACCTACCGGCAGGCGGCCACCAACGCACAGACCTTTGCCGGGGCCATGATGCCCGTGATGGGCAACCTCAGCTATTTAAACTATGCCGTCACCTGCATGGCAGGAGCGCTTCTGGCCATCCGCAGCGGCGATCTGGGAGGGCTTGCCGCCTTTTTGCAGTACACCCGGCAGGTGTCCCAGCCCGTCAGTCAGGTGTCCCAGCAGGTGAATGTCCTTCTGGCGGCGGTGGCGGGCGCGGAGCGCATTTTCGAGGTCATGGAGACGGAGCCGGAGCAAAATTCCGGCAAAGTCACCTTAGTTCGGGCAAAATGCCTTTCCGGAGGCCGCATTGAGGAAACCGACATTGAAACCGGCGCCTGGGCCTGGAAAAAGCCCGACTGCACGCTGATTCCCATTCAGGGCGACGTGCGGTTCGACCATGTGGTCTTCAGCTACGACGGGAGCAAGACCATATTGAACGGCATCTCCCTCTACGCCGAGCCGGGGCAGAAAATTGCGCTGGTCGGTTCCACCGGCGCGGGCAAAACCACCATTACGAACCTCATCAACCGGTTTTACGAGATTGACGGCGGAACCATCACCTACGACGGCATCGACATCCGGGAAATTGAAAAGGACTCTCTGCGCAAATCCCTTGGCGTTGTCTTGCAGGACACCCACCTGTTCAGTGGCACCGTGGCGGACAACATCCGGTACGGCAGGCTGGACGCCACGGACGAGGAGGTGGAAGCCGCGGCAAAGCTTGCAAACGCCGACGGCTTTATCCGCCACCTGCCGCAGGGCTACGCAACCGTCCTCTCCGGGGACGGCGGCAGTCTCAGTCAAGGCGAGCGGCAGCTTTTAAACATCGCACGAGCGGCGCTGTCCAACCCGCCGGTGCTGATTCTGGACGAAGCCACCAGTTCCATCGATACCCGGACGGAAAAACTCATTGAAAAGGGCATGGACCAGTTGATGGCGGGGCGCACAGTGTTTGTCATCGCCCACCGCCTTTCCACCGTCCGCAACTCTCAGGCCATTCTGGTGCTGGAGCAGGGCGAAATCATCGAGCGGGGCGGACACAACGACCTGCTGGACCAGAAGGGCCGCTACTACCGGCTCTACACCGGGCAGGCGGAGCTGGCCTGAGGAGGTTCTCCGGGAAGTTTCGTCCCAGTACACCGCAACAGTGCAAAAAAGCAGGAGCGTCTCTCCTCCGGGAGAGACGCTCCTGTTTCTTTTTTAACACCCCGCACCGGCGGATGCAGACTTTTGCGGAAAAGAAAAAGGCTTCGCCAATGCAATGTAAGTACCGTCAGCGGGGGTCCTTTCCCAGACGAAACAGCTCCGTCATGGTATGTGTCAAATCAATGGGGCCATCGCTTTCGGGAATCTCCTCCCGGCGCAGCCAGACGGCCTCCTTCACCTCCCGGGTATCCAGCGTGACGGTGTCGTCCCCGTCCAGCTCTGCCCAGAAGCCCACCATTTGGTTACTCGCAAAGCCCCAAGGCTGGTCGGCATGGTACCGCACGTTTTTCACCCGCAGGCCCACTTCCTCCATGACCTCCCGGCGGGCAGTCTCAGCCATGGTTTCCCCAATCTCTGTAAATCCGGCGATCAGGGCGTACTGCGCCACCATGGGCCGGTCGGCGTAGCGGATCAGCAGCAGCCTATCCCCGTTTCGCACGGCCACCACCACCGCGGGATTGATGCGGGGATACACCAGCGCACCGCAATTGGAGCAGCGCATGGCCCGCTCCTTGTCGTCCCGGACCGTGGGCGCACCGCAGAAGCCGCAGAAGCGATTGGCGCGGTACCAATTTGCAAGGTGCATCGCCGTGGCCCCCACAAGACGGAGAAACGGCGGCTCCATGCGGCGAAACGCCGCCGTGGGCGTCGCCCGCAGCCCGGCGCAAACGCCCTCGAGCAGCTCCTCCAGCAGGTAAAATCGCTGCTCGTCCACGGAGAAGAGATAGATCAGCTTCTCCTCTTCCGCGCCCAGCGCCAGTACCTCCCCCACCGTGGGAAAGCCCCCCTCCCCCGTCAGCAGCACGGACCCTTTGTGAAACAGAACCGCCGAATCGCCGCCGGATGGCGGCGGGGGCGGAACCTTAAATTCATTGTGAAAGCTGTGGGGCGCGATATCCTGAAGCATGAAAACATCCTCCTGTTATAGCCTTCGGTTCCCTCCGAAGCTTACTCTCCCCAAGCCACATCCACGATGGTCACTTCGCTGAACTCAATGTACTCACTTTTCAACACGTAATCCGTCTTTCCCACCCGGACCTCCTGATCGCCCACCTTGGTGGTCTGGACCGCCGCGTCCGGCACGTTGATGCTGGCAGTGAAGTACAGGTTTTTGTGATAGGGGTCCTCCACCCAGTTTCCGTTTTCGTCCAGCGCATAGTAAGGCTCCTGCTCAACGGAATCAATCTGCCCGTCCAGCAACTTCCCGGAGGCCATCAGTCTGGAAGGGATGTGCTCCAGCGAATTTTCATAGAGGGCGTTGTCCACGCCCTCGGCCTTGACCACGTAGGTCACACGGACCGTCTTGGTCTCCCCGCCGGAACCGCCGCTGCCGCGATGAATCAGCTTGCTTCCCACAAACACCGCCACCGCCAGAAGTAAAAGGACCGCAATCACGTCAATCACGTTAAATTTCTTTTTGGACCGCTCCATCTGTCAACCTCCAAGTAAATTGTGTTTTCCGGCTTTGGCTTGTCCGTGCCGGACCGCGCTCCCAGCGCGGGTTTTTCAAATAAACGCCGAGCCGGGCCGCTTTTACCGCACCGATCATCCGCCGCATGGAAATCAGAGATACGAAAAATTCTCCGCGTCAAAGGGCTTCACCGCGATCTGGTCTGCCGTGTGGGGTCCGAGGTGCTTTTCCATCCACACCGAGTCGTACCAGCGGTCAAACTTATAGCCGCACTGGGAAAAATGCCCCACCAGCTTGTATCCGAGACGCTGGTGAAATTCCACGCTGTCCCGGGTCAAATGCGGGTCCTCCCCGGTGGGATAGGCGATAGAGGCGTAGAGATTTAAAATGTTCTGGGCCGCCAGCGCCTGCTCCAGCGCGTCGTAAAGCCGCTTTCCAAGGCCCCGGCGCTTCGCCTTCTCCGCGATGTACACCGTGGTTTCCACCGCCCAGCCGAAAGCCGCCCGCTCATGAAACGCATGAGCGCAGGCATAGCCCAGAATTTCGCCGTCCTCCTCCGCCACGAGGTAAGGATACCGCTTCAGAATTTCTTCAATGCGCCCGGCAAACTCTCTGACGCTAGGCACATCATATTCAAAGGTAATGGCCGTCTTTTCCACGTAGGGCGCGTATATACCCACAAGCGCCTCCGCGTCCTCCGGGGTAGCCACTCTGATTTTACAATTATTGCGGTCATTTTCCATCAATGCGCCTCCGTTCGTCTCTTGCTCCTTGCTTTCGAACCTTGGCTATTGTATAATATTTTTCGAGTTTGTACAAGAGGGATTTCACGCCCCACGGGCGTTTTTCAAAAGAGGGAGCGCTATGAAAGTCATCCATCTCATCAGCGGCGGCGATTCCGGCGGGGCCAAAACCCACGTTCTGAGTCTTCTGCGCCATCTGAACGAAACCATCACGGCCCAGTTGGTCTGCTTCCGGGACGGGCCCTTCGCAGAAGAGGCCCGGGCGCTTGGGATTCCCACGGAGATTATGTCGGGAAACCACATTCTGCGCATTCGCAACCGCCTGACGCAGTATATCCGGGAGGGCGGATATCAGGTCATCCACTGCCATGGGGCCAGAGCCAATCTGCTGGGGGCCATGCTTCGCAGAACCACCGGCCTTCCCGTCTGCTCCACGGTCCACAGCGACTATAAGCTGGACTACATGGGCAGGCCCTTCAGCCGTCTCACCTTCGGCAATATCAACGCCCGGGCGCTGCGGACGCTGGACTATCGCATCGGCGTGTCCGACGCGATGGTGGACCTGCTGATTCGCCGGGGCTTTCCCCCCGACAGGTTTTTCACCATTTACAACGGTATCGACTTCACCCCCGCCCCGCCGCAGGGGGATCGGCTTCCCTATCTGCGGGAGCTGGGCCTTGCCGCGGAGGAGGACAGTGTGGTGGTGGGCATCGCCGCCCGGTTGAACCCTGTGAAGGACATCTCCACGCTGGTGCGGGGCTTTGCAAAGGCCCACGCAAAGTGCGGCCGACTGCGCCTGCTGATCGCAGGAGACGGCGAGGAGCGGCAGAAGCTGGAGGCTTTGGCGGACGAGCTGGGCGTTGGGGAGCAGGTGTGCTTTGCCGGTTGGATTTCCGGCGGCATGGACCGGTTTTACAGCGCTTTGGACGTCAACGCCCTCACCTCCGTGTCTGAGACGTTTCCCTATGCCCTGACGGAGGGCGCCCGGTTTCACTTGGCCACGGTGGCCACCGCCGTGGGCGGCATTCCCGCCCTCATCGACACGGATGTAAACGGCTATCTTTTCACGCCCGGGGACGACGAGGCCCTTGGCGCGGCGCTGGCCTCTCTGGCGGAGAACGACGATCTGCGCCGGGACATGGGCGAGCGGCTGTATGAAAAGGCGTCCACCCAGTTTTCCATTCAGAAGACGGTGGATACCCAGCTCCACATTTACGGGGAGATTATCCGCCGCCACAACCGCCCCAAAGCGGGCCGGGACGGCGTGGTCATCTGCGGAGCCTACGGACGGGGCAACGCCGGGGACGACGCGATTCTGGAGGCCATTTTGCAGGAGATGCGGGCCATCGACCCGGATATGCCGGTGCTGGTTTTGAGTAAAAACCCGGCGGAAACCCGCCTTGCCTATCGGGTCCCGGCGGTGCAGCGGTTTAACTATCCCGCCTGGCGCGCCGCCATGCGTCACAGCAAGCTGTATATCAACGGCGGGGGAAGCCTGATTCAGGACGTGACCTCCCGTCGGTCCCTGTGGTTTTATCTGCACAACATCGCCACCGCCAAACGTCTGGGCTGCAAGGTGCAGATGTACGGCTGCGGCATCGGCCCCGTCTCCCGCCCCAGCCACCGGGAAATGGCGGCAAAGGTGCTGAACGCCTCCGTCGACGTCATCACGCTGCGAGAGCCGGACTCTCAGGCGGAGCTTGCGTCCATGGGCGTGACAAAACCCATGATTCTTCTCACCGCCGACCCAGCCCTGACTCTGGGCTGCGCCCCGCCGGAGAGGACGGACAGCGTGCTTTTGCAGGCGGGGATTCCCACGGACGGGCGGTATATCTGCTTTGCCCTGCGGCGGTGGAAGGGCTTTGAGGAAAAGGCCCCCATTTTTGCCGCCGCCGCAGAGTATGCCTACAATCGCCACGGGCTGACCCCGGTATTTTTGGCGGTGGAAACCCATCAGGACCCTCTGGCGGCCGCACTGGCCGCACAGGGCCTTACGGTCCCCCACTATTTCCTTAACGACGCGGGCCGGGCCGACACCATCATCGGCGCCCTCTCCCGGATGCAGGTGGTGGTATCCATGCGGCTCCACGCGCTGATTTTTGCGGCCGGACAGGGGATTCCCCTCGTGGGCGTGGTCTACGACCCCAAGGTATCCTCCTTCCTGCGCTATATCGGGCAGGACTTGTTTGTGGACTTGGATGAGGCGTCCCCCGAACAGCTACACGCCATGATCGACAGGGCCGTGGAGCGGACGGAGCGCCCGGGCGAGCAGGAGGCCGCCGTGGCCCTGCTCCGGGAGATGGAGCATCGGAATGTGAAGGCCGCAAAGCGCCTGATGGGCGTTTAAGCGGCGGACAATCCGCAAAAGGCGCGGTTCCCGGCCTGAAAAAGGCGTTTCCGGTGCTGGAAGCCGCGTTCTTTTCATACCCTGCATCAGGGTGATGTTATGAATCAAAACTGCTGTGACCCTCTACCCCTGACCACGGCAATCAACTCTCTTGCGGTGTGCATGGCCGGGTCCCTGAACGATGACGAGCTGGCCTTCTGCGCCGCAGTGCTGACCCAGCTTGGGGATACCTTGGGCACCATTGCGGCCCAGCGGGCGCTGTGCGGCAGTTCCTGATCCCCGTCGGCAAAACAAACGCCCTTCGTACAAATTGTACGAAGGGCGTTTTCTCACGGTCAGGGCCACACGTCTCGACCGGGTCCCGTTTTTCAAAATTTCTCGTGGCAAAGGTCGGTAACAGCGGCGCGGACCTCTTTCTCCTGTCCCTGGGGATAGAGTACCACAAGGTAGTCTCCAGGAAGCAGCGTGGTTTCGCCCCGTGGGATCATGTCCCGGTTGCCCCTGAGGAGACTGACAATCAGCGTGCCCACAGGCCAGCCGATCTCGTCAATCCGCCGCCCCGCCGCGCAGCAGCCCAGCTCCACAGGGATCTCCATCAGATTCTTTCCCTCCGGGGCCGCAGCGGTCTCGGCTTTGCGCTCCTTTGCCACAGACCGGTTTAACAGCGCCTCGTAAATCGGCTCCACCTTCATGAGGTCGGAAACCAGCAGCGCGGCAAACGCACAGGCGGCCACCGGCAGCATATGTACCAAGGTGCCGGTCATCTCCACCGTAAGCAAAATGGCGGTGATAGGAGCCTTCACCGCCGCAGCCATCGCCGCCGTCATGGCACACACGGCGAAATCCGGGATGTATTGCGCGGGAAACAGCCCCAGCTCCACGCAGGCGATGCCGAACACGCTTCCCGTCAGGGTCCCCACCGCCAGGATGGGCATAAAAATACCGCCGGGGACACCGCTTCCAAAGCTGGCACAGGTAAATAAAAACTTTACCGCCAGCAAGACAAGCAGCAGCGATATGCCGCCGGTGGCGGTTTGGGCAAACTCAATCAAGTCACGCCCGCCGCCCAGCGTCAGCGGCAGAAACAGCCCGCAGGGAATGGACAGCAGCATCACCGCAGCGGGCCTCCACCGCGCGGGCAGCAGCTTTCCGTACAGCGGGCCTGCGGCCAGCAGCGCCCGGTTGAGAAGTCCTCCCACAACCCCCGTCAGCGCCCCCAGCGGAAGCATCCAGAAATACATGTGAATTGGCATCTGGGGAATCTGGGTGAAATGCAGCTCCGGTTTCAGCCCGAAAAAGTATTTTGACACAAAGTCCGCAACCAGCGACGCGGCGGTTGCCGTGAGCATAATAGTAGGGGAAAAATTGCGGTGTACCTCCTCCAGCGCGAAAATCACGCCGGACAGCGGCGCGTTGAACGCGGCGGCAAGTCCGGCGGCGGCGCCGCCGGTGATGAGATAATTCTCCTCCACCTTGCTCCTGCCCAAAAGGCCAGACACCGCCTTGGCGCCCGCCGCGCCGATCTGGATAGAGGGCCCTTCCCGCCCGAGAGAAAGGCCGAAGAGGCCGCACAGTCCCCCAGCCACAAACCGCACAGCCAGAACAGAGCGCCACTTCAGCTCCATGCCCAGCAGCACCGCCCCCTCCACCTGCGGGATTCCGCTTCCGGCGGCGGACGGCTCCAGCTTTACAAGCCAGGCAACTGCAAGCCCTGCTATCACGGCCCCCAGCACCCACGGAATCAAAAATGCAGGGTGCTCTCGAAAATAGGCGTAGCACGCCACGGCAAAGGCGGTCCCGTGCTCGATCAAAAGACGGTACAGCACCGTAATCAGCCCCGCCACCGCGCCGGTGAGCAGCGCCTTGACCGCGATGCCCCATTTCAGGCGGTTGAAGTCGGATAAAAACCGATAAAATTTTGTTCTCTGTTCACTCATTGTCAAAATCCCCTGCTTCGATTCTATTAAAAAATAGCTATTTACAGTATAGCACATGTTAAGATATCTTAACAAGGCCGCTTGCATCAAAAATCTGCCGAATGGGAAAAAGCCCTGTGCAAAAATATCGTGAAAGCTGTTATTCTATAAATTTCGGAGAAATATGCGCGCGAGATAGCGGCATCAGACGGTCTTCCTTCCCGCCTGTGGCCAATATGGGCAAATATATAGATTACGTAATCGTTTTTGGGCTTTTTTCATAAAAACACCTTGGTTTTTTAGCTTCCGCAATCTCCCCCTTTACGGTTGAATATTCCTCTGAAACATCGTATACTGTGTGTCAGATATATGTCAGATTCAAAATGGCATATCTGGATTTGAAAACGCGATAATATGAATAATATGGAGGATCAGATGATGAAGTACGGACGTACCTACAATTTTTCCGCCGGCCCCGCTATGATGCCGGAAGCGGTTCTGGAGGAGATCGCCGCCGAAATGATGAACTACCGCGGCAGCGGCATGTGCGTCATGGAGATGAGCCACCGGTCCAAGGTTTTTGAAGAGATTCTGGCCGCTGCCAAGGATGACCTGAAGAAGCTGATGGGCATTCCCGACAACTATAAGATTCTGTTTGTGCAGGGCGGCGGCACGCTGCAGTTTGCCATGGTGGCCATGAACCTGCTCAAGGGCGGCGTGGGCTGCTATGTGGAAACCGGCGCCTGGTCCAAGAAGGCGATTTCCGAGGCCAAGAAATTCGGCGAGGTGAAGGTGGTTGCCTCCTCCGCCGACAAGAACTTCTCCTATGTGCCGGACTGCTCCGATCTGGACATTCCCGACAATGCGGACTATGTTTATATCTGCGAAAACGAAACCATCAACGGCCTAACCTATAACAAGCTGCCCAACACCAAGGGCAAGGTTCTGGTGTCCGACCAGTCCTCCATGTTCCTCTCCCGCCCCTGCAATGTGGCCGATTACGGAATGATCTGGGCCGGCGTGCAGAAAAACGTGGGCCCCGCGGGCATGGCCGTGGTCATCATCCGCGAGGATTTGATCCGCGACGATCTGGATTCCAAGGTTCCCACCTACCTCAATTATAAGATTCACGCCGACAACGACTCTCTGTACAACACCCCCAACTGCTGGGCCATTTACTGCTGCGGAAAGGTCTTCAACTACCTGCTGAAAAACGGCGGGCTGGAGGCCATGGAGCAGCGCAATCAGGAGAAGGCCAAGGTGCTGTACGATTATCTGGACCAGAGCAAGCTGTTCACCGCCCCCGTGGAGAAGGAAGACCGCTCTCTTATGAACGTGCCCTTCGTCTCCCCCAGCAAGGAGCAGGACGCCGCCGTGGTGGCTGCCAGCAAGGCCGCGGGCTTTGACAACCTGAAGGGCCACAAGTCCGTTGGCGGTCTGCGGGCCTCCATCTACAACGCCATGCCCAAGGAGGGCGTCGAGGCACTGGTGGACTTCCTGAAGAAGTACGAGCAGGAGAACGCCTGATTCAAACAGCCGGGTATCCATCCCCCAATGGATATGTGCTTTTCCGACGAAATGGCGCCCCTGGGGTGCGCCGGAAAATTGATGAAAAGGGGACTGTGAAAATATGAGAGTCTTAGTAACCGACGGCATGGACGCAGGCGCCATTGCGCAGCTGCGCGGCGACGGCTTTGAGGTTGTGGAGCAGTTTTATGAGCCCGATCAGTTGGGCACGGCCCTGCGGGAGTTTGACATTGTGGTGATCCGCAGCGCCACCAAGATTAAGGAGCCTCAGATCGACGCTGCCAAGGGCAGCCAGCTCAAGCTGATTATCCGCGCCGGTGTGGGCGTGGACAACATCGCCGTGAAATACGCCGAAGCGGCGGGCATCAAGGTGATGAACACCCCTCGCGCTTCCTCCAACGCCGTGGCAGAACTTGCCATCGCGCTGCTGTTCGCCTGCGCCCGCAGCCTTTCCGTGGCGGGCCACACCATGCGGGAGCAGAAGTGGGAGAAAAAGGCCTATTCCAAGGGCTTTGAGCTTCAGGGCAAGACCATGGGCGTGGTGGGCTACGGCCGCATCGGCCGCCTGATCGGCGAAAAGGCCCAGGCGCTGGGCATGAACGTGCTGTCCTCCGTCCACCGCAACAAGCCCGAGGGCTGCGAGGGCGAAACCATGCACTTTGTCTCCATGGAAGAGCTGATTTCCCAGTCCGACGTGATTGCCCTCAGCGCCCCCGCCGGTGACAAGCCTCTGGTGGATGCTGAGAGCATTGCCAAGATGAAGGACGGCATGGTGATTATCAACACCTCCCGTGGGTCCAACATCGACGAGGCCGCTCTGCTGGACGCGCTGAACTCCGGCAAGGTGAAGGCGGCGGGCCTTGACGTGTGGATGGACGAAAAGAATCCCAATTGGGAGCTTGCGTCCCATCCGGCTGTTTCCTGCGCGCCCCACATCGGCGCGGGTACCAAGGAAGCCCAGAAGCGCATCGGCGCGGAGCTGGTGGACATCATCGAAAATTTCAAGTAAACAGAACGCCACTTTCCGCTTTGCGGATATGCGTTTATCAAGCTTGAAACAAAAAGGCGGTCGTCCGGTATGATACCGGACGACCGCTTCTTTTTAATAGAGCTGTAAAGTTCCCACAAATGCAAAACCCCGCTTATCCTTTTGCGTGGCTTTTAAAATAGCTTTCCAGCACCGCAAGGCTCTCCTCCCGCAAAACGCCGGAGGTAACCTTGGGACTGTGAAACGAGTTTTCAAAGACCATCCGGCTGCATTCACAGCCGTCGTTGCCCAAAATACGCTCAAGGTCATCGTTGCTCGCCCCGTAGACCAGCCGTCCAAGCTTCACCCATACCATGGCGCCGCTGCACATAAAGCAAGGCTCGCAGCTTGAATACATGGTATATTCCGTCAAGTCCGTAATCCCGGTTTCCGCGCAAAACCGCCGGATCAGTCCGGCTTCTCCGTGGAAGGACGGGTCGTGCATCGTGTAAATCTGGTTTTCGTTCGTATACACAACTTCTCCGTTTTTGACCAGCACCGCGCCAAACGGCTCGTTTCCGTGTTCCACCGCCAGCCGGGAAAGCTCGATTGCCTGCTTCATAAAAACATTGTCGTTCACGCTGTTCGCCTCCTGAATGTTGGTTTGCCGATGGGTTGGGGCAGCTTCCGTGCGCCTGATTTCCCCCGGCTTATTTTGCGGTCGGCTCCGCATACGAACACGCATCCGGAGCCGACCCGATTTTTAGTTTCGTCTAAATCCTGCTTGACAGTCACCCGCCCACAGGCGAAAAGCTCAAATCTTTTAAAGGGAGTTCTTTCCCCGGGCCATGTATTTTCCGTGAGGCTCCGCCACCAGAATTCTGCCAAGCTCCGCCATCAGCCTGCCCCGCAGATAGACCTGCGCGATGCCGCCGGAGGTGACAACCCCATCGTAGGGAGAATATCCCGCCGCACTCACGCTGTCCTCCCCCCGGATGACATGGCTTGCGCCGGGGTCGTACACCACGATGTCCGCGTCGCTCCCCACCCGGATAGCGCCCTTGCGGGGATACAGGCCATACAGCTTGGCGGGGTTCTCGCTGAGCACCTGACACATGGTAGGAAGGGCAATCTTTTTCTTTTCCACGCCGAAGGAATACAGCAGCTCTCCTCTGGCCTCCACGC
>DKLF01000011.1:0-9607 GCA_002455655.1 Oscillibacter sp. UBA6647 | reverse complement strand
TCTCCTCTGGCCTCCACGCCGGGAAGCCCGCCGGGAATCTTTGTGAAGTCCCCCCGGCCCACCTCCTTCTGTTCCAGCGTGAACGCACAGTGATCGGTGGAGACGGTCTGAATCAGCCCTCTCTTCAGCCCCCGCCACAAATATGTCTGCTCCTCCTTCGCCCGGATCGGCGGCGCACAGACATACCGCGCGGCGGCGGAGAAGTCCTCGTTGAAATAAACGCTGTCGTCCAGCACCAGATACTGGGGGCACGTCTCCACATAGACCTTCTGCCCCCGCTTCCGGGCGGATTCCGCCTCCTCCAGCGCCTGACGGTTGGTGAGATGCACAATAATCACCGGACTGTCCGCCGCCTGCGCGATGCGCAAAAGGCGGCTCACCGCCTCCGCCTCCAGATACGGAGGCCGGGTCTGGGGATGGGATGCGGGAGACAATTCGCCTGCGGCCTTTTTCTCGGCAATCATGGCGTCGATCACCCCGGCATTTTCGCAGTGGAAGCCGCAGATGCCGCCCAGCCGCCGCAGGGCCTTCAGCGCGCTGTAAATCGCGCCGTCGCCAATCATCATGGCAGGATAGGTGAGATACATTTTAAACGACGAAATTCCCTGGGCAAACATGGCCGGAAGTTCCGCCTCCACGGAGGGGTTCCAATCGTCGATGGTCATGTGGAAGCCGTAGTCGCAGAAGGCGCGGCCGTCGGCCTTTTTGTGCCACAAATCCAGCCCGTATTGCAGGGACTCCCCCTTGTTGGGACACGCAAAGTCGATCACGGTGGTGGTGCCGCCGCGGATGGCGGCCCGGCTACCGGAGGTGAAATCGTCTGCGGTGGTAGTGTTGGCCACGTCCAGGTCAAAGTGGGTATGCGCGTCGATAAAGCCGGGGAACAAGAGCATTCCCGACACGTCCACCACATTTTCTCCCGCAGCGGACAGTCCCCTGCCAACCTGAACAATCTTTTCTCCGTCGATCAGCACGTCCGCCCGGCGAACTCCCCGGCCTGACACCACGCCGCCGCCCTTGAGCAATGTTCTCATCCAAAAGCCTCCCTTGCGTTTTGTCTTGATACGACCTCAGCATAGCATAGTTTTCTCCGGATTTCCAGATGTGCAGAGCTCCTGTCGCAAAATATTTTTGCGCCGAGACCCAGCTTCTTTTTTTTGCGCCACCATTGGGCCGATCTGGCAAATTTTACTTCGATTTTTCGTTTTCCTCTTTCTTTTTTTCCCGGTGCGGGTTATACTGATCTCAATATAAAGCACGGTTTCCGCCGCGCTTTTAAAATGAAGGAGGTAAAAGATGAGAAAGGCAATTTCCCTGTTGCTGGCTGTGATGACAGCCATGTCTTTGACCACGCTCAGCTTCGCCGCTGAAACCCCCGCCACGGTGGACAAGGGCGACATTGTGGTGCTGTACACCAATGACGTTCACTGCGGTGTGGACGACAATATCGGCTACGCAGGCTTCGCGGCCTACGCCGCCGAGATGCGCAAGGCCACCGACAATGTGACCCTTGTAGACGTTGGCGACGCAGTGCAGGGCGCGGCTCTGGGCACCCTGTCCAAGGGCGAATACATCGTGGACATCATGAATCAGGTAGGCTACGATGTGGCTATCCCCGGCAACCATGAATTCGACTACGGTATGGACCAGTTTATGAACCTGTCCAAGGCCCTGAAGAGCGGCTATATCTCCGCCAACTTTATGGACCTTCGGACCAATAAGCCCGTGTTTGATGCGTACAAGATGGTCACGTACGGCGATACCAAGGTGGCCTATGTGGGCATCGCCACGCCCGAGTCCATCACCAAGTCCACCCCCACCTATTTCCAGGACAACACCGGCAAGTACATCTACGGCTTCTGCGCCGGCAACAACGGCAAGGAGCTTTACAACGCCGTGCAGTCCGCAGTTGATTCCGCCAAAACCGCAGGCGCGGACTATGTCATTGCCGTGGGCCATCTGGGCGACGACGCGCAGAGTGCTCCCTGGCGCTCCGCCGATGTGATTGCCAATGTCTCCGGCCTGACTGCTTTCCTTGACGGACACGCTCATAGCGTCATTTCGTCTCAGAAGGTCGCAGATAAGGACGGCAAGACCGTTCTTCTCACCTCCACCGGCACGAAGCTTGCCGCCATCGGCAAGCTGGTCATCAAATCCAGCGGGACTGTTTCCACCGAACTGGTGACGGACTATACCGCCAAGGATTCCACCGTTGACACCTTTGTCAAGGGCATTCAGGCCAAAAACGACGCGCTGCTGAACAAGGTGGTCGCCAAGACCTCCGTTGACCTGACCACGCTGGAATCCGACGGCAAGACCCGCGCCATCCGTAATCAGGAAACAAATCTGGGCGATCTGGTTGCAGACGCTTACCGCGACGCGGCGGGCGCAGACGTAGCCATTGTCAATGGCGGCGGCATCCGTGCCGACATCAAGTCAGGCAGCATCACCTATGGGCAGATCATCGCCGTGCATCCCTTCGGCAACGAGCTGCGGATGGTGGAGGCCACCGGCCAGCAGATTCTGGACGCGCTGGAAATGGCCTCCCGCACCACTCCCGATGAAAACGGCGGCTTCCTTCAGGTTTCCGGCCTGACCTACACCATCGACACCAGCGTTCCCTCCACTGTGAAGACCGACGACAACAAGATGTTTGTCTCCGTCACCGGCGCACGGCGGGTCAAGGACGTGAAGGTCGGCGGCGTGGACATCGTGGCCACCAAGACCTACAAGCTGGCTTCCCACAACTATATGCTGGAGGACGCAGGCGACGGCCTGAATATGTTCCAGAAGTGCAAGACCCTCAGCGTTCCCGCCATGCTGGACAATGAAATTCTGATTAACTACATCACCGGCACTTTGAAGGGCACTGTTCCCGCCGAGTATTCCAAGGCACAGGGCCGCATCACCGTGACCGGCGCGGTCATGCCCTTCACCGACGTGGCATCCAACGCCTATTACTATGACGCGGTTCTCTTCTCCATTGAAAAGGGCCTGATTCCCGGCACCACAGCAACCGCCTTCAGCCCCAACGTCACCATGACCCGGGGCGACGTGGTGCTGGCCCTGTGGAACCTTGCTGGAAAGCCTTCCGCCAAGGCCAATCCCGCCTTCACTGATGTGGACTTCGCCACCGATTTGGGCAAGGCTGTGGCTTGGGCCAACGAGAACAGCATTGTTAACGGCAAGACCGAAACCACCTTCGTCTCCGGTGACTCCGTGAGCCGCCAGCAGTTTGCGGCGTTTATGTTCCGCTATGCGGAGGCTCTGGGGTACAGTGTCAGCGTCGGCGGCAGCTTGGGCGCCTTCACTGATGCCCAGCAGGTTTCTTCCTATGCCACCAAGGCGCTGGTCTGGGCCAACGGCAACAGCCTGATCAACGGATTCAACGACAACACGATCCGTCCTTTTGCCACCGCCACCCGCGGCCAGTCCGCCGCAATTATCTATCGCTTTGCTTCCACCCTGACCGCAGCCAAGACGGCCTGAGTTTCACAGCTAATTGTTTAAAAACGCCCGCCGGTTTGGATTTCCAAACCGGCGGGGCTTTTTTATCAACAACACGCGGCTCCCGGCAGATAAAACCAGGAGCCGCGTGTTTGCCTTAAGAGAAGTTACAGGGACTTCTCGTAGGACTCGATCATCTTCTTGACCATCTGGCCGCCGACAGAGCCGGCCTCGCGGGAGGTGAGGTCGCCGTTATAGCCTTCCTTCAGGTTGACGCCAACCTCGGAAGCAGCCTCCATCTTGAACTTATCCATTGCCGCGCGGGCCTCGGGCACGTTGATCTTGTTAGTATTCTTGCTAGCCATAATTGTTTCTCCTTTTCTCAATTCCGAATTTATTGAATTCGTGTTTGTGGGTTTCTGGGTATCGCAAGAGTAGTTTGACTCGAAAAAATAAGAATATGCCGAAATTTTGGCGGTAAAATTTTGAAGCACTGCAAATTTTGACCTTTTGAAAAATTGAACGACACGGCGCGCAGAAACCTCAAAAACCTGCGCATCTAAGATAGCACCCGCTTGCGAGGTTTTTGTCAACCTCAAGGAAGACTAAAACAGCGACTTAACTTTTTTCAGGGACTGGACAGCCAATAGATGATTGCGTTCCAAAAGCAGCCTGTGGCTGCTTCGATCTCTAATCGTTTTTTTGGATATGTGTTTGTCTATGATTTTATCCGCCGATTGAACGGTTTTGAGATTCATATTAAGATGATTATAAAAATACGGACGGAGGAACGCTATGGACACGATTTATTTTGACAATGCCGCCACGTCGTTTCCCAAGGCCCCCGGCGTGGGACGGGCAATGGCCGAGCTGATTGAAAACGGAGCCTTTAACATCAGCCGGGGCGGCTATGAGCGGTCCTACGAGCTGCTGGGGCAGGTGCTGGACGCGCGGGAGCGATTGAAGCGTCTTTTCTCTGCCCCCAAGGAGGCCTGCGTCTGCTTCACCGGCGGAGTGACCGCCTCGGTAAATCAGTTTTTAAAGGGGCTGCTGGTTCCCGGCGACCATGTAATTGTCTCGTCCGTGGAGCACAACGCGGTGATGCGCCCGCTGCACACGTTGGCCCTTGCTGGGGTGGAGGTCAGCGCCGCCCAATGCGCCCCGGACGGGACGCTGGAGCCGGAGACGGTCCGCGCGCTCTTTCGGAAAAACACAAGAGCCGTGCTGTGCACCCACGCGTCCAACGTCTGCGGCACTGTTCTGCCCATAGGAGAAATCGGCGCGATGTGCAGGGAGCGGGACGTGTGGTTCGCGGTGGATGCGGCCCAGACCGCAGGTGTTCTGCCCATCGATATGGCGGGCATGTGCATCGACTTTCTGGCCTTTCCGGGCCACAAGGGACTCAGAGGCCCGCAGGGTGTGGGCGGCTTTGTAGTCATGCCGCTTCTTGCGAAAGCCATGCGCCCGGTGATTGAGGGCGGCACCGGCTCCCGCTCGGACTCCGAGGAGCAGCCGGAATTTCTTCCCGACAAGTTTGAAAGCGGCACGCTGCCCATTCCCGCGATCATTGGCCTGCGGCAGGCGCTGCTGGCTCTTGAGAACGGTGTGGAAACGGTCCTTGAAAAAGAAATGGCGCTGACGAGCCAGTTTTTAGAGGGGCTCTCTGAAATTCCCGGCGCAAAGGTGGCAGGAATTTCCGATCCGGCCCGGTTTTCCCAGCGGCTTGGCGTAGTCAGCGTGGATTTCTCCCCGGCCGATAACGCCGCGGTGGCCTATGCGCTTGAACAGGAGGCCGGAATTATGACCCGGGTAGGTCTGCACTGTGCGCCCCGCGCCCACCAGACTCTAGGTACCTTCCCACAGGGCACGGTCCGGTTCTCTTTCAGCCCCGAAAACACCGCTGACGAAGTGGCCCTGTGCCTTTCGGCCATTCGGACGATTTTAAAATAACGAAGCGCCGGTTTTTTTGCCTTTCCGGAATTATTGTACCCCATAAATCGTAAAAGGAAAAAGGCGCGGGACAGAGAAAACTCCGTCCCGCGCCTTCGCGTTGATGGTGCTATATTGCCTCGGCTCTTTCGTCCGACGCAGACCGGCGCAAAAGCGCCTCTACAAACTCAGCGTCCCGCAATCCATAAAAAACCAAACCTGCCGCTCGGTCCTGTCCCTCCGCACTTTGAAGGTCCGTTCTCGGATTACACGCCCTGAAGCGCGGCTGACGGTCCGCATCCTCAAAAATGGCGCTTCCCATCACCAGCGCGTCCGCCTCCGGCTGAAGGCACACCCGCTTCACGTCGTCCACCTCGTCCAACTCCATATAATATACACTTTTGTCCCGGGTGAGCAGAATGGCTCTGCGGTCGGTGACGAAATACTTCATCCCCATTACGCTCCACCGCTCCAGCCACGGCATGGCAATCACCAGCGCCGCCACCAGCGTCACCAGCGCGGCAAATTTGCCGCTGAGCGCGCCGCTCCCCGTGCTGTAAATCCCCAAAAGTGTGGAAATGCATACCAGCGTGATCGCCCATCTGACAAGAATCTTTCCTCTTTCCCGCTGACTCAGCAAAGGAACCGGTGCCGATCGTCCGCTCCAGCGGACGACTTCGCCATCCCACAGATATTCTCTAAGCTCCTCGTTCATCTCGCTTCCCTCCCATTCCCTTTTGTAAAGCGGACACGCCTTTCCTCCGCGCGCCGCCCGACCTATTTTCCTGTTTCATTATAGCCTCAACCTGTGTTCAACGACTGCAAAGGCCACGTCTGCTTCTGCTAATTTTTCGTAAAGTTCCATTGCCCGGTCTGCGGTTTTTACGAAAAGCCGCAGACCACGTTGCTTCGCTTTTCTTTTGTATTCCAGAGAGTTTTCTTGTTCTTCACCGACTCTTTGCCGGGCAGCCGTTCATGTCTCTTTTATGCTCCGCTGTAATTTTCGTCAAAATGTCGTTTTTTCCGAAATCTTCTTGAAAAAGTCCTTGCAATCCGTAAAAAACTGTGTTAGACTAACTTGTGCCTTTGTAAAGGGCATTAGCGATTGGATCGAAAGAGGTGAACGAGAGCAATGAAGGAAGGAATCCATCCCGATTATCAGCAGACTACTATTTCTTGCGCCTGCGGTAATGTGATTGAGACAGGTTCTACCAAGAGGAATATCAAGGTGGAAGTCTGCTCTAAGTGTCACCCCTTCTTTACGGGCAAGCAGAAGCTGGTGGATACCGGCGGACGCGTGGCCAAGTTTAACAAGAAGTTCGGCTTGAGCAACTAAGACCGACGACACGTTCACAAAGTCCCGTATCCGTGAGGATACGGGGCTTTTGCGCCTTTATCCGCTTTACAGCTTCGACCAAAGCGGATATACTATTACCACTATTAAAACGACGAAGGAGATGATTGCCATGCGCCTGAAATCTGTGAACCCCAAAGAGCTTTCCTTGGAGGCCCTGCGCGTGTTCCCCGGGCGGACCCCTCTTTTGACGGCGGGAGACAAGGCCGCCTGCAACACCATGACCATCGGCTGGGGCGGCTTGGGCACCCTTTGGAGAAAGCCCGTCTGCACGGTGTACGTGCGCCCCTCTCGCTATACCTTTCAATTTATGGAGAATCACGACTATTTCACCGTGTCCTTCCTGCCTGCGGACCGCAAGGACGCGCTGACCCTGTGCGGCACCAAAAGCGGCCGTGATACCGACAAAGTTGCCGCCTGCGGCCTCACCCTCTGCTACGGGGCGGGCGACGCCCCGTTTTTTGACGAAGCGGAGCTGGTTTTGGTGTGCCGCAAGCTGTACGCCCAGGACATGCAGCCAGAGCTCGTCATCGATGCCGAGGCGGCTGCGCCCCTCTATCCGGAGGGCGACTGGCACCGCGTGTATATCGGCGAGGTCGTGGAGGCCTATCAGGCATAACCGCCACAGGCGGAAAAAGGAGATTTATGCAGGAAACAAACGAAATCAGAGATAAAGTGGTGCTGGTGGGGCTGAACTCCCCGGTGCTGCGCAAAGAGGAGCTGGCCGATGAAACCACTATGGAGGAGCTGGCCGCTCTGGTGGATACCGCCGGCGGCGTGACGGAGGGAATTATCCTTCAAAACCGGGAAAAACCCGACCCCCGCACTTTCATCGGCGAGGGGAAGGTGGCCGAGGTACAGCTCTACTGCGAAAACACGGGAGCGACGATGGTCATTTTTGACAATGACCTCTCCCCTTCCCAGCAGCGGGTGCTGACGGAGCTTTTGGGCATTCAGGTGCTGGACCGCTGCGGATTGATTCTGGACATTTTTGCCCAACGGGCCAAGACCAGAGAGGGCCGTCTTCAGGTGGAACTGGCGGAGTATCAATATCTCCTCCCCCGACTGACAGGCATGTGGACCCACTTAGAGCGTCAGGGCGGCACCAGCGGAAAGGGAGCCATTGGCTCCAAAGGCCCCGGCGAAACCCAGCTTGAAACCGACCGTCGGCTGATTCACAAGAAAATCGACAAGCTTCGGGCGGATTTAGACGATGTGCGCCGGGTGCGGAGCACCCAGCGCCAACAGCGGCGAAAAAATGAGATTCCCGTGGTGGCCATTGTGGGCTATACCAACGCGGGCAAGTCCACCCTGTTAAACAGGCTTACCGGCGCGGCGATCCCCGCCAACAACCGCCTGTTTGACACGCTGGACACCACCAGCCGCCTTTTGACCGTCAGCGAGACGCAGGACGTGATTCTCAGCGATACCGTGGGCTTTATCCGCAAGCTCCCCCACCAGCTTGTGGAGGCGTTTAAGGCCACGCTGGAGGAGCTTGAGTACGCGGACCTTCTGCTGCATGTCATCGACGTATCCAACCCAGAATGGCAGCAGCAGGCTCAGGTCGTGGAAGATCTGATCGGGGAGCTGGGCGCCAGCGACCTGCCCCGGATCGAGGTATTTAACAAGAGCGATCTCTCCGGCGGGGAAATTCTCCCCCGGGGCGAGGATATGGTCACCATCTCCGCCAAAACCGGAGCGGGCATTGAGGAGCTTTTGCACCTCATCGACCTCCGGCTGGACAAGGGCGCGCGACGGGTTGTTATCCACCTTCCCTACGACAAGGGCGGAATGCTTGACATGCTGTACCGGGAGGCGAAGGTGGAGTTGGTGGAATACACCGACACCATCGACGTGACCGCCGTATGCGCCCCCCGGGTTCTGGGGCAGTTGGTCCCCTATGTGCAGGAAGCGGAGGGCGCGGACGGCGAATGAAGTCTGCGTGAAGCGCCTGATTTTCCGCTGAGTTCTTCTCAGCCTTGAAACACCGGGCAGCCGCCCCGGTCAATTTGGTGCGGGCAGAACCGGGGCGGCCGCACCGAAACAGGAGGAACGGTATGGATGAGTATCTGGTCCCCTTTGCGGACGGGTCAACCGAATTTACGGAAAAGCGCTCCCGCTTTATCAGCCGCCTCTGGAGGACAGAAAACGAGGACGAGGCCCGCGCCCGCATTGAGGAGACGAAAAAGCAGCATTACGACGCGCGCCACAACTGCTGGTGCTATTCCATCCGGGCAGGCGGGATCGTTCGCTACTCCGACGACGGCGAACCGCAGGGCACGGCGGGACAACCTATGCTGAACGTATTTCAGCGGGAGCGAGTCACCGATTTCTGCTGTGTGGTGACGCGGTATTTCGGCGGCGTGCTGCTGGGAGCCGGTGGATTGACCCGCGCCTATTCCAAAGGCGCGAAGGATGCGCTGGACAACGGCGGCGTCAGCCGTGTGAGCCCTTGGACGCTGTGGGAGGTCCCCTGCCCCTATCCCCTGCTGGAGCGCATCAAGCTGGAGCTGGCGGCCGTAAACGCGGCAGTTGAAAATGCAGACTACGGCGAAACCGTTACGCTACTTGCCGCATTTCCCAAAAGCGGCGCAGAAGACTTTTCTCTTCGGCTGACGGAGCTGTCCGCCGGAGCGCTGTCCATGACAAAGCGGGGAGAGGAATTTCGCCCGGGGCCAAGAGAGCCACGGTAAAACGCCGGATTTATAAAAGAGCGGGCCGCTTGTGCGGCCTGCTCTTTTCAACTTATAGAAGTCCTGACGTGTGCGCTTCCGAAAATTTATCCTGTGCTGTGCGCGCGCCGCCGCCCGCTTTTAGCGGGCAGCGGCGCGCGACGTATTCTCTTCACAATTCAACTACGGGAATTTTGAAAGGGTT
>DKLF01000138.1:6294-6713 GCA_002455655.1 Oscillibacter sp. UBA6647 | reverse complement strand
GCCCACGGAGAAGCCGGGGAAGGATTTTTCCACGATGAAGGCGGTGATCCCGTGGTTGCCGGCCTTCTTATCGGTCATGGCGAACACCACAAGGGTGTCGGCCACGGTGCCATTGGTGATAAAGCACTTGGTGCCGTTAAGTACATAGTGGTCGCCATCCAGCACGGCCATGGTCTGCTGGCCGGAGGCGTCGGTTCCGGCGCCGGGCTCGGTAAGGCCGAACGCGCCGATCTTCTTGCCGGAAAGCAGGTCGGGCAGATACTTCTTCTTCTGCTCCTCGGTGCCGTGCTCAAAAATGGGAGCGCAGCACAAAGAGGTATGAGCGGAGACGATGACGGCGGTGGTTCCGCAAACCTTGGCCAACTCCTCCACGCACATGGCATAGGAGAGAACGTCGCCGCCGGCGCCGCCGTACTCCT
>DKLF01000138.1:5449-6071 GCA_002455655.1 Oscillibacter sp. UBA6647 | reverse complement strand
GGCGCCGCCGTACTCCTTGGGGAAATAAATGCCCATCATGCCAAGCTTTGCCATTTTCTCCACGGTTTCCATGGGAAAACGCTCTTCCTCGTCAAGCTCCTCGGCCAGAGGCTTTACTTCAGTTTCGGCAAATTCGCGGTACATCTTACGGAGCATCAACTGCTCGTTCGACAGATGAAAATCCATATTTCTTACTCCTTATATTGAATTTACTTGGAATAGTCGTAGAAGCCCTTACCGGTCTTTTTGCCCAGCAGGCCGCCGCGGACCATCTTGCGCAAAAGCAGCGCGGGACGGTATTTGGAATCACCGGTCTCGTTATAAAGGGTCTCCATGATGGCAAGGCACACGTCCAGTCCGATGAAATCGCCCAGAGCCAGAGGGCCCATGGGGTGGTTGGCGCCCAGCATCATGGCCTTGTCGATGTCCTCCACGGAGGCAACGCCGGTTTCCACCAAGCCCGCAGCCTCGTTAATCATGGGAATAAGTACCTTGTTGACCACAAAGCCGGGAGCCTCGGCAACTTCGATGGGGTCCTTGCCGATCTCGCGGGTCAGGTTATAGATGTAATCAAAGGTCTCCTGCGCAGTGCTGGCGCCCCGGATGATCTCCACCAGCTTCA
>DKLF01000138.1:1235-5323 GCA_002455655.1 Oscillibacter sp. UBA6647 | reverse complement strand
GATGATCTCCACCAGCTTCATGCTGGGGACGGGATTGAAGAAGTGCATGCCGATGACGGGATGCTTCAGTCCGTTGCCCATTTCGGTGATGGACAGAGAAGAAGTATTGGATGCGAAGATCGTCTCGGGCTTGCACATGGCGTCCAGCTCGTTCAAAAGCTCCTTCTTAGTGGCCATGTCTTCCTTGACGCACTCGATGATCAGGTCTGCGTCCGCACAGGCGGACTTTTCTTCCACCAGCACGTTTGCAAGCAACGCGTCCATTGCCTCCTGCGCCATCTTGCCCTTCTCAACGCGCTTTTTCAGGGACGCCGCCAGCTTATCCTTGTGCTTCTGGGCGGAAGCGACGGAACTTGCGTACATCAGGGCAGTGTGGCCCTTTGCTGCGAAAACCTGAGCAATTCCGCTGCCCATTGTGCCTGCGCCAAATACTGCAACTTTCATGTAAATCCTCCTATTATTTTCACATGTTGATGGGATTTATTTCATAAAGGCCAATACGTCAGCCATTTATAAACGGGTCGGGCTTGCGCTTTTCCACAAAGGCGGCCATAGCGTTTTTCTGGTCCGCCGTCTCAAAACAAGAGCCAAACAGCTTTTCTTCCACAAGCAGCGCCTCGTCCATATCCACCTCAAGTCCGTCGTTCACGGCCTTCTTACAGGCCCGAACGGCAACAGGGGCGTTTCCGGCAATGCGCCCGGCAAGCTTTTCTGCCTCCGCCATCAGCGCTTCAGCGGGGTAAACGGCCTGCACCAGACCCACGCTCAGCGCCTCCGGCGCCTTGATGTTGCGGGCCGTATAGAGCAGCTCCTTCGCTTTTCCGGGGCCGATCAGTCGGGCCATACGTTGGGTGCCGCCGAAGCCTGGCGTAATGCCAAGCCCCACCTCCGGCTGGCCGAACACCGCCGTGTCCGCGCACAGGCGGATGTCGCAGCTCATGGCCAGTTCGCAGCCACCGCCCAAGGCAAAGCCGTTTACCGCGGCCACAGTGGGCACGGCAAGGGTTTCCAGCTTGCGGAACACGTCGTTTCCCTGCTTGCCGAAAGCCTCGCCCTCCGCTTTTGTCAGATCGCGCATCTGCGCGATGTCCGCCCCTGCCACAAAGGCCTTCTGTCCCGCTCCGGTGACAATCAGACAGCGGACAGACGCCGGGTCGATTCGATCCAGCGCCTCGTTTAACTGGGAAATTACTTCTCCATTCAGTGCGTTCAGCGCCTCGGGACGGTTAATGGTCAGAACCGCCACTCCTCCGGCTTTCTCCTCCAATTTTACAAACGCCATATCTTCCTCCTCCAATACTTGTCAAAGGTCAAAGGCCCCTGCCTTTTGGAAACATGGACTTTGCTAAAATACTCACAATGTTCATTATAGTTTCTCCCGCCCCAATTAGCAACCCCCAATCGTGGAAGAAATCTAACAATTCTTGCTTTTTTACATTTCATACAAATTCGTTACGCAATTTTATGCGATTGTGTTAAGCAGTTAACAGATGCAGGAAGCGCGTCTTTTTTACAGGACCGGATTTCCCCCAGTTTCCCGCATTTACAAGGGAAAAAAAGCATGCTATAATAGCCCGGAATCTATTTTTTACGAGCAATTTTGCAGCGGTGCGGCGGCAGGACAAGCACGGGTCGCCAACTGCTTTTACAACTGGGAGGATGTATCCTTATGCGAATGAGAAAGAAAAAAAATTTGGTCCCCCGCATGGAGCGGTGCGCTGCGCTGCTGATTTCGGACCCCTATTCCATGCGCGGACAGTGGCGGACGCTGAAGCCGGACGCGCGGGAGTTGCGGGTGGAACTGGGCTGCGGCAAGGGGCGGTTCACCGCCCAGACCGCCGCCGCAGAGCCGGACGTGCTGTTTGTCGCAGTGGAGGTGGTGCCGGACGCTATGGTGGTCGCCATGGAGCGGTGCCAGACGGAGGGCCTTGAAAATGTCTTCTTTGTAGATGCAAACGCCGACCAGCTTCCCTCCTTTTTTGAGCCCGGCGAGGTGAGCCGCATCTATGTTAATTTCTGCGACCCGTGGCCTTCCAACCGGCACGCCAAGCGCCGCCTGACCCACGGGAATTTTCTCAAACTGTACCGTCAGGTTTTGCGGGAGGACGGGCAGGTCCACTTCAAAACCGACAACGCCCCTCTGTTTGAGTTTTCCGTGGAGGAGTTTCCCCAATTTGGCTTCACGCTGTCGGAGGTGACCCGGAATCTCCACGAAAACGGTCCCGTGGGCGTGATGACGGATTATGAAGAGAAATTCCACGGACTGGGAACGCCCATTAACCGGCTGGTTGCCACCATGGCGGAATGGACAGAACCGGAACCCTCTTTGGAGGAGGAAACGCAGGAAGACGGGACGCCGGAGGACGGCAACCCTCTTTAAGGCGAAAAGTAAGAAAACAGCGGCTTTTCCCGCTTTTGGGAAAAGCCGCCGCTTCTTTTTACGCTAATTTTTAAATTGGAAAAGGATCTCCAAGAAAGAAACGACAGCAGGAGCCAGGAAAAAAGACGGACATCCGAATGGATGTCCGTCTCCGTGCTTTTATGGGTAAACTATGCTTTTACGCTGTCTTTTTCGCCATTTCGGTCAACTGCGTGAAAGCAGCGGCGTTGTTGACAGCCATCTCAGCCAGCATCTTGCGGTTGATGGTCACGCCGGCGGTCTTCAGCCCGTGCATAAAAGTGGAATAGTTCATGCCGTTGAGCTTGCAGGCCGCGGAAATACGGGTGATCCAAAGCTGACGGAAGTCGCGCTTTTTCAGGCGGCGGCCGGTGTAAGCGTAGCTCAGGGACTTCATGACCGCCTCATTAGCGATTCTGAAGTGCTTGGACTTGTCGCCCCAATAGCCCTTGGCCAGCTTCATGATCTTATTTCTTCTCTTGCGCGTCATCAGCGCGCCTTTTACTCTTGCCATTTCAAATTGCCTCCTATTCTAACCGTTCAGTATCTTATTTGTAGGGAATCATCTTGCGGATCGCATCCACATTGGTCTGGTCCGCATAGGTACCGGCGCGGAGGCGGCGGGTGCGCTTGGTGCTCTTCTTGGTGAGGATATGGCTCTTGAACGCATGGGCGCGCTTAACCTTCCCGCTCTTGCTCAGGTTGAATCTCTTCTTCGCGCCACTGTGGGTTTTCAGCTTCGGCATAATTGAAATCTCCTTCCGTGTGTTTGACAGAATCTGTTTATTTACCAGTTTTGGGAGAGAGGAAGATGGACATCATCCTACCCTCCAGCTTGGCGGTCTTGTCCAATGCGGCGGTCTCGGCGCACTGCTCGGCAAACCGGGCCAGCAAGGCTCTGCCAATATCGGTGTGGGCCATCTCGCGTCCGCGGAAACGGACCGATACTTTGACGCGGTTTCCCTCGTCAATGAACTTCTGGGCATTTTTCAGCTTGGTGTTGAAATCCCCGATGTCGATACCGGGAGACATGCGAATTTCCTTGATCTCCACCACGTGCTGATTCTTCCGGGCTTCCTTTTCCCGCTTGCTCTGTTCAAACCGGAATTTTCCATAGTTCATCAGCTTGCACACGGGCGGCTTGGCCTGGGGTGAAATCTTCACCAGGTCCAGGCCCTGTTCGTCGGCGATCTTCTGCGCATCGGCGGAAGGCATAAGGCCAAGCTGCTCGCCGTCGGCTCCGATCAAACGGATCTCCCTGTCCCGGATCGCCTCGTTCAGTTCATGCTCTACCATGCTAATAGTCCAAGCACCTCCATTCAAAAATCGCAAAAAAACGCGGGCGCCCGATGGGCATCCGCGTAACTCTCCGAACAAGCGCCAATCCCTCAGTGCGGAACGCGCCTGTCAACAAACCGCCGTTGGCGGCCTGAGTACGGTGTTGACCTCTTTGCCAATGGCGGGAGGTGGAGCGGATGCACCCGGCTCACTTTATTTTGCCTTGTTATTTTATCAGTATCTGCCTCTTTTGTCAAGCACCAATGTGTTTTTTTTAAATTTCATTTACTGTGGCAGTATGCATACATAAATTCGAGCGAACGCGGGAGACTATTTCTCGTACTCAGCGAACCGAAGGGAGGTGTGCAGTATGGCACAGAACCGTGAGAACAACCAGCAGAATCAGCAGCAG
>DKLF01000138.1:0-1079 GCA_002455655.1 Oscillibacter sp. UBA6647 | reverse complement strand
CAGAATCAGCAGCAGAAGCAGCAGCAGGAGAATCAGCGGAATCAGCAGAAGAATCAGCAGCAGAACCAGCGCTGATTTCTTCGGAGGTCGTCGGGGAGCGGGCATTGCCCCCCGACGGCTTCCGCATTTTACGGCGCAAGGCTTATTTCCCCGAAAGGGCTGCCGCCGAACCTCCTCCGGTGAAACAAGCTCTTGCGGTTTTAAGCGCAACGTGGTATCGTGATAAATATTATATTGTGTGCGCCGCGCGCGGGAGGAACCTATGAATCCGTCAAGAAAAACCACGCTGGGCTATCTGTTCGCCCTGTTCACCGTGCTGGTTTGGGGGGCCACCTTCATCGCCAGTAAGCAGCTTCTTGTTTTTTACACCCCTGCCCGCATCATGCTGATGCGGTTCGTTCTGGCTTACATCGCCCTTTGGATTATCCGCCCCCGGCCCCTGTTGCTGCCTTGGAAAACAGAGCTGCGCTTTGCCGCTTTGGGAATCGCAGGCTGTTCGATTTACTTTCTCACGGAAAACACCGCCCTGCTTCATACTACGGCGGCCAACGTCAGCATCATTGTGTCCGCCGCCCCGATTCTCACAGCCGTCATTGCCCACTTCGCCACCGACGAAAAGCTGCACCGAAATACGCTTTGGGGCTTTCTCGTGGCCTTTTCCGGCGTGGTTCTGGTGGTATTCAACGGGGCGTTTGTCCTTCGGGTCAGTCCCAAGGGAGACATTCTCGCCCTCCTGTCCGCCTGCTGCTGGGCAACATACTCCGTAATGCTGCGCAAAATGCCTCCGGAGCTGGACCCCATTCTGGTCACCCGGCGAACTATGCTCTGGGGCCTCATTACCGCCGTTCCCATGGCAATCCCAGGCGGAGCGTTTTCTCTTGCTCCCCTGTCCGGGCCGCTGCCGCTGTTCAACATTCTGTTTTTGGGGCTGATCGGCAGTGCCCTTTGCTATGTGCTGTGGGGGAAAGCCTTTACGCTGTTGGGGGTCGTCTCCACCAACAACTGCCTGTATCTGATTCCCTTTGTCACCATTGTCATGGCGGGGCTGACGCTGAAGGAGCCCATCTCTCCGGCAGCGG
>DKLF01000161.1:2870-4275 GCA_002455655.1 Oscillibacter sp. UBA6647 | reverse complement strand
GGGAGATTACGGCGGAGCGGTCGGGAGAGTAAATAAAATCACCGGAGACCCGCCACATCGGGTCCCCGGTGATTTTGCGTGAAAGCACGCAACTGGATGGGATTTGAAAGTACTTTTCACTTTCTGCTCCGGGTCGTTAAGAAAGTGCGCAAGTGGAGAAAATTTCCTTGACAGACAAGGACCTCACGCCTATAATAAATATCTCCGACCGAACGGTCGGTCGGAGACTTAGCAACTACTAACTTTGCGCCTCGCGCAGATAAAAGGAGATCTGTATGAAACGAACTTTCGCGCTGCTATTGGCGGCCCTGCTGACAATGGCCGCCGCGCTGCCGGTGCTGGCGGACGACCGCGTTCAGTCCTCGGCGGAGCCGACCGCGTCCTCCTCCTCCGGAACGGATGGGGCGGAGACGGCCATGGGAACGGATGCGCTGCCCGCCGCTTCGTCCGGGCAGACGGATGCCGCAAGCCCGGATGCTTCCGCGTCCGGACAGACGGGGGACGCAGCTCCCGCTGCCTCGGTGGATGTTTTGATTGGCAGCAGTGTGCAAAGCGCACCCCTGACCGCGGAGAACACCGCCGATACGCTACACTTTGAAAATCTTCGTAAGGCGATGGAGAAGTATAACGGCACAATTATTTCTCTTCAGGGCCAGATACGGGATCTGTCCAATTCTCCAGCGCAGATGGGAACTGCGCTGGACGACCTTCTCCTTCTGGAAAATAATCTTAGAAATGCGGTAAACTCCGTGGATCCCGGTGAAACAAACCTGTTTCTCGCATTGCAGGGAGCATATGCGGCGCTAAGCATGCAAACCACAAGCATGATGAGCCAGTACCGCAGCATAGGCGACAGCACGGAAGCCGCCAAAAACACACTGAATGACGCCATTAACCAGATGGTCAAGGGCGCGGAGACACTGTACATGTCCGTCGCGGCTATGCAGGATGGGCTGGAGGTCATGAACCGGAGCCTTGATTCACTGAACCGGGCTGTTGCCATTGTTGAAAAGCAGCAGGAGCTGGGCATGGCCTCCACCTATGATGTGGAGAAAGTACGCTACCAGCGCAGTCAACTGAAAGGTCAGATGGAAACTCTGAAGTACCAGATTGTTTCCAATAAGGTCACGCTGGAGGGAATGTGTGGCATGGAGCTTCGCGGCTCCGTGAATCTGGGCGAGCTGTCCGTCCCCTCTCAAGTGGAACTGGACGCCGTGAGCTATGATAAAATGCTTAGTACCGCCATGGACCGGAATGTGGATGTAATGAACGCCCAGATTACTTATACTTCTGATACCAGTGCCGACAACAAAAAAGCGTATGCGGGCGCAAAGAGCACCTTCGCAGCAAAATTCAAAGGTGTTTGCATGGCTGTGCCGGAGAATGTCCGGCTGGTGAGCGCCGC
>DKLF01000161.1:1891-2756 GCA_002455655.1 Oscillibacter sp. UBA6647 | reverse complement strand
CAGGAGACGGTGGATTTCCAGCAGAGGACCTTTGACATCGCCGCCAAGAAGTATGAGCTTGGAATGACATCTCACGAGGAATACCTTGCCGCCAAGAGTGAGCTGGACAGTGCGCAGGATGATTTGAATACGGCCCAGCGGAACCTGTTCAGCGCCTATCATGCCTATGAAAGCGCCACAAAGTACGGTCTTGTGTAAAATCGGTTAGAAATAAAGGAGAGCACTATGAAAACAAAATCTCTTTCCGCGCTGCTGACGGCGGCGCTGTTGCTGGGGACATTGACGGGCTGCGGCCAGGCCGGAGACTCCTCCGAGGAAGAGGTCAAGGGCACCGCTGTGGAAATCCAGACTGTGGAGCTGGGCGACATCGCCACCGAGAGCACCGTCACCGGCAGCGTCACCGCCAACCGCAACGTGCCAGTTTTGAGCAAGGTTTCCTGCAAGGTCAAAAGTGTGAAAGCCAAGGCCGGTGACACCGTGGCCGCCGGGGACGCACTGTTTACGCTGGACACCGCCGATTTGCGGGACACCTACGGCAGCGCGCTGGAGACCTATTCCGGCACACGGGAGCTTCTGGACGAACAGGTCAGTCAGGCGCGGGCGGGCTATGAAAATCTTCAAGCCCTGTTTGCCCTTGGGGCCGTGAGCCAGAATCAGGTGGATCAGGCAAAGCTGGGGCTTTTGCAGGCCGAAAACGCCCGCAAGAGTACCCTGACCCAGATGGGGCTGGACGATGTGTGGGACATTTTGAACAGCCCCACCGTCACGGCTCCCATCGCCGGAACCGTTTCCAGCGTCAGCGTAACCGCCGGAGTGGCTGTTGGCCCCGGCACTGTGGGGGCGGTGATTTCCGAGATCGGCCGTC
>DKLF01000161.1:467-1789 GCA_002455655.1 Oscillibacter sp. UBA6647 | reverse complement strand
TGATTTCCGAGATCGGCCGTCCTCAGGTGGTGGTGAACGTCTCCGAGACGCTGCAGCCCTCCATCGGCGTGGGTGATGCAGTGGAAATCAGCATTCCCTCCGTGGGAGAGACGACGGTGCAGGGAACGGTGGCCTCTGTGGCCTCCGCGGTCAGCCTGCCCTCGGCACTGTATGAGGTACATATTGATTTGCCCAAGGATATGAAAGTCTCCATCGGCATGTTTGCCCGGGCCACCTTCCGCACCGATTCCCGGACGGGCACGGTGCTCATTCCCACGGAGGCGATCCTTACGGGAGAGGACGGAAGCCAGTCCGTCTATGTGGTGGACGGCGACACGGCCTATCAGGTAAATGTGACCACCGGCCTTGTGGGTGAGAAGCAAACGGAGGTCACCTCCGGGCTTCACGGCGGCGAGCAGCTTGTGACCCGCGGGCAGAGCTATCTCAGCGACGGGGCCCCTGTCCGCGTCACCAATGCCCCGGCGCCGGAGGACGGCGCGGGTGCTTCCGGAGCTGAAAGCGGCGCGGCCTCCTCTGATGTGGCCTCTTCTCAGGCGGCGGTGCAAAGCGCGGAGGGCAAGGCGGCATGAATATCGTTTCATTTTCCATTCGCCATAAGGTTACCACCATCATGGCCTGCGTGATGGTGGCGGTCTTCGGCGTGATGGGCTTTTCCCAACTGCCTTTGGCGCTGCTGCCGGATATTGAGCTTCCGATGGTGCTGATGTATTCCACCTATCAGGCGGGTCCTCAGGAGGTGGAGAATCTGGTCACCGTCCCGTTGGAGAGCGCTTCTGCTTCGGTGGCGGGCATGGATAAGCTCTATTCCTACTCCGTTGAAAACATGTCCCTTGTAATCGTAACCTTTACCGACGGCACCAATCTTGACACCGCCATGACGGACCTACGGGACAAGGTGGGTATGGTGAAAAGCACCCTGCCCGACGATGCCACCGACCCCGTGATGATGGCCATGGACATGGACGCGATGCCCGTAATGGTCATTGCGCTACGGGGTGCAGATCTGGCGTCTCTTCAGGCCACTGCGGTCGACACCATTTCTCCCGCGCTGGAGCGCATCGAGGGCGTGGCCTCCGTGGATGTGCAGGGCGGCTTTGAAAACGAGATTGCCGTGGAAACTTACACGGAGAAGCTGGCAGGCTACGGGCTGTCTCTCACGTATATCGCCCAGATTCTTTCAGCGGAGAATGTTGCCATTCCCGCCGGCAGCGTGGACAATGGGGCTAACACCCTGTCCGTGCGGACTGACGGCCAGTTTTCTTCTGCCCAGGACGTGGCCAACTGTCTGATTCCCCTGCCCA
>DKLF01000161.1:0-314 GCA_002455655.1 Oscillibacter sp. UBA6647 | reverse complement strand
ACTGTCTGATTCCCCTGCCCACCGGCGGTACCGTCCGGCTGGGAGAGGTGGCAAATGTCTATCTCAAGCCGCAAGAGCGCGGCGCCATCGCCCGGGTGGATGGGCAGGACTGTGTGGTTTTGTCCGTGAACAAACAGTCGGACGTGAATACCGTGGTAACCGCCAAAAGCGTCAGCGCGGCCATGGAGAACATCGCTAAGGAGAATCCGGGATTGGAGTGGTCCGTGCTGATGGACCAGAGCGACTATATCAACCTGTCCGTGGACAGCGCCATTTCCAACATCATCATGGGTGTGCTGCTGGCGGCGCTGGTG
>DKLF01000122.1 GCA_002455655.1 Oscillibacter sp. UBA6647 | reverse complement strand
GTGGCCCTTACTACTAAATTCCAATTGATGTAAAGTTAAACTATTTATCAGTATATTGATTAGCTGAGACGAAGAATTTCCTTCTTCAGCCGCTGGATGATCCGCTTTTCAAGCCGCGAGATATATGACTGGGAGATGCCCAAACGGTCAGCCACCTCTTTTTGTGTTCGCTCCTGTCCTCCGTTCAGCCCAAAGCGCAAGGTGATAATTTCTTTCTCCCGGGGCGAAAGAATTTTCAGAGCGGAGGTCAAAAGGCTTCGGTCCACGTCGTCCTCAATGGGGCGCATTACCACGTCCGCGTCCGTTCCCAGCACATCCGAGAGAAGCAGTTCATTGCCATCCCAGTCGGTATTCAGCGGTTCGTCAAAGGAAACTTCCCCCTTCCGCCCTGCGTTTTTGCGCAGATACATCAAAATCTCGTTTTCGATGCAACGGCTTGCATAGGTTGCCAGCTTGATATTTTTATTGGGGTTATAAGTTTCCACGGCCTTAATCAGACCGATTGCTCCAATGGAAATCAAATCCTCGATGTTGATTTTTGTATTCTCAAAGCGGCGGGCAATGTACACCACCAGACGCAGATTGTGCTCAATCAATTCCTGCCGGGCCTCCGTGTCCTCAATGCGCGATAAAAGCTCCGTCTCCCGTTCCCGGGTCAGGGGCGGGGGCAGGGTGTCGCTGCCGCCGATGTAGTGGACGGGCGTCCGGGGCAGCAGTCCCAAGCGGCGGAGCAGCCTTTTGAATGTTTCCAGCCAATGCGGCATGTTCTCGGTCCTCCCTTTCATCTTTATCGGCACGGTTTATATCCCTCCAGTTCGCCCCAAAGGGCGTCGCAGCCATCCCCCACCGAGGTGGGTGACAGAGCCAGAAGCAGCCGTTCCTGCCGTTTTCCATTGACGCTGGCCCAATCCAGACGGACCGCCAGCAGCAAACCGCTCTCCACGCCCACCGCGCTGTATGGCAGCAGACGAAACCGCGCGATATCTGCACCGGCGCCCGCCAACCGCTCCATCGTCTGGGCGGGGGCGCGAAGGGCGTTGGGCGTCAGCAACGGGCCCAGCTCCGGCGGCCAGAGCGGCTTGAGCTTTTCCGCCGAGGCCACCAACACCGGCCTGCCTGTTACGGGGTCCCGAAGTGTGTTCCCGGTATCGCACAGGGCCGTCAGCGCGGCGCGTGTGCCGCAAAAGGCCACCGTCACCGGGACAAGAAATCCCCCTGCCCCGCTGCGGCGGGCACTGGCCCGGAAAACCACCGCCAGCACCAAATAGGCCGCCGCCGCCGAAATCAGCAGGACTCTTGTGTCCACATTCGTATAGAAAATCCCGTTTTCCATGGGCATGCCCCGGCCGGCAGCCAATCCCAGCGCCAGCACACACCCGGCAAACCCACAGGACACCAGAAACAGCAGCAGCGTCAGCCGCAAAAAGCGCGGCTCTCCGCCATAGGCCGCCAGTGCCATCAGCACGCCCGCCGCGACTTTCACCGGCGGAACGGTCAGCCAGCCCATCCCCGGCAGAAATACCGCTGCTGCATATGCGCCCCCCAGCAGCGCCGCCAGAAGAAACCGCAGTCTTCGCAGTCTGGCGCCCGCCAGTTGGGCGGCGGAATATACCAACAGATAGTCCGCCAGCGCGTTCAGCGCGAACACGCTGTCTATGTACACCACCGTCATCTTTCGCCAATCCCTCCCCGCATCATGTGGCTGTGTATCCCCCATTATAGGACAGCCGGTGCAAAAATCAGGTCGCAATCAAAGTAAAATTCAGGCTTGACAACGGAAAAAAATATACGACTGCCGTCGGAGGTATCTGCATAAAAAAGGGCGCGGAACAATACGTTCCGCGCCCTTTTAACTCATATTCGGGTTGATTTGACTATTTTCCCTTTAAAAGCGGGCAATTCGCACCCCGCTCTTCCCATTTCGCTTTGTTGAGCTGTCAATGGAAAGGCTTCAGCCCTCCTCCGCAATTTTCCGGCCCATGAGGGTTCCCATCACGGAGGCCATCATCAGCCCCCGGGTCCAGCCGGAGGAATCCCCCAGGCAGTGAAGCCCCATCAGGCTGGTGTTGAAGTCGGTGTCCATCTTCACCCGATTGGAATAGAATTTCAGCTCGGGAGAGTACAGCAGCGTCTCCGTGGAGGCAAATCCGGGAACCACATGGTCCATGGCCTGAATAAAGCCGATGATGTTCACCATGGAGCGGTAAGGCATGGCGGCGGTAATATCCCCCGCCACGGCGTCCGGCAGAGTGGGGCGAATGTTGGACTGGGCAAGTTCCTTGGGCCAGGTCCGCTTGCCGTCCAGAATGTCGCCGAAGCGCTGGACCATAATATGCCCATCCCCCAGCATGTTGGTCAGCTCGCCCACCTTCTGTGCGTAGGCAATGGGCTGATTAAAGGGAACGCTGAAATTATGGGAGCAGAGAATGGCCAGATTTGTGTTGTCTGTTTTCAGATTTTTATAGCTGTGGCCGTTCACCACCGCCAGATTGTTGTCGTAATTCTCCTGAGAGACAAAGCCGCCGGGATTTTGGCAGAAGGTGCGGACCTTGTTCTTGAAGGGCCGGGGATAGCCCACCAGCTTGGATTCATACAGCACCCGGTTCACCATCTCCATGACCTCGTTGCGAACCTCCACCCGCACGCCGATGTCCACCGTGCCGGGAGCGTGGGCAATATTGTGCTCGGCACAAAGACGCTCTAGCCAGTCCGCGCCCCGACGGCCTGTGGCCACCACGGTATGCTTCGCAAGAATCTCCTGCTCCGTCTTCCCGTTGGAAATGGAAACACCTTTGCACACGTCGTTCTCCAGAATAAGATTGGAGCACTCGTACCCGAACAGGATTTCCACGCCATGCTCCTGCAAATACCGCTCGATGGCAAAATAAAGGCTCTGGGCCTTCTCCGTGCCAAGGTGACGGATTGGACAGTCCACCAGCTTCAGTCCGGCCTGGATGGCGTGCTTGCGGATTTCCTTGCGCTCAAGGTCGTTGCCAAGGCCCTCGATATGCTCGTCCGCGCCGAAGTCCAGATAAATCTTGTCGGTGTAGTTGATCGTCTCCTGCGCCAGATCCTCGCCCACCAGCGTGGGCAGGTCGCCGCCCACCTCATAGGAGAGAGACAGCTTTCCGTCGGAAAAGGCCCCCGCGCCGGAAAACCCGGTGGTAATGTGGCAATAGGGCTTGCAGTTCACGCAGTAGCCCGTTTTGTCCTTGGGACAATGGCGCTTTTCCACGCTCTGACCCTTCTCCACCATCACAATTTTCTGTTTACTGCCCTTTTTGAGCATCTCCAGCGCGGTAAAAATACCGGCCGGGCCCGCACCCACAATCACAACGTCTGCGTTCATCGTTTCTCTCCTTATTTTCCTGGCTGGCGTTTACTTTTCTGAAAGCTCCACAGCGTGCCGCACCAAAGACAGCGGCGGCACGGGGCGGGGCAGCTTCATATGAAATACGGCCTGAGTCGTTTTAATCTCCTGAACCGCCAAACCGTCCGAATCCCTCAGCTCCGGCACGGTCATGGCAAAGGGACGGCAGTCCGGTCCCACCACCTCCACCTGTGCTCCGCATGTCAGCTTATTGCGCAGGGACAGCGTGGCGTTTCCCACTTCGTCGCAATCGGTGACAAGGGCTTGCACCTGCCACTCCCGAATATACCGGGAGTCGGCCACGTACTGCCCCGGCGGCCCGTAGAAAAAGCCGGTGGAATAGCGGCGGTGGCTGACGTGGTCCACCTCGTCCCGCCACACGGGGTCGATCGGCTCCCCCGCGCCCACTGCGTCCAAGCCGCGGCGGTACGCGCCAGTGACAATCGCCGCGTAATAGGCTGACTTTGCCCGGCCCTCGATTTTCAGGCTGTCAATCCCAGCGGCACACAGGTCGTCCAGATGGTCAATCATGCACATATCCCGGGAATTCATGATGTAGGTCCCCTGCTCATCCTCAAACACCGGGAAATATTCGCCGGGGCGCTTTTCCTCCATCAGTGCGTACTGATACCGGCAGGGCTGGGCGCAGGCGCCCCGGTTGGAATCCCGCCCGGTCATATAGTTGCTTAAAAGGCACCGGCCCGAATAGCTCACGCACATGGCCCCGTGGACGAAGCACTCCACCTCAAGTGATTTCGGCGTTTTGATTCGGATTTCCCGGATCTCCTCCAAGCTCAGCTCCCGGGCCAGAATCACCCGGTTTGCACCCAAATCGTGCCATGCCCGGGCGCTTTCATAGTTGGCAATGCCCGCCTGCGTGGAAACGTGCCGTTGGCACAGAGGGGCATATTTTCCCGCCAACGCAAACACACCCATATCCGCCGCAATCAGCGCGTCCACCCCGGCGCTCTGGAGCGTTTCCAGATGCGCCGGGAGGTTTGCAACCTCGTCGTTGCGGGGCACAGTGTTCACCGTGCAGTGGACCTTCACGCCCCGGCTGTGGGCATATTCCACTGCGGTGGGCAGTTCTCCGTCGGAAAAATTCCCGGCAAAGGACCGCATTCCAAAGCTGGTGCCCGCCAGATATACCGCATCCGCCCCATAGGCCACAGCCATTTTCAGCCGCTCCATGTCCCCCGCGGGGCAAAGCAACTCCGGAAGCTTAATTTCCGACATACTGATCGCTGTTGATAAACTGGTTATGCTCCTGAAGGGTGGCGGAGAAAAAGTGCGTTCTGTCCTTGCCCAGCGCGTAGAAATAATATCCGGTGGTTTCGGGGCTCAGCGCCGCCTGCAACGATTTCAGACCCGGATTTGCGATGGGCGTAGGCGGTAGGCCCGCGTATTTGTACAGATTGTACGGAGAATCCACCTTTTTGTCGTCATTGGTAATGACGCCCTCATGATCCGGGATGGCATATAGCAGCGACGCGTCTACTTGCAGCATTTTATAGGTTCCATGGCTTCCGGTGTCCGCCAGTCGGTTGTAAATGACAGAGGCAATGGTGGCCTGATCGCCGCCAGCCGTCTCCTTTTCAATCAGGGAGGCGATGGTGACAATCTCCTTGAGACTGTAACCGGATGCCTCCACCTGCGCCATCATATCTTCGTCCATCTTCGCGGAGAAGTTGGAAATCAGGCGGCGCAGGGCGCTTTCGGGCTTCTCGTTCACGTAGAAATCATAGGTATCCGGGAACAGATATCCCTCCAGCCGGGAAAGCTCCTTGGAGGTGTTGTCGATAAAATCATAATTAAACGTGCTGTTCTGGGCGGCCTCGGTGAGGGCCGCTTCCGTGTTGACATTATTCTTCGCCAGCAGTGCAATGATCTGCCGGACGGTGTACCCCTCGGGAATGGTGACGCGGACGGTGTCCGTGTTCATGCCGCCGGAGGAGTTGTGCATGGCGTTGATCAGCGCCATATAGTCCATCTCGGTACTCAGCTCATAGTTGCCAATACCAATCTTTTCGTTGGCGTCGGCAAATCCGCCGAAGAGCCGGAAAAACCACTTGTACTGAATGAGCCCCGCGTCCTTGAGCTTGTTGGAAACGGTTTTCAAATTGTCGTCCGCCGTGATTTCAACAGTGGCAGTGACATCCGGCTTGCTGAAGGCGCAAAAATCATTCACCAGCAGCCAGCCAAGGCCCGCCACCAGCACAGAAGTCAGCAACACAAACAACACATATTTCCACCCGCTGAGAAACCGCCTGCGGCGGCGACGGCGGTGAGGACCTTCTCCCCGCTCTCCATGACCGGAAGACGACGGACGTCCGCCCTCCCGGCGAACCTGCTTCGCATCCCAGCTTGCGGTTTCCTGATTGTTATATTCGGACATAACCTGTCATACCTCCTGTGATTTTGCCGCGTTAAGAAAATTTTAATGGCCAAGTCTCCCTTTTGCAAACCCGTGCATAGACTATCACAAAGACTTTAAGTGAGGTGACAAATCCATGTGCTTTAACTCGGGGAATGGCAACAACTCCTGCTGGTGGCTCATCATCATCGTTCTTCTCTTCTGCTGCTGCGGGAACGGATTCAATGGAAACAGTTGCGGAAACAACAACTGCGGCTGCAACGACAACTGCTGCTGATCCACCTCCACGGGCAGACGGGACGCACTGCGTCCCGTTTTCCCAGAACATAAAGAGGACAAGCTTTACAGATATTTCTCCATCTTACTCCACACCTCTTCT
>DKLF01000038.1 GCA_002455655.1 Oscillibacter sp. UBA6647 | reverse complement strand
GGGGAACTGATGTAAATATCCGCTTTTGGAACATTATACAGGATTTATTCCGGTTTGTCATCCTGTGTTTCCGGCGCAGGCGCTTCCTTTTTGGGCTGCGTCTTCCGCTTGCGACGCACCAAAAGCGCTCCAACCAGAACAAGGACCACCAGCGCCACCCACACCCATGCATAGGCCAGCATCAGCAGGAAGTTTTGCACGAAGTCCGCAAAGCCCCGCGCTCCCGAGGACAGCGCCCCGATAAGACGGCTGAAAAAGCCGGTGGCGGGCTGCTCCACGTTGGAGAGCTGATATACCTCGTTCAAAGAAAACTGCACCGTGGAGTAGTCCACCTGAGAATCATAGTGCTTCATCTCCCCGGCCAGTGATTCAATCTGGCTTTCCGCCTCGGAAATGGCACTCTCAATGGTGATGATATCCTCCATGTTCTCTGCTTTGGCAAGAAGTTCCTGCAACCGTGCAAGCTTCGTTTTCTGCGTCTCCAGACGCCCAGCGGTGTCATAGTACATCTCGCTCACATCCTCCACGTTGGAGCTGGTGTAGGTCACATGCGCCAGCTCCCCCGCACGGGTGAGGAACGTGCTGAATTTCTCCTTGGGCACCCGGACGGCGTAGCTGCCGTATCGGTAGCCGGAGCCGCCGTAGCTCACGCTGCTGCTCTGGGTCCAGCCGCCAAGCTCCTCTACCAGAGCCGACAGATTCTTGACCGTGTCATCAAAGGTGGTGGTTTCCAGATTCAGATCGGCGGTGTAAATCAACTTACTCCCGTCGCCGCTGTCCTTCTCCGCCCTGAGCTGGCTTTCCGCTTTTCCGCTTTCCTCATAGGCCGCAAAGCCGTTCATGTCCATCGCCGCTCCGGTATCGCCTCTGGCCTCCTCTGTCATCGCAGAGGGAGCGGCCATGCTGTCCGTTTTCTCGCCAAAGGATGCCGCGCCGCCGGACGACGCGCCGCAGCCCGCCGCCAGCACCGTCAGGCACAGGGCCGCCAAAAGCATCGCAAGCTTTCTTTTCATCGTTTTATCCTCCTTGTCGTTCGCCCATCCGCTTCCAACTGATGTGCATTTGCCTCTTTAGACGCAGGCGCATGGAAAAAGTTACACAATTTGTTGCGTTTTTTTTCGGATGGCGTTAAAATGGCGGCAGTACGCGCGCAAACACCGCGCAGCATGGGAGGAATCGCTCTATGACATATCAGGAAGTATTGGAAAGCGCCCGCACCCGCGTCGGTCCCCATTGTAAGGCCTGTCCGGTCTGCAACGGCGTGGTCTGCAAAAACACCGTCCCCGGCCCCGGAGCCAAGGGCATCGGCACCGGCTTCATCCGCAACTATCAGAAGTGGCAGGAGCTGTGCGTCAATATGGACACCATCTGCGAAAACAAGCCCGCGGATACCACATTCAAGGTCTTCGGCCAGACCTTTGACCTGCCTGTGTTCGCCGCGCCCATCGGGGCCATGACACTGCATTATGGCGATCAGTATGACGACCTGACCTACAATGACCTTCTTATCTCCGCCTGTGCGTCGGCGGGTATCGCCGCCTTCACCGGCGACGGCACCAATCCCGCTGTGGTGGAGGGGGCGGCAAAGGCCATTGCCGCCAGCGGCGGACATGGCGTTCCCACCGTGAAGCCCTGGAATCTGGAGCTGATCAGGGAGAAAATGGAGATGGTGAACACGGGCAACCCCTTTGCCGTGGCCATGGACATCGACGCGGCAGGCCTGCCCTTCCTGAAAAATATGCAGCCCCCCGCCGGAAGCAAAACTGTGGAGGAGCTGCGGAAAATCGCCGCGCTTGCTAAAAAGCCCTTTATCCTCAAGGGCATCATGACCGTGGAAGGCGCGAAAAAGGCCCTGAAGGCCGGGGCCGCCGGCATCGTGGTGTCCAACCACGGCGGCCGCGTGCTGGACAACTGCCCAGCCACGGCGGAGGTTCTGCCCGCCATTGCCGATGCAGTGGACGGCAAGCTGACCGTCTTTGTGGATGGCGGCATCCGCACCGGGATGGACGTGTTTAAGGCGCTGGCTCTGGGCGCGGACGCGGTGCTCATCGGCCGTCCCTTCGTCACCATGGTGTACGGCGGCGGGACCGAGGGCGTTTCCATCTACGTGGAGAAGCTGAAAGCCGAGCTGGCGGACACCATGACCATGTGCGGAGCCCACAGCCTTGCCGACATTCGGCGGGACATGGTGATGACTCCCCGTGATTTGGAACGGCTCTGATTCTTGCAGCAAAAGGCGGCCCCGGACTCATCCGGGGCCGCCTTTTATTCAAGATATCTGTTTTACACAGACACTCCTGCTTCTTTTGCGGTAAAGAATACCTCGTACAGATTGCCGGTTTCGCCGGTGTCAAATTCCTCCAGATAGACAACGGAAAAATCGTCAAAATCCGCCGGAACCTCAAAAATCAAAAGGCCGGTCCGCTCTTCATCCACTGCCAAATCATACTCGGATTCCATCTGCTCCTCGCTCACCATGGTTTCAACGGGATTTGAAAATGCGTTATCCTGATCGTCCTTGTCATTCCACTGTGCCTGAAAATCGGTGTCAAACATGGGAATGGTCTCGTTAAACGTGTTCTTGATTGTCAGTTCCGACACCAGCAGCTTATGGTCCGCCTCAGGGGTATATCCCTCATATGTATCACAAATGTAGACGTTGTTGACCGTGAAGTCAAAAAACTCACTGTGCATCACATCTCCGATGCGGCCCTCTTCATACTCCTCGCTGCTGCTTCCGCCGCAGGCGGACAGCACCAACATCATGGCCAATGCCGCCACCGAAACCCACTTTTTGTTTCTCAATTTCATTTTCAATACCTCTTTTCTCTTTTTTCTCTATATCTCATCGCCCAGCCGCGCCAAACTCGCACCGGCAGGAGAAGCACAGCGTCTCTCCCAGTCGACCCTCCACGGTATAGGCGTTTTCCTCTCGAAAACCGAACAGCGCAATCGTCTCCCCCAGCACGGCCTCCTTGCTGTAATTCACGTACAGCTCCCGCAGGGGAGCAGACTGCAAATCATCCGGCAACGCATCCCACACGATGTCTCCGTAATTTCCGCTGAACACATGGCCGTTGCCGTCCAGATCGGACCAGCGGACGGGGCGCGGTCCCAGATCCTCCAGATTGTCCTTGGGCAGAAAAATTTTGCGGCATTCAGGGCTGTTGATTTCCTTTGGACAAACATGCACAGACTTCGCCTTGAAATCGGAGGGCCGAAGAATTTTCCGCTCCGTCGGATCAATGAGAATCCACTCGCTGCGGGCGCTCACAGCGACGGCGCCGCTCTCATCCGTCAGCTCGTAGACCCGGCGCAGGTGGGCTCCCCGGATGCCGTCCTCCCATGTGGAGATGGTGAGCATCTCACGGTTCACGGGCCGCCGGTGAATCCGCAGCGCCACCCGGGATAGTAAAAACACCTGCCCCAACTCGTAAAGCTTTTGATGGGTCAGCCCCCTGGCGTCATAGTCAAAGCCCGCAGCCCCCGCCACAAGGCTCAAGAGCTTTGCCGGGCGCACATATTTGTCTTTGTCGCAGTCGGCAAAGGACAGCTCCACCTCCCGGGCGTAGCCATCCTCCGTCAGCCATTGCCGAAATGCTTTCAAGTCCATCTCGCTCCTTTTTACCGTCCGCCCGCAGCGGGCGCTTCATCCTCGGGATGTTCCGTTTCTTTCAGAGGGACCTTTCCCTCTGCACCGGTGCGTTTCTCCGGCAAAGGGGCCGCTGCCTCAGCGGAGGACTGCTCCCGCGCCTGGGCCAGATAATCCCGGTGAGCCTCCTTCGGACTGGGAACAAAACTCTGTGCTGCCGTCCGCCTTTCGCCCTGACTTTTCACATAGAAGAAACCGGTAATGGAAAATACCGTCGCGCCGATAAAATTCACTATCAAATCCTTCATGGTGTCGATCAGTCCGATGTCCAGATACCCGCCAAGGCCCAGGTCTTCTCCATTCACCGTCACCTCGGTGATATCCGGAATCACCACCACTTTGTTGCTGCGGCTTGCGTCCAGCGCCACGGTTTTAATTGCGTGGATAATTGTATCCTTCTGCATGTCGGTTCCCAGAAAATAGTCGCAGCCAAACTCGAAAAACTCCCACAATACGCCGATGGTCATGGAAAAGCAAAACGCCATCAACGCCATAAATGCCGGCGAGAGGTCAAAGGTGAGCCGGGGGTTGTCGTTCAGCAGCACCACCATGGAAAAGCCCACCGCGGCAGCAAGAAAACCGTTAAGCGTGTGCAAAATAGTGTCCCAGAAGGGAATCACAATGTAAAACGCGTTGACCTCACCCAAAATCTCCGCCGCGAAAATGAAGCACAGCACCGTGATTTCCAGCGGCGGAGGAAGCTCAATCCGCAGCCGCACCTGCACCCAGCTCGGCAAATAGAGCAGCAGCAGCGTCAGTACGCAGAAAAAGGCGCTTTCATAGCTCCCCAGCCAGAGCTGGCGGACCAGAGCCAGTATCACCAGCGCACGCAAAAAATAAAACACGAGGAAGGAACTTTTGTGTTCCCGCAACTCCTTGTTCAGGGCCATTCTGAGATTTCGGCGCTCCGCCCGCCGCCGTTCTTTTTTTGGATTCATAACTCCCCCTCTCTGCATTTCCAAAGCCCCATTTGGCTTTGGGCTTAGAAAATCAGAATACCACAAATTTCTTCTTTTTGCAAGAGTTAGGCGGCTTTGTATCCCCGCAGGATGCCAAAGCCGCCGTTTGTCACGTATTGTCCCGTCCGATAGGCTCCCGGATGATGAGCCGCTTCAACGCCTTGCCGTTGAAGGGAATCAGCGGATACAGGTAGCCCGGTCCCACCACCGCCTTATTGCTGGCCACCAGCCAGAAAATCAGCAGGATTCCGCCTATCAGCCCCCACATATCAAAGATCGCGGAGAGAATTAACAACAGCATCCGCAGCAGCTTCACGGCGTAGCCCAACTCAAAGCTGGGCTGGGAAAACCCGGAGATGGACACCACCGCCATATACACCAGCACCTCCGGCGTAAGCCACCCGGCCTGCACCGCGAAATCTCCGAAAATCAACGCGCCCAGCATAGAGAAGGAGTTGGACAGGGCGCTGGGTGTGTTCAGACAGGCTAGCTTTAAAAGGTCAATCAGAAATTCCACCACCAAAAGCTGCGCCAGCAGCGGCAGGGCGCAGGGCTCCGGCTTTGCCAGAAACACCAGCCAGTCCGGCAGGCGATTGGGCTGGCTGACCAGCAGATACCATGTGGGCGTGATGAACAGACTCAGCAGCATCACCGACATTCTCAGCAGCCGCAGATAGGTTCCCACCAGAGGGGGAAAATAGAAATCGTTGGCTTCCTGCGAAAAGCCAAAAATGGTGGTAGGCAGCAGCATAGCCGCCGGGGTGTTGTCCACCAGCACCACCACGCTTCCCTCCATCACCGTGGCTGCCGCCGTGTCGGGCCGCTCAGTATATCTAATTTTTGGAAACGGGTTGTACCATTGCTTGGGACGGATGGCCTCCGCCAGACTTTCCTGCCCCATGGAGAGGGAATGAACGTCCACCCCGGCCAGTTTTTCCCGAACTTGCTCCAGCACCTTTCGGTCCACCCGGTCCTCCATGTAGCACAGCACCACGTCCGTCCGGCTCCGTCCCCCAACCTTGTGGCTCTCCATGGTCAGTTGAGGGTCCCGGATTCGGCGGCGCAGCAGCGCCATATTGGGCACCACGGCTTCCACAAAGCCGTCGTGGGCCCCCCGCAAAACCTTTCCGTCCGCAGGCTCATCCACGCCCCGGGAGGGATAGCCCTTCGCATCCATCAGCGCCCCGCCGGTAAGTCCCTCCATCAGAAACAGAGTTTTCCCCAGCAGGACGGAGGTGCAGATATCCTTCAAATCCTCCGTTACGTTTGTCTCTGAGAAAGTGATGAACCGGTCTGCAAATTCCTGCATCTTCCTAAGCGTTCCCACCTGCTCGGGGCGCAGCGACAGCCAGAAGGCTCCCATTCGCTCTAAAATCGTGTCCTGTCCATAGCCGTCAATCACCCAGATGCGGGCTTTGCGCCCTCCGATGACAAAGTCCCGCGCCACCATGTCGCAATTGCGCCCCGCACCAAGCAGCTCGTCCAAGCGGCGGACGTTGTCGTCATAACGGGTTGAAAGCAGATCCATACCGCACCTCCCTTTTGGGGTCTAGTATGGATTTTGGGAAGAGAAGTTATGTAAAATTCGGGAAAATTCAAAACGCAGGATCTTTGTCTCTTTCCTTTTGCTCCTCGCTTTATGAATGTGTACCCAACAGAAAGAAAAATTCAAGAGGCTGAGGAATCGCATTCCTCAGCCTCGTTCTTTACATTGCCCGGAGGCGATGAACTACTCTTTCAAAAAATCCCGCCAGCGGGCTTTTTAATCCCTTTAAAAATTCAGCCGCAGGAAATTTTAAAAGCTCATACCTTTTTCTCGAAATAGTAATATGTCTCATCCTCACCTGCGGGCCGCATACAGGAGGCAAGCATCTTTCGGGACGCTTCGTTTTCCTTAAAGCACTTGGCCACCACCCGCGTCAAGTGAACGCCGTACAGTCCCCACTCGGCAGCGGCGTTAAATGCCTCCGTCCCGTAGCCATGTCCGCCGTACTCTTTGGCAATGCGGCAGCCAAGCTCCGCGTCGCCCCGATAGTCAAAGTGGTAAAGCACCGCTTCACCGATCAGCTTTCCCTCCAGCCGGATGGCAAAATTCACTGCCGCGCAGTTGCGGTGATCTCTTTTGGCCACCTCGTAAAAGCTACGCTCCTCCACCGGGCCGCCAAGGCCCGCCACGTCGTCATAGCCCCACCACCGGTTCCGCTCTTCGTCCAGCACCAGGGCGTTGTAAGCGGGAATGTCCTCCTCCGTCAGCTCGGAAAGTGTCAGCCGCTCTGTGGTCAACACCGGCAGAGTCTTTACATGGCACAGCAGCTCGTTTTGAGGGGCAAAATGATACTTGGGCGCCAAATGATCCGGCCCGTATTGCAGCTTCGAGGTCCGCAGCCCCCTGTCCGCGGCGTCGTCCTCCCTGTTGAGCCAGACGGCGTCCCCGGCAAAGTGCCGGGCAAAGGCCTGCACCATGGCGGGATAGACCCCCGCGTAGGAATACAGGGCCTTTTCAATGTGGATAATCAGGGTGTCGCCGCACCGCTCCGCCAGCGCCAGAGAGAGAAGCTTTTCCCCGCTCATCATTCCCCCGCAGAAGAACCACGGCTTATCCAACTGTCCTACCGTACGCTTTGCCAGTTCTAATTCCGTCGCCGCTCTGGGGTCGTCCGCCTTGGCAAACTCCTGCCCGTAATCCTCCCAAAACCGGTTTACAAGCGGCATATCCTCCGCGGTCAGAGGCTTAAATTCCGCGTCGGGGCAGGCGGCGTAAAACTTTTTGATGTGGTTACGCTGCCCGGAATACCGCCGTCCGGCAAAGTTTTGCAAATCCTCCGCCTTGTACAGATAGTCCTGCCAGGTGCGCACGTTGCGCACACCCACATAGGGATAGCGCTGCAAAAGATGGGGCGCTTTCACTGCCGGAACCACGGAAATCACCGGGGGAACTCCCTTCTCCATGCACCAGTCCTCAATGGCGGACAGGGCCGCGTCCTCGTCCCCCTCCGGGCCGGGAACGGGATAGTCAAACAGAAATTCCCCCTCCAGCTCGTTGCGGATGATGAGACATCCCGCCGCCTCCGCAAAGGCGGGGTGAAGCCGCTCCCCCCACATCAGCTTTGTTCCCGCGGAGTATTCACAAAGCCCGTAATTGCATGTCTCGTAATATCCGCGCAGCAATGCTCCATGCTCGGCGGCTATCGGCGTAAACTCAAGCATACTTCCTCAATCCTTTCCCGGGTTCTCCGTCGGCGGTCATCCGCCCCGCAAACCCTGTTTGTCTGCCAGTTTTGTTTTTTTTGTTAATTTTGTCACACATATTCAAAAAAATTTTGTACACTTTTCACTTATTTCTCTTGACTTCACACTTTGTTAATAGTATATTCTTACCACGAATCCATTTAAGAAAGAGGGGTTATTTGTGGAAAATGAGAGGGGCAGTTGGGGAAGCAACATTGGCTTCCTGCTGGCGGCAATCGGCTCGGCCGTCGGCCTTGGCAACATTTGGGGCTTTCCATACAAGATGGGCAAGTCAGGAGGCTTTACCTTCCTGATCGTCTATCTGCTGCTGGCGGCTTTCGTGGGCTTCACCATTATGATGGGGGAGCTGGCACTGGGCCGCAAAACCGGGACCGGACCAATCGGGGCCTATCACGCGGTATCCAAGCGATTCAAGTGGATCGGCTGGCTGGCAGTCTTTTCTCCGTTCATTATTATGAGCTTTTATTCCGTGCTGGGCGGCTACTGCATTGAGTACATGTCCCTGAATCTGAGCAATCTTGCCTTCCAGAACCCGGCCATTTCCGGCGGCGACCTGTTTCACTCCATGCTGACGAATCCCTTGGGCTCGGTTGTTTACACCATACTGTTTTTAATTATCTGCTATCTCATCAACCGCGGCGGCATTTCCGGCGGCATTGAGAAATTCAACAACGTCGGTATGCCCGCTCTGTTTGTGATGCTGGTCATCATCATCATCAAGAGCCTGTCCTTGCCCGGCTCCATCGAGGGTCTGAAATTCATGTTTGTCCCGGGCTACGCAGTGTCAGGCGGCTTCATCGAAGCCGCTCCCAATATCAGTACCGTATTGGCCACTGCGGGCGGGCAGATGTTCTTCTCCCTGTCTCTGGCCATGGGCGCCATGATTACTTACGGCTCCTATCTTGACAAAAAGGAAAATCTGGTAAAAAACTCCGCCATTATCGTCATCGCTGACACAACCATTGCCATCATGGCGGGCATCGCCGTTATCCCCGCCGCCGTGGCCTATGGCATCCAGCAGGGCATCCCCGTGGGCGAAATCGCCCTTGGCGGCCCCAGCCTTCTGTTCGTCACACTGCAAAACGTGTTCAACAGCATGGGTGGCGTGGGCGCCTTGTTCGGCGTCATCTTCTATATGCTGGTTCTGATTGCGGCCATCACTTCCGCCATCTCCCTGATCGAGGTCATCAGTACGTTCTTCCTGGACCATGCGGCCCAGAAGGGCAGAAAAGCCAGCCGCCCCAAAGTAGTCCTGCTGGTTTGTCTTGCCATTCTGGCGGAAGCCAGCCTGGTGGCAGTGGACGGTCTGGGCTCCAACGGCGTATGGGTTCCCGGCCAGGCCGCGTTTGGCATCTCCGGCTGGAACGACTGCTGGCTGGACTTCATGGATATGCTCTCCGAGGGCATTGCCATGCCGCTGGGCGCGATGCTGATGAGCATTATGATCGGCTGGGAAATTCGTCCCAAGTCCATGCTGGACGAAATTCACTCCGGCGCCGGCAGTGGAATGGACAGTTTCTTCTCAGTGTGCATGAAGTTAATCGCTCCACTGGGCATGGTTCTGATTCTCTCCGGCCAGATTTCCGACTTCTTTGGAAAAGGCGCCCGGATTGCCGGCTATATCATCGGCATCGTGATCTACGTAATCGGCGTGGCCGTGGCCGTTACCTCCCCGATGCGCAAAGCGGCGCACAAATAATGCTCACGTTTTCTTTCCTCACCCCGGGGAGCGCTATACTGCGCTTCCCGGGGTTTGTGCACATATGACTTCATTAGAATATCAAGCTTTTCTAAACTGTTCAAATGGCATTTACAACACTCTGAAAATTTTCCCGCTTTGTTGCCCCATATCCACGCTGCCTTTTCAGCAGCGCTTGCCCATCCGGCGTTCATTTTGCGGCGGTTTTCACCGGCGCGGCTGAAAATCCCGGGGACTTGCGTGAAACGTGGCACGAAAAGCCCGCAAAAACGCGGAATAGTCTCCAAACCCTGCAAGAGCCGCCGCCCGCATCACAGGCGTTCCCTCCCGCAGCAGTTCTCCCGCCAGCAGCAGGCGCTTCTGGCTGATATACTGGTGCACGGTATAGCCCGTGACCTCCTTAAAGCGGTGCATCAGGTAATACCGGCTGAGAAAAAACCGCTCCGCCAGAACCTCCACCGTCAGGGGGCCATCCAAATTTCCGGTGATATAGTGCAAAATCTCTTCGATTTTCGGGTCGGAACGATAGGCATCCTTCTCCCTCTCTGCCGTTTTGTCCCGCAGACTGTCCCGGTTCACGTCAATCAAAAGCTGCTGGCAGCAGGCGTCGGCCATCCGGCCGCAGCCGTACTCCCGGGACCGAAGCGCTTCCTCCAGCTCCTGAAACCGGCGCAGATAAAAGGGGCGGCGCTCTCCGTCCGTCCGCAGGAGGTGAAACCCCCGGCGGCAGGCCAGATCAAAGCAGGCGGCCAATGGCTCTTCCGGGTCGCTCCGTTTGTCCATCCACTCCCGCCCCAGCCACAGCACCATCCGCTCATAAGGCTCTCCCGTGTCAATCAGCGCACGGTGAATCTGGTTGCGCGGCACCAGCAGCAAATCCCACGGCTGGAGGAAGTAGGTCACGCCCTCCACCATATAGGTCACTCTGCCGCCCAAAAGGAGAATGAGCTTGTCAAATTCGTGATAGTGATACTCCAGCGTCCTCGTGCTGGTATCCTTCAGGCGAAACAGGCGAAAATCCTCCAGCAGATAGCCCCGCTTGTCGCCCTCCAGTCCCTCCGACATCTCCCGCACCCCCTCCGATTTTATGGACTGTCCTTTTTATTTTACAGCACTTTTTGCACAGATACAACCGTCATTTTACCAAAAGTCTGCAATTTTATGCGGAACTTTTTTCGCGGTTCCCAGTCAATCCCCGTTGAAACCGTCGGCTTATTCTGCTATACTATATTAGTTAAAACAAAAAACGGGGGGATTCATCATGAGCCGCGCGGACGAGCTGTTTATTCAAAACTGCCGGGATATCCTGAATACCGGCGTGTGGGACAGGGACCGGGAGGTCCGACCCCGCTGGGAGGACGGAACCCCCGCCCACACTGTCAAGAAGTTTGGAATTGTAAACCGGTATGACCTTGCCGCCGAGTTTCCGATTCTGACTCTGCGGCGAACCTACTGGAAAACCGCAATTGACGAGCTTTTGTGGATTTGGCAGAAAAAGTCTAACAACATTCACGATTTAAACGCCAAAATCTGGGACCAGTGGGCGGATGAAACCGGCTCCATCGGCAAGGCATACGGCTATCAGCTTGGCGTGAAGCACCAATACCCCGAGGGTGAGTTCGATCAGGTGGACCGGGTGCTGTACGATCTGAAGCACAACCCCGCCAGCCGCCGGATTCTCACCAACATCTACAATTTTCAGGATCTCCACGAGATGCACCTCTATCCCTGCGCCTACTCCATGACCTTCAACGTCTCGGGAAATACCCTCAACGCCATTCTGAATCAGCGCAGTCAGGATATGCTGGCCGCCAACAACTGGAACGTGGTGCAGTACGCCGTGCTGACGCATATGCTGGCTCAGGTTTCGGGCCTGCGGGCCGGAGAACTGGTCCACGTCATTGCCGACGCGCATATCTACGACCGACATGTCCCCATTGTGGAAGAAATTCTCGCGCAGACCCCCGCCGCCGCCCCGCGGTTTTCCGTGGACCCGTCGGTGACGGATTTTTACCTGTTCACAAGGGACAGCTTCCAACTGGAGGGCTATACCCCCGCTCCGCTGGAGGCCAAAATTCCCATTGCCATATAAAGAGGGAGGCTTTTTTTATGAACGCGATTTTATCCGTAGCACAGGATTGGGGAATCGGCAAGGACAATCAGTTGCTGTTTTATCTCAAGGAGGATATGAAGCGCTTCCGCGCACTCACCTCCGGAGGAACCGTCATTATGGGCCGCAGAACACTGGAAACCCTGCCCGGCGGAAATCCCCTGCCCAACCGGCGCAATATTGTCATCACGCATGACAAGGAGTTCACCCGGGAGGGCGCGGAAATCGTCCACAGCGTGGAGGCCGCGGTGAATCTGGTGGACATGAGCGCGGACGACGTGTGGGTCATGGGGGGCGGCAGCATTTATGCGGCCATGCTCTCCCGCTGCAAAATGGTTTACCTGACCCGGGTGGAGGCCGTGATTCCCGGAACGGATACTTTTTTCCCCAATCTGGATAAGCTGGCCGCGTGGAAAGTCGCCTCCCAGTCGGAGCCGATTGAGGAAGACGGCCTTACGTATCGGTACGTGGAATACCTCAATTTGAACCTGTAAGCCCTTTGGGGAAGCCTGCGGTAAAGCACCCCGACGGAAATTGGTTCTACACAAGGCGGACCTCTAAAGAGGTCCGCCT
>DKLF01000064.1 GCA_002455655.1 Oscillibacter sp. UBA6647 | reverse complement strand
CGCGAAAAAATTTTTTCGCGTCCCGTCCAATTTCTTCAAAATGCCAGGAATCTTCTTTGTGCATTTTGACTGTTTATACCGCTATCGAACCGTTATCGTATGGTCAAAAGCAGTTGTCCGCCCTTCACAGTCTCTCCTTCGGCCACCTGAACAGCCTCCACCGTGCCCGCCATGCGGGCAGTAATGGCGGTTTCCATCTTCATGGCCTCAATGGTAATGAGGGTCTGGTTCACCTCTACGGTGTCCCCGGCCTTCACCTGCACCTTGCTCACTGCGCCGGGAATCGACGCGCCCACCTGACTCTTGTCCTCCGGATCAGCCATGGGAACCTTGACGATGTTCTTCTGGGCCTCCGCGTCGGGAACCTGCACGTCCCGGCGGATGCCGTTCAGCTCAAAGCTGACGGTACGCATCCCCTCGGCATCCACCTCGCCAAGGCCAAGATACTTAATCATCAGGGTCTTGCCGTCGGCAATGTTGACCTTGTGCGTCTCCCCCACGGCCAGACCGTGGAAAAACACATGGCTGCCCAGCCGGGTGACGTAGCCATACTCCTTCTGATCCCGCTTATAATCCCGATAAACCTTGGGATACAGGCAATAAGAGATGATGGACCGGTCAGCGGGCTCGGGGTCGAATTCCAGCATTTCCTTGCGCACCGCCTCAAAGTCCACCGGCTTCAAAAGCTCGCCGGGGCGACAGGTAACAGCTTTCTTCCCTTTCAGAACCGCCTTTTGCAAATCCTTGGGAAAGCCCCATGCAGGCTGGCCCATCATGCCGGAAAAATAGCTCACCGCGCTGTCGGGGAAAGCGAGGTTTGCCCCCTTTTGAACAATGTTTTCCGGCGTCAGGCCGTTCTGGGTCATAAAGATAGCCATGTCGCCCACCATTTTGCTGGAAGGGGTTACCTTTACAATGTCGCCCAGAATATCGTTGACCTTCCGGTAGTTCTCCTTCACGTCCCGGAACCGGTCCCCCAGCCCCAGAGATTCCACCTGCGGCTTGAGGTTGGTATACTGTCCGCCGGGAATCTCATAACGATAAATATCGGTGGCGGGACATTTAATGTCTGCCTCGAAGGAATCGTACCGGGTGCGCACGTCCTCCCAATAGTCCGTCAGGTACTGGAGCCGCTCCAAATCCATGCCGGTGTCCCGCTCGGTGCCCTGAAGCGCGGCAACCACGGCGTTCAGGGACGGCTGGCTGGTCAGCGAGCTCATGGAGGAGATGGCAAGGTCCGCCACGTCCACACCCGCCTCCGCCGCCATCAGCACCGCGGCAACCTGATTGCCGGAGGTGTTGTGGGTGTGAAGCTGAATGGGAATGCCGATCTCCTGCTTCAGCTCGGAAACCAGCTTTTTGGCGGCGTAGGGCTTCAGCAGGCCCGCCATGTCCTTGATGGCCAGCATATGTGCGCCCCGCTTTTCAAGCTCCTTTGCCAGATTGATATAATATTTTAAGGTATACTTGTCCCGGGCCGGGTCCAGAATGTCCCCGGTGTAGCACACAGCGGCCTGACAGAGCTTGCCCTGCTTCAGCACCTCGTCCATGGCCACTTCCATTCCGGGAATCCAGTTCAGAGAGTCGAATACCCGGAACACGTCCACGCCGTTGATGGCGGCCTGCCGCACAAACTCCCGAATCACGTTATCGGGATAATTGGTATAACCCACGGCGTTGGCTCCCCGCAGCAGCATTTGCAGCAGCAGATTGGGGGCCTTCTCCCGAATCATGTTCAGCCGCTCCCAAGGGGATTCGTGGAGGAAGCGGTAGGCCACGTCAAAGGTCGCGCCGCCCCAGCACTCCAGAGAAAACGCGTCCGCCTCAATTTCAGAGGTGGCCTCCATGCTCTTCACAATGTCCCGCGTGCGAACGCGGGTGGCAAGCAGGGACTGGTGTGCGTCCCGGGTGGTGGTGTCGCAGATAAGCAACTTTTTCTGCTCCAGTACCCATTTTGCAACGGCTTCGGGGCCTTTTGCGTCCAACATCTGCTTTAATCCGTCGGGCCGCTCGCCGGTGACGGGAGGATAGCGGGGATCTTCATAGAGCTTCTGGGGACCCTGCTCCTTCACCACGATGTTGGCGATGTATTTCAGCATCTTGGTGGCCCGATCCTGCCCCTCGTCCAGCTCAAACAGGCTGGGGGCTTCGTCGATATACTTGGTGTGGCAGCCGCCCGCGCGGAACACCTCGTCATGGAGAATGTTCAGAATAAAAGCAAGGTTGGTTTTCACGCCCCGGACGTGCACCTCCCGCACGGCGCGGATGGCCTTGCGGCACACGCCCTCGAAGGTAGAATCCCAAGTGGTGACCTTCACCAGCAGGGAATCATAATAGGGAGAGATCACCGCGCCGGCATAGGCGTTTCCGTCCAGCCGGACGCCAAAACCGCCGCCGGAGCGGTAGGCCGTGATTTTTCCGGTGTCGGGAGCAAAGCCGTTGGCCGGGTCCTCTGTGGTGACGCGGCACTGGATGGCGTATCCGTTCCGGTGCACGTCGGACTGCTTTTTGATGCCGATGCGGGGGTCGCTGAGGGGACAGCCCTGCGCAATCAAAATCTGAGAGCGCACAAGGTCCACGCCGGTGACCATTTCGGTGACGGTATGCTCCACCTGAATGCGGGGATTCATCTCAATGAAGTAGTGATGCCCCTCCCTGTCCACCAGAAATTCCAGCGTTCCAGCGTTGGTATAGCCCACCCGCTTGGCGATTTTCACCGCGTCGTCATACAGCGCCCGGCGCACCTCCTCTGATACGGAGAACGCAGGGGTGAACTCCACCACCTTCTGATACCGCCGCTGGAGAGAGCAGTCCCGCTCGTAGAGATGGACCACGTTTCCATGCTCGTCTCCCAGCACCTGAATCTCAATGTGCTTGGGCTGAACCAGAAACTTTTCCATGAAGATGTCGTCGTTGCCAAAAGCCTTTTTGGCCTCGGACTTCACAAGGTCGTAGTTAACGCCCACTTCCTCCACGGTGTCGCACCGGCGCATACCCCGCCCGCCGCCGCCGGCGGCGGCTTTGAGAATCACAGGGAAGCCAAACTCCATGGCAAGCTTCTGGGCTGCCTGCCGGTCAGGAATCGGGTCCTTGGTCCCGGGGGTGGTCGATACACCGCACTCAATGGCCAGTGCCTTGGCGGACAGCTTGTCGCCCATCATATCCAGCACCTTGGAATTGGGTCCGATAAACTTGATGCCCGCTTCCTCGCAGGCCCGGGCAAAATCGCCGTTCTCGCTCAAAAAGCCATAGCCGGGATGGATCGCGTCCGCCCCGTGCTTTTTGGCCAGCTCAATGATGCGGGGAATGTCCAGATACGCCCCCAGGGGACTTTCGTTCTCCCCGATGAGATAGGATTCGTCCGCCGCCGTGCGGAACAGGCCGTACATATCCTCGTTGGAATAAATGGCAATGGTCTACAAGCCCAGATCGTGACACGC
>DKLF01000136.1 GCA_002455655.1 Oscillibacter sp. UBA6647 | reverse complement strand
GCATTATTCAGCAGACATTAATTAACATATGGATTTTGGGGCTAATTCCCATTTCAATCTGCTTTAATCTGCTGGACGGCTTTTTCGGCGGATATACGGGCTTAATTGCGCCGTATCCTCTGCTTGGAAATTCGTTTGCAACCTATGGGGCCTTCTGGTTGCTCTATATTGGAATTTGTATTGGTACAGATTTTCTTATTATCAAAAAAACGGCTTAAATTTGCGTATTGTTAAGCTGTGGCGATATTGGCTGGGCGACACAAGACCGAAACCACCGCGGGACAGCAGATGAAAGAAGTTCATTTAGTAGATCATAAGCTTAAAAGGTATATTTAAATGGGCCTTTTAATCACGATCTTAAGACAGGCTGTTGGTATTCTAAATGCTTTGTGGTATACTTACAGTAACTGTATTTTTCTTATTACGTCTGTTATTGGAGAGTTGCATGAGCTGTAACATTGATTTTGTCTGGCTGCAACAGCAGCTTCCGGAATATCAATTCCTGTTTTCCGACCTGACCATACATGGGGCGGTGCAATTTCAAGCGGCCAGTCTGTGTACGGGGGAGCAGGTGCTTTCTGCCACGGCGCTTGGCCTGCAACGGGAGCAAATTTATTTTTCGGGGCGGGAAAAGGGAGTTGCCGATTTGGGCCGCCTTTTTGGAATGTGCCGTTTTATTGCAAATAGCTGGGATGAGCTTCAGGAAATTGACAGGATTGCCCGGCTTCATCAGCGGGAGGAGACTTTGGAACCCGTGGGGTTGCGGGTAATTCCCCAGCGCTTTGACGACGGAAAGCAGTCTGGGTTTTCGGAAGGAATGCTTCCTGCGCTTGCGGGGAAAATCAGAACGCTCCCGGCGATTTCCGTCCGGGGCTGCTTTGTGCAAGGGGAAATTGAGGGCCTCCACGGGGAGTCGCTGGGACGGTATTTTCGGGAATGCTATGAGATGGCAAAGCGAATGACCGTCATTCTGCCCTGCGGGATGCCGTATCTGTGCATCGTGAACGGGGCCATTGCCGCCTGTCGGAATGCCGTGGAGCATCCGGAGACATTGGATGCGTTTTTGCGGCAGGCAAACATTGTCGCCGCCCAGAACCAAACGGCATTTTACGCAAAGCTGCTGATGACCTGACGCGGGGAGAACGGCTTTTAGAGAGACTTGACCAAAACAGGGAAGCGGGAGCCGGTAAATCCGGTTCCCGCTTTTGACTGCGCTGTAATTGCTCATTTTTTCCGATAAGGTGTGCTCTCCAGCGGAAGGCTCTGACGGAATTTCCCGTCCAAACGGTAGTAAGCATGGGCGCAGGCAGGCGCCGTGGGAATCATGCACAGCTCTCCGCAGCCCTTGGCGCCCAGAGAGTAGGGAAGTTGCTCTCCCTCCTCCGGACGGCAGAGAATGACCTCCAGCTCCGGGACATCCGTTGCCCGCATAAAGCCGATGGTTCCAAATTTGCTCTTCGGATAGCCGTCCACGCACTCAAACTTTTCGGTCACGCCATAGCCGATGCCCATGATCATGCCGCCTTCAATCTGGCCCTCCACAGACTCAATGTTGACGGGGGTTCCCACGTCGAAGGCGGAGACGGCTTTGGTAATTTTTCCTTCCTCGTTCAGCACGATCACCTGCGCGCCATAGGAATAGGAGACGTGGCTGACGGGATTTTCTTTAATTGCGCCCAAGGGGTCGGTGAGGGCGGAGTATTCTCCGAGGAATTCCCGGCCCTCCAGCTCGGAAAGCGTTTTCCCGCTGTCCAGCGCGCATTTGAGACTTTCACCGGCGCGTCGGGCGGCTTCGCCGGTCATCACCGTCTGGCGGGAAGCTGTGGACGTTCCGGAGTCCGGCGTGCGTACGGTGTCTGCCGCCTCAAAGACAAACAGGGCGGGGTCCAGATCTGTTACATGGCAGATTTCCGTCAGGGCCATCTGCCCGATGCCCTGCCCCATGCAGGAGGCGGAGGTGCGGATATGGATTTTTCCCTGCTCAACAGACAGCAAAACCCGCCCAATGTCCTTTTTCCCCATGCCGGTTCCCGAGTTTTTAAAGCCGCAGGCAATGCCTGCGTAGGGGTTTGCGTGGAATACGTCCTTCACCGCGTCTAAGCACGCGGCCATATTTGTATTGGGGTCGGCGGTCTGCCCGTTGGGGAGCACATCGCCGGGCTTAATGGCGTTGCGGCGGCGGAACTCCCACGGGTCCAGCCCCGCCATCTCCGCCAGAAGGTTAATGTTCATTTCCGTTGCAAAGCAGCTTTGGGTCACGCCAAAGCCCCGGAAAGCGCCGGAGACGACGTTGTTGGTGTAGACAGACATGCCGAAAATGTCAATATTCTGATAATTGTACGGTCCGGCCGCATGGGTGCAGGCCCGGTGCAGCACCGGCCCGCCCAGAGAGGCGTAAGCGCCGGTATCCGCAATAATAATGCCCTTCATGCCAGTAAGAATGCCGTTTTCATCGCAGGCGGTGGTAAACTCCATCTCCATGGGGTGGCGCTTGACATGGTAATTCAAAGACTCCTGCCGGGTGTACTTCACCTTGACGGGCTTTTTGGTGATCCATGCCATCAGCGCCGCGTACTGCTGCACCGACATATCCTCCTTGCCGCCGAAGCCGCCGCCTACCAGCGCCGCGTGACAGTGCACCTTTTCCTTGGGAAGCTCAAGCATTTTGGCGCACTCCCGCTGCACGTCGTAGACGGACTGGCAGGAGGTATAGAGCAGCAGGCCGTCGTCCCCCTCGGGCATGGCCACGCAGCACTCCGGCTCCATAAAGCCGTGCTCCTGCCAAGAAGTTTTATATTTCCGCGTGACCACGTATTTGGAATTTTTGATGGCTTCGTCTGCGTTGCCGCGGACCAAATTTGCCCGGCTCATCACGTTGCCGTCCTCGTGAATCATGGGCGCGTCGCCCCGCAGGGCATCGAAGGGACTGGTGACGGGCGTAAGCTCCGTATAATCCACCGCCACCAGCGCACAAAGCTCTTCCAGCAGTTCCTGCTTGTCGGTGGCAACCACCGCCAGCACGTTGCCTACATATCGGGTGACGTCGCCCTCGCCCAGCATCACGTCCCAGTCCTGCTTGATGTGGCCGATTTTGTTGCAGGGAACGTCCTGCTTCAGCAGAACCTTGATGCAGTCCGGGTGGGCAAGGGCGCGGCTCACGTCGATGCGGTTAATCCGGGCGCGGGGATATTTTGAATAGACGGGCTTGGCGTACAGCATTCCGGGGATAGTAAGATCGTCGGCAAACAGGCCGGTCCCGTTGATTTTTTCGTCGGCGTCAATGCGCTTTGCATGCTCGTCCATGTGCAACGCGGTAGGGGCGGGGGGAATTTCCCGTTTTTCCCGGAAAAAGTCCGCCGCCAGCAAAATCGCGTCCTCAATTTTTTTATAGCCGGTGCAGCGGCACAGATTGCCCTTAATGGCCAGCTTCACATCCGCACGAGTGGGATTCAAATTGGAATCCAGCAGGCTTTTGGCCGAAATAATCATGCCGGGGATACAGAAGCCGCACTGTACCGCGCCCGCGACGGCAAAGCAGTGCTCATAGACCTTCATTTCCTCCGGGGCGATGCCTTCCACGGTCAGCACCCGCTTTCCCGCAAGCTTGCTGAGAGACACCACGCAGGCCTTGGTTTTCACGCCGTCCACCAGCACGGTGCAGGTGCCGCAGGCGCCCTCGCTGCATCCGTCCTTGGTGGCGGTCAGGTGCAGGTCGTCCCGCAAAAAGCGCAGAAGCTTTTTGTCGTGGGTGGATTCGTACTCTTTTCCGTTAATCGAAACAGTAAACACTTCACTCTTCCTTTCAGAAAATCCGCCCGGGGTTGGTACCGCGGGCGGATTTGTGTTGGGTCAAATACCAAACCGGGTTAAAAACTCGTTCAGCAGATTCATGCATACGGCCTTGCGGTATTCCGCCGACACACGGCCCCGGGTGAGGACCATCCGGGCCCCATAGGCCCGCAGGTATTCCGCCTTCAGCCCACGGGCTTCCTCCAAGGTTTTGCCCAGCAGTATTGTCTCCAGATCCCGATAGCGCAAAACGGTGTCCGCTACCGCGCCGAACGCGGCGGCGATGTTGGAAATTTTGCCGTCTTGTTCGGCAAACACGCCTGCGAAGGAAACCCGGGAGATGGCTAGCGCGTTGCGTCCGCCGACCTTTTGGTAGTAATACCGGTCCAGCCCGGTTTTGGGCAGGAGAACCTCCGTAATCAGCTCGTCATCGGAAAGGTCCAGTTTTTTCCGGCCCAGATAGAATTCCTCCACGGGAACGATGCGCTCGCCCCGCAGGGATTGAAGCCGAATCTTTGCGTCTGCCGCAAATTCAATCAAAACGGAGTCCGCCTTGGCGGAGCCGTTGCCAAGATTTCCGCCGAAGGTGCCTGCGTTGCGGATGGCGGGCGCGGCAATCAGCGCCACGGCGTCCTTCATGATCTGGGGAACCCGGTGGTCGCCAAGTGCCTGCGTAAAGGTCACGCCCGCGCCGATGCGGAGATAGTCCGCATCCTCGGAAATCTGCTGCAATTCCGGAACCTTGTTCAAAAACAGATAGGTAGCTCCGGGGCGGTTTTCCACCATCAGGTCCGTGCCTCCGGCGTAGGGGACGACGGCATGGGACGCGCGGAGGTTCAGCGCCTCATCCAAAGAGGCGGCGGTATATCCGTTTACCATAGTCCGTTTCCCTCCTTTGCGGCGCTTGAAACCGCGTTGATAATGGCGTTATACCCCGTGCAGCGGCAGAGGTTTCCGGAAAGGCCCTCTCGGATTTCGTCCTCCGTGGGGTGGGGAGTTTTGGAAAGCAGCGCTTCTGCCGCCAGCACCATGCCGGGGATGCAGAAGCCACACTGCACGGCGGAAACCGCCGCAAATGCCCGGTCCAAAACCGCGTAGCGCTCCGTTTCCCGGAAGCCCTCCATCGTCGTAACAGAGGAGCCTGCCGCCGCGCCCATGGCAACGCAGCAGGAGTTGACCAGCACGCCGTCCATCAAAACGGAGCAGGCCCCGCACTCGCCCTCTTTGCAGCCGCACTTGACGCTGGTGGTGCGGTAGGTGTCTCGCAGAACGTCCAGCAGCCGGTCGGAAGCGTTGCCTTCGTAGGACACTTCCTGTCCGTTGAGGACAAATCGAATCGCATCCATCTCTTATTCAGCCTCCTTCATCATCACATTCAGGGTGTCCTCGGCGGTGAACGGCGCATGGTGCAGCGACGCTTTGCCCCCTATGGCCTGCTCCACAGCCGCCACAAAGGCCCCGGGCGCGCCCACGAGGGGCAGCTCGCCCGCGCCCTTTGCACCGTAGGGCCCGTCGGGGTATTGCTCCACATGCAGCATGCACTTCAGGTTCGGCACATCCTTTGTGGTGGGAATCAAATAGTCCGAGAAGGAATTGTTGCGGATGCGGCCTTTATTGTCATACTCCATTTTTTCAATGGAGGCATAGCCAATGCCCTGCAAATAGCCGCCCTCCATCTGTCCGATGACAATGTTGTAATCGATGGGCGTACCCACGTCGAAGGAGCCATAGGCCCCCAGAATTTTGGAGATGCCCGTGCAGGTGTCCAGCTCCACCTCGATGGCGCCCACGCCCCATGCGTAGGTAGGGTACGCGTCGCCATGAAATTTGTCCAGATAGAAGGGAATCATAAAATCAGGCTCTCTGAAATGCTCCTCCACAATTTGGTCCTCGCCCTCTATCCACTGGGTGCGCAGCTTGATGGCCGCGCGGCGCAGCAGCTCACCCACCACCATCAAGGAGCGGGAGGCAACGGTGGGGCCGGAGTCCGGCACGCGGGCGGTATCAGGGTGGTTGTAATAGACCTTTTCCAGCGGAAGATTCAGCTCATGGGCAACGATTTTGGGGAACGTGGTTCGCAGGCCCTGCCCGATTTCACCGTTGGAGGCCAAAACCTCCACCGTTCCGTCCGGGTACTTGTGCAGCTTGCACACCGCCTTGATGTGGTCCCGTTCTCCGGAGCCGGTGAAGCCCGCCCCGTGGAACCACAGCGCCATCCCGATGCCCTTGCGGTATCTTCCGATCTGGGGCTTCTCGTACTCCAGATGCTTTCTGCGGAAGTCGCAGGCCCGGTCCACCTCGTTAATCATCTCGGGCAGGGGAATGGGGAAGTGATATTTGCCGGAGGTGGAGGTGGGATCTCCCTGCCGGGCCAGATTGGCTTCCTTGAATTGGAGGGAATCAATCCCCAAATCCCGCGCGATATGATTCATCATCATCTCCACGGCAAAGAAGGTCTGGGGCGCGCCAAAGCCCCGGTATGCGCCGGAGGGCGTGGTATTTGTTTTCAGGGCGCGTCCGTGGACGTGGAGATTGTCAAAGCTGTAAACGCCGCTGGCGCAGATGATTCCCCGCTGCAACACCACGGGGGACAGCGTGGTGTACGCCCCGGAGTTGAACTTCACGTCGATGTCCATGCCCGTGACCTTGCCGTCCTTCACCGCCACCTTGTAAACGCAAAGCGAGGGGTGGCGCTTGGAGGTAAACTCCAAATCCTCCCGGCGGCCGAAGATGCAGCGGATGGGGGCATTAGCCTTCCTCGCCGCCACGGCCACCTGACAGCCCAGAATGGAGGGAAACGCCTCTTTTCCTCCAAAGCCGCCGCCGGTCACGTCCTGAAGAATGTGAACCTCGTCGGGGCGGAGACCCAGCGCACGCATCACCGCGCCGTGGACATAATAGGCGCACTGCATGGAGCCGTGGACGTACATATGTCCGTTTTCTTCCGGCTCCGCCATCATGCCCTGCGGCTCCAGATAGGTCTGGTCCTGATAGCCGGTTGAAAATTCTTCTACGTAAACCTTGTCGGCTTCGGCAAAGGCTTTTTCAAGATTTCCCTTTTCGTACTCATAGTTGAAAAACACGGTGTCGGCCTTGTGCAGGTCCAGCATCGGCTCCAGTTCTTCATAAGAAACCTTGGTTTCCGAAAGAATCCGGTCCACCACCTTTTCCTCCGGGCCAACCACCATACCGATGGGTTCGCCGATGTACTCCACCGTGTCCCGGGCAAACACCGGAGTGTCGTCCAGCACGATATTTACGTTGTTGTCGCCGGGAACGTCGGCTTTGTCCACATAAAAATACCCGTCCGGCAATGGGGGGACTTCCACGCCCAGCACCTTGGCTCGCGCCAAAGTGGAGCGAAGAAATTTGCCGGTCAAAACACCATCACCAGAATAGTCTCCGACATAAACGGAGCGCCCGGACATTTTCGGCGCGTGGTCTTTCTTGATCACAGATTCACTGATCTTTTCCATCTTGCAATCCCTGCCTCCTCATTTTACAAATTCGTAGCCCTGCTTACAGCTTTCATAATCCTGCTGCGTATCCAGATCTATCCATACGCCCTCGTCGTCTACCGAAACAGTCTGAATCAAATTTTCGTGCCGCTGCCATAGCTGACGCAGCCCACCGTCGCTCTGAAATGCGAGAATTTCAGGAATCATCCGTGCATCCACCAGCGGCGGGTGCTTCCGCGCCCCATTCAGCGTTGGAAAAATCACGCTGACGCCATTTGCGGGGCGGGCGGAAAGCAGCTTGTGAAAGGTGGCCTGACGTACCACGGGCATATCGCCCGGCAACAGAAAAAACGCGTCGCATTCCGGCATGGCCCGGCAGCCGATTTGGATGGAGCGCAGCATGTCGGTGCTTGCAAAGTCTGGATTTCGCACGGAAATGACGCGTGTGCCATAGCGCCAGTGGAGCACCGCGTCCACCTCCGCGCCCCGATAGCCCGTCACCACCACGACGGATTGGGCGCCGCCCGATAAAACGCTGTCCACCGTATTTTCAATCAGCGTTTTGCCCCGCAGCGGCATCAGCGGCTTAAATTCGCCCATGCGGGAGGAAAGCCCCGCCGCGAGAATCAGGCCGCAGACAGTGGAGGCCTCATGCATAAAAAAACCACCCCATTTCCTCTGAGAGCAGCCCCGCGCCCAATAGAAAACGGCGCGGTGTGTCCACTCTCATTATGAAAGGGATGGTTTTTGTTCGCAACTTCTTCCTGAAAAGAACTTGCCAAATTCCATTATAGAATTTTGGTTGTTAAAAATGCCTCCTGAAACCGGCTCTGGGTATAATGAAAAATTTCTTCCTCAAACCGCTGATAGGCCAGCAAAAATGCAATGCCGCGTTCCGTCAAAACGGTGTTCCCTCCGTGTCGCCCGCCCTGCCGCCGCTCCACAACCGCATAGCCCAATTCGATTTCCAACCGGTTGATCATGTCCCATGCCTTGCCGTAGGACAGAGACATGGCACCGCAGGCTTGGCGCATATTGTGGGTGTCGGCAATCAAAAACAGCAGCAGCTTCAGGCGCGCGTTGAAAAAAGCAAATTCCCGTTCGATGCTCATGCGGATGACGGGGTGCAGAATGGCGTTGTTGTGTTCGGCTAAACGGGCCTGCAACTGCTCTCGATTGTGGACGCTGGTTAAAATGCCTTCGTCCTCCACAGGAAGCCAAACGCGTTTTTCATCCAGCGTGCGAAGCGCGCCCCGCAGGCCGTCTTCACCGCCATAGGCCAGAATTTCGGGGATAATGCTGTCCGCCAGCATCACGGGATGCCCCCCGCAGCCGCGGTAGGACGGGGTGACAATCTCTCCCGCCGTGTTTTTCAGCCGGATCAGCGTGTCCGGCGTGAACATGGGGACATTCACTGGAGCAAAGGCAATCCGCTCGCATTTCCCGGACAGATACCGAAGCCCGACCTTCACGGAATCCAGAAGCTGGGGCTGCTCCGGCTGCTCGCTGGAAATAAAAATCACGCCGTAGTTGCTTAGCTGGTATTTCACCTCGTCCTCGTCCACGCCGGTAATCACCACGATGGGGAAAATACCGGCCTGCTGGAAGGAAATGACGATTCGCTTAATGACCGGGATCGTCCCCACCTTCAGCATGGGCAGCGCGGCTTTTTTGCTGGCGGCTGCAATCAGACCACCAAATTTGCTGATTCTCATGTCACAGACCCCGCTTCCCACCTTGAAAACTCTGCCAACGCCGAGCTTTTCATTTATCATACACATTTTTAGGGGGATGTCAATTCCCCTACAGTCCAAACATGCAGCGGCCCGAAAAAGCATTTCATCGGGGGGCTTCCCGCCGCTTTCTAATAGCCGTCATTTCTTGCGTCGCCGCGCGTCAAATTTCTGACTGAACAATGGGCATAAAGGCAGGCGCGCCGCGCAAAAGCGCGGCGTGCTCGCCTTCTTTTCAAACGAGGGAGCTTCTCCCGCCGCCGAGAAGCGGCTGGGGGGAAGTGACGTGTTTATCAGCCGTTCTCCGCCATTTTGCGGTATTTGGAGTAGCGATTTTTCGCGTCCTGCACGGCCTTTTCATACAGTGCGTCGGCCCGGTCGGGGAAGTTGTTGGCCAGCGCCGCGTAGCGGTTTTCACCCATGAGATAGCCCATAATCTTTCCGGTGTCCGGCTCGGGAGAATCCAACTGGAAGGGATTCTTCCCCTGCTCGGTCAGGCGGGGATCATAGCGGTACAGATGCCAGTAACCCGACTCCACAGCCTTTTTCATCTCGCTCTGGGTGCAGCTCATGCCTGCCTTGATGCCGTGCTCCAGGCAGGGGCAGTAGGCGATGATGATGGACGGGCCGGGATAAGCCTCGGCCTCGCGGATGGCCTTGAGGGTCTGGGCTTGATCGTAGCCCATGGCCACCTGCGCCACGTATACGTAGCCGTAGTTCATGAAGATTGCGCCCAGATCCTTCTTGGCAATCTTCTTGCCGCCTGCGGAGAATTTTGCCACGGCGGAGGTGGGGGTGGACTTGGAGGACTGTCCGCCAGTGTTGGAGTAAACCTCGGTGTCCAGCACCAGCAGATTCACGTCCCGGTTCTGGGCCAGCACGTGGTCGATACCGCCAAAGCCGATATCATAGGCCCAGCCGTCGCCGCCCACGGCCCAGACGGACTTCTTTGCGAGATATTCCCGGCTGTCCAGAACAAACTGAACCTCTTCCGTCTTCTCGCTGCGCTCCAGCGCGGCAATCAGCGCGTCGGACACGGCGCGGGACTTGCTCTTATCCTCCCAGCCGGTGAGATACGCCTCAATTTCGGAAGCGGCAGTTCCTGCGGCTTTCAGGCTCTCCAGCCGCAGGAACAGCTCCTTGCGGATGGCGTCCTGCGCGTGGAAGAAGCCGTAGGCAAACTCAGCGTTGTCCTCAAACAGGGAGTGCTCCCACGCCGGGCCAAAGCCCCGCTGGTCGCGGCAGTAAGGCAGGATGGGGGCGCCGCCGCTGTACGCGGAGGAGCAGCCCGCAGCGTTGCCGATGTACATGTGGTCGCCCACAAGCTGGCTTACAAGCTTCAGGTAGGTGGTTTCCGCGCAGCCTGCGCAGGCGGCGGAAAACTGGAAATAGGGTTTGGCAAACTGAGCGGATTTCACGCTCTTGTCGCTGACCGCGTCCTTCTTGAGATATGCCTCGTTCATGGCGACCTCGTTGAAGTTGACCTGCTCCGGCTTCATCTCCTCAAAGGGAGTCATCACCAGCGCGTCGGCCATTTTCTCGTTCTGGTTGGCCGGGCAGGCCGTCAGACACACGCCGCAGCCAAGGCAGTCATAGGGAGAAACCTGCACGCGGAAGGAATACTGGGGAGCGTCCTTGCCAAGGCCCTTGGCGGGTACGGTGGCGAAGGAAGCGGGCACACCGGCCTTCTCCTCCTCCGTCAGCAGCACAGGGCGCAGCGCCGCGTGGGGACAGACCATGGAGCAGCGGTTGCACTGGATGCAGCTCTCGCCGTTCCACTTGGGGACTGCGGTGGCTACGCCTCGCTTGGAATAGACGGAGGTGCCGTTTTCCCATGTGCCGTCCAGCACGCCGTACTTTTTGAAAACGGAGATGGGAAGCTTGTCACCCTGCTGGCGGTCCATGGGAAGAACAATATCTCGGACAAAGGGCGTGGTTTCCAGCTCTGCGGCTGGCGCATCCTGCGCCGTGGCCCAGGATGCGGGAATTTCCACCTTCACGGCGGCGCTCACGCCTGCATCCACGGCCCGGTCGTTCAGATCCACAATTTTCTGTCCGGCCTTTTTGAAATAAGAGTTGTAGTTGTTTTTTTTCATGTCCTCCACAGCCACGTCCAGAGGAATCACCTTGGTCAGGGCGAAGAAGACAGCCTGAAGGATGTTGTTGGTGCGGCCGCGCAGGCCAATTTCCTCGGCAATCTTTGCCGCGTCGATGATGTAGAACCGGGCATGCCTGCTGGCAAGCTCCCGCTTCAGCAAGGCGGGGAGGTGCTCCTCCAGCTCGGAAACCGACCACGGACAGTTGAGCAGGTAGATTCCGCCTTCCTTCAGGTCTGCGGCGGTGTCGTACTTGCTGACATAGGTGGGTGCGTGGACAGCCACAAAGTCCGCGGAGGAAACCAGATAAGTGGAGCGAATCGGCTCATCGCCAAAACGCAGGTGAGACTGGGTCAGTCCACCGGTTTTCATGGAATCGTAAGAGAAATAAGCCTGAGCATACTTATTCGCCACCAATCCGATGGTGGTGATGGCGTTCTTATTCGCGCCTACCGTGCCGTCGCCGCCAAGACCCCAGATTTTACAGGAGGTCTGACCAGCGGGGGACAGCTCCAGCTCCTGATAGTCCAGCGAGGTATTGGTCACGTCGTCGTTGATGCCGATGGTAAAGTTGTTTTTGGGCTGGGCCTGACGCAGGTTATCAAACACGGCGATAAACTGGCCCGGAGTGGTGTCCTTGGAGGAGAGGCCATACCGTCCGCCCACAATGCGGATGTCGGTCCGGTCCGCCTGATTCAGGGCGGTGACCACATCGAGATACAGCGGCTCGCCCACGGAGCCGGTTTCCTTGGACCGGTCCAGCACCGCGATTTTCTTGCAGGTGGCGGGAATGGCCTCGGCAAAGTGCTTCACAGAGAAGGGCCGATACAGCCGGACCTGAAGCAGGCCAACCTTCCGCCCGTTGGCGTTGAGGAAGTCCACCGTCTCCTTCACCGTCTCGGAGGCGGAGCACATGATCACGGCCACTTCCTCCGCGTCGGGCGCGCCGTAGTAGTTGAACAGCTTATAATCCCGGCCCGTCAGCTTGTTGATTTCGTCCATGTAGTGCTGCACGGTACCCGGCACGTCGGCGGCCTTTTCGTTGGCGCCTTCCTTACACTGGAAGTATACGTCGGGGTTGACGTTGTTGCCGCGGTTGGTGGGATGCTCGGGATTGAGGGAGTTCCGGCGGAAGGCACGCAGGGCGTCGGTATCCAGAAGCCCGCGCAGGTCTTCATAATCCAGCGCCTCAATGCGCTGCATCTCGTGAGAGGTGCGGAATCCGTCAAAGCAGTGCATAAACGCATATTTGGAGCGGATGGCCGAAAGATGGGCCACCGCCGCCAAGTCCATGCACTCCTGAGGAGTGGAGGACATCAGCATGGCGTACCCGGTGGTACGGCAGGTCATAAAGTCGGTGTGGTCGCCAAAAATGGAATGATGGTTGGAGGTGACCACTCGGGAGGCGATGTGCAGCACGTTGGGCAGGAACTGGCCGCCCATGGCATACATGGCGGGGATCATCAGCATCAGTCCCTGTGCGGAGGTGAAGCTGGTGGTCAGCGCGCCGGCCTGCAAGGAGCCGTGGCAGGTACCTGCCGCGCCGGCCTCGGACTGCATCTGAATCACGTCCACCGTGGACCCAAACAGGTTTTTCCGGCCCTTGGCGGACCATTCGTCCACCTTTTCCGCCATGGGGGAAGACGGAGTGATGGGGTAGATGGCCGCAACCTCCGTAAACGCATACGCCACATGCGCCGCGGCTGTGTTGCCGTCCATCACCGCAAGCTTTTTACTCATGGTTTTTTTCCCTTCTTTTCCTTTTTTTCGCCCGTTCCGGGCGCTTCCTGAATGAAATGATTGCCCTGTCATTGTCTTCTGTTGTTCCTATATAAGAACTCTGTTTTTAAATAGGACTTTCACTATTCAGCTTTACCATAGATTTGGCTTTGTGTCAATAGGAGAATTTCTGGTTTTAAAATTTTTGGGGAATATGTTGGATTTTTGGGAGCTTCTTGCTTATCGTGTGCATTCCAAAAGAGACATTTGCAACTTCCGCTTGTAACCTGCCGCCCGCTGTGCTAGAGTGTTGGAAGTAAAAATGTTACTGAAATGGAGGCACAATCTATGCCGCAGGAGCACCGCTCTACCGCCCGGGTGCTGGATATTCTGGAATATCTGGCGCTTTCAAAGGACGGCGGAAGCACCTTGACAGAGCTGTCCGTGGCGCTGGATGCGCCGAAGAGCAGCCTTTTTCCCATTCTTCACACACTGCTCAGCCGGAAATATATCCGACTGGACCGCCGGTCAAACCGATATTTCATTGGTATCAGCGCCTATGCGCTGGGCAGCAGCTTTGCGGCCAATCAAGGCGCCGTGGATTTTATCCTGCAGGTGATGGAGGCCGTTGTGGAAAGCTGCGACGAAACTTGCCAGATGGGCGTTTTGGACCGGGATAAGGTGCTTTACATCCGCAAGGTGGACTCTCCGCAGCCCATCCGCATGATTTCCCATGTGGGAAACCGGCTGCCCGCCAACGGAACGGCCATTGGAAAGGCCCTGCTGAGCGACCTGAAGGATGAAGAGGTTCGGGAGCTGTATGCCGACGGATTTCCTCGCCTGACGGCGCATACCGTGGTGGATTTCGACACGCTGCTTGGGCAGCTTGCGCAAATCCGAAAAACAGGCGTTGCCTGGGAGCGGGAGGAATCGGCGGAGCAGCTATACTGCTGGGCCGTTCCGCTGCGCAGGGACGGGCAGACCTTTGCCGCGCTCAGCGTGGCCGTTCCGATGTTTCGCTGCTCGGAGGAGAAAAAAGCGCTGGTACTGGATTGTCTCACGCAGGCCAAGCGGGAAATTGAGCTGATCGCCGAGGCCCGGGGCTTTCTTCCGGAGTCGATCTAAACCTTTTTAAGCGGGCCGGAGGAAGAAAAAGAACAGATGTATATAAAAATCGTGCGGAGCCTGCCCCTGTGTATATGGGGCTGGCTCCGCACATATTTAAATAACTTTGGCGATGAACTGGATCAGATTAAAATACTTTCCGCCCTCAGCCTCCATCATCTTGATGTCGCCGGCAACAACGGGATGGTAGGCAGTCAGCCATTCATCCCATGCCTGCTTGCAGCAGCTCATTTCGCGGATATCCACAATTTCAATTCCCGCTTCTTTACTCCACAAAGCTTTCCACCAGGCAAGAGAGCGGATTGTCCGTGCCACCTCGTCATTCCAGAACGGCTTCATTTCATCGGGAACAGTTTCCCCAAATTCGTATTTCAGGCCGGGAATGGCGATGGGTTACATTGAGTGGGCAAGCAAAAACAACATTGTAAACGGTATTGGCGAGAACAAGTTTGCCCCGGATCAGTCCATCACTCGTGAGCAGATGGCGGTCATTATGAGCAACTATGCCAAGACCATCGGCTATACTCTGCCGAAAGTTCATGTCGAAAACATCTTCGCTGACAATGGCAAGATTAGTACCTACGCCAAAGAAGCCGTGAAGCAGATGCAGATGGCAGGGGTTATCAGCGGCAAAAACGGCAATCTGTTCGACCCGCAGGGTACAGCCACAAGAGCCGAGGTGTCCGCTGTTCTGCGCCGCTTTGTGGAGCTGACGATTTCCAGCGACACGGCGCAGGGCTGGTCCATGAACGATTCAGGTAAATGGATGTACTTCAAGGACGGCAAGCCTCTCACCGGCAAGCAGGACATTGACGGCTCGACCTATACCATTGACCAGTACGGCGTGACGGCGGATGTACCCAAAAATCTTCGTTATACTACTTACACCGTACAAAAGGGCGATAGCTTCTGGAGCATCTCCCGCAAGCTGAACTGCCCTATGGCTGAATTGGAACGGCTGAACAATAAGAGCAGGTTCGCCCTCATCCACCCCGGCGATGTACTCCGGGTGCCGGAGAAGTAAAAACAATAAATCAATAAAGCTATGGGCAAACCCGGTTAAAGCCGGGGACGCAAAGCTGAGGATCTAAGGTGTCTTAGGGCGCTATGATAGTCTGGCTGCTGACAGTTAAGCAAAGCCTGCCCTTCATACTCGGAGGGCAGGTTTTTGCGGTTTTTAACGGATGCTTTGGACTTCGTGATACCGGCTTTCGCTGTGGCTATGGCGAGAGAAGTATCCATATGAAAATATTCCGCTTGCCGTATACGGTATCTGAAAATATGGTGGTATCCTGGAATACAAATGAAACATATTTCATCAGGCGCGAGTGTAAGATGTCTCGGATATCCACGCCGCCAATGGTGATTTTTCCGGAAGTTACATCCCAAAACCGGGAAATGAGATGACCGATGGTAGTCTTGCCGCCGCCGGATGGCCCCACCAAAGCGGGCATTCGCTTTTGCGGCGCGGTGAAGCTGACGTGGCTCAGTGCCAGCGTATGAGAGGGATCGGTGGTATCCTGATAGGAAAAGGAAACGTCATGGAACTGGACATCGAAAGATTCCGGAACCTCTGGGGTGACCGGTTCGGGCATTGGCTCCATGCGCATGATTTCGTCGATGTTATGCAGCGCAACGGTGATTTCCCCCATGCGGGTGCCATAATTGAAAAGCTCCATGAGCGGGGCGCAGATAGCGGGCGTCAAGATAAGCCCCATAATGACCGACAGTAAAACCGATGTATTTCCGGGATTCTGCCAAATAAGAAATATCCCCACAGGAACCACGACGGCCAGCAGGGGAAGTATCATTGTTTTATAGCCCTCATAAAACGGAGCCACCCGCTTATAGAGTTTCATTTCCCCATTGCCATATTTCTTTGTGGTGTCACCGAGGCCCCTGGTGATGGTGCCTGTCAGACCAAACAGCTTTACCTCGCCAATTCCCCGGACATATTCTGAAAAAGCGCCCATCATTTGTCCCGATACCGCTGCGAGGCCTGTCAGAATATCCTGTCCCCGGCTTCCGCCCCATACGGGAAGCTGCAAGGCGCACGCAAGGATGACGGCGGCGACGACCGCCAGAGCCAGCCACAAATTCAAGCTGCCAAGTCCAAGCAGCAGCGCGAAGACGGCACATGCCGATCCAATGAGATCAGGCAGCAGATGTGCGATAAATAGGTGGATTTTTTCGATGCTGTTGTCCATGGTTTTTTGTACACTTCCGCTGGTATGCTCCGTGAAAAACCCCATCGGCAAGTGCCCCATATGCTCCATAACATGGATGCGAATTCCGTACAGCACACGAAAAGCAACCTTATGTGCGCCAAAGCTTCCGAAAAAGGATAATACCGTATTGAGCAATATACTGACAGCGGCGGCAATGCTCCACAGTAAAATTCCACCGGAGGGCTCACCTTGCCCTGCCGCCGGAAGCAGCCGCCGGGCGATATGATAAACTGATAAGTAGGGAATCATACCGCAAAGCGTGCCAAGGGACATGAAGGCACAGCTAAGCAACAGCTTGCCTTTTCCTTCGGTCGCGATATCAAAGAGCCTGAATAAAACAGGCTTTTTTTTGTTCATGTAGATGCCTCCTTTTTTTGAGTTAGCAAAATATAACCAAAAAAGTATAGCATTGGAAAAAGTATGATGCAAGACCACGAAATCAGGACTTTATAGATACTGTTGATATTTTATATTTGCCTCCTTATACTGAAAACACAGGGAATTTATTTGTGGATATATTTATTGAATTGCCCTAAACAGAACGGTATATTCCGAAACAAAACCCGGAAAAGAGGTGCGTATATGCAATGCTTTTACAGCGTATCAGACATGCTGCGTCAATATGAAGCATGTGGATGGAAACGAACCGGTATCCGCTATGGGTGCTGCTTTAAGCCGCCGGCCGAAGTTGCGTCCGGGCATATTCAGGCATGAGGAAACCCTGAAACTTGTTGTTTTATTGATACGGATATTGTTTTTCATGCGGATTTGATAGAGCGGTATTATTATCAGGCAAAGAGCATTCAAATCACGTTTGTTGAGGATATGGCCTTAAGCTATTACCAGAAAAAAACCGAGCGCAATGAGGCCCGGTTTGGAGTTTTCTGTTATGTAAATAATCTTCCACGACCGTGGTATAAACGATTTCCATCCGGCGAAGTGCAAAAAGCATCCACGATTTATATAACAGATCAGTTTCTTGAAGGCACCGGAGCGGTATTTTCGGACAGTCTCTGGAATCGCACAGCGCATGCAGTGAACAACAGGGATGTGTCACTTCCTTTATTGGCCGATATTTGCAGAGAAATTAAGTCCGCTGAGATGAGCGGGGGAGCTTTCTCCTTGTTTTTGCAGGGGAAGGCGCTGGAAGCTGCCGGATTGCTGGTAGATTACACGCTTTCCTTTGGTTTGGAAAGGACGCCAAGTCTAACTACCAAAGCGAGGGATGCGGCGAAGACGGCATTGCAAATCTTAAATCAATCCTTTGTCCAGCCTCCGGTTATTGAAGATCTGGCAAAGTCAATCGAGATCAATAAACAGACACTTCAGAGAGCGTTTCAGCAATTGACCGGTCAGTCTATCCACGAATATATCAAGGCAATACGAATGGAAAAGGCGGTTTTCCTTTTAACTGAAACGACAAAAACGATTGATGACATTGCCGAAGAAGTGGGATATCAAAGCAAGGGAAATTTTTATAAGGCGTTTGAAGAAACCTTCGGTTGCACACCAAACGAAATGCGAAAAAATGAGGCAGGTCCAGTGAATTTAAATAGTTAAATAAGGATCCCGAACTGGGACAGTGCTGGAGACTGCCGCGATACCCATTAAATAAAAGGAAAATATAAGTTGTGGCCATTTTTGATGAACGCGGCATAAAAATTTTTTGAGGGATGGAAAATACTACATGGAAATCGACGTGGGCACCTTGCAGAGGAACATGTCGAGATTGAGATTTCGAAAGAGGATGCGGAGAAGGTTATGCAGGATGTGATGTATTCCGCTCACATTGCTTGCAGATGGAGAAATAAAAACGAGGACTGCTTTAAAAAAGCATCGTAAAAAACCTCGTGCTGACTGCCCGTAAACCATTGATATGACTTGACTTTTGTAAATCACACAGCTTCCTTACAACAAAAATCGCTGCGGCATAAAGCCGCAGCGATTTTCTTATTTATAAGCGCTCAAAGACAAGGGTGGCCTGAATGCGGTCGCCGCCGAGCAAACCGCCGCTTTGTCCCGATGCTGTGGAAATGGTGTGCAGACGATATCCCTTTGCTGCTTGGGTGTTAATTACATGTTCCAGCTCAGTCAAATTGCCGGAGCCGGTGCCAATAAACTTTTCTTTAAGTGTCACCTGCAAAACAACATAGGGCAGATCACTTCCGGAAGCCACGGAATAGGAGGATTCTTTGCGTGCATTGTCCATAAAACCCATAAAAACATCTTCTTTCTATTTCATTCCGCCCCGGGGCGGTTTTTTATGGTCTATTTGCCTGTGGTTGCGTACATTGTGATCCAACAGACAAGGCCGGTTGCAGCCACGGCAAGCCCCCACCACGTCTTAAAAAGCAACGCGCAGCCGATGAGAAGGATTGCGCCGCCGGATAACAGCATGCCCCAAAAGCGCGTGTCCGACGTGCCATCAAGCCTGACAACATCAGTGCCCGAGTATCGTATGGGCCTTGCATCGGGCTTACAGGCACAAACGATGAGCCATATCCACCAAAGGAAAAATCCTCCGATTGCATTTCGGATACACGAATCGTTTGAATGACCTTTGTTTTTTACGACTGTCCGACAGGCAAGCCCAAAGATTAACCCGCCGATAAAGTATCCGCCCAGCACAGCAACAATGTGCATCTGCAAGATAGTAAACAGTCTGCTATAAAACGATTCCATAAACAACCCCCTTCCGCGTGCTATTGCAGGATTGGCTTACTCCGGCCCGGATTGAGCCCTTCAGGCTGGGACGCTATTTTAAAATTCCACGCTGGCGCTTGCAATAGCGTCTTCCGGGCGAGAGCGGCTATAAATTTCCGTTTTGCATTTGACGGCTCCGGCAACTGCATCTGAAGTGCGGTTCCCCCGTGAGATTGGGTACATTCCTCATTCGTGATACTTTTAAGCATAATACCACATTGTGGTAAAATCAACCGCAAATAATTATAAAAAGCGCTTAAAAATGACTTTATGAAACGTCAAATGAGAGAATGAGGGCGATAGATATAAAAAAAGGCGCCTCCGAAGAGGCGCCTGGGTGCAAGGGTTATCTACGGAAACAATCGCTGCAATAGATGGGGCGATCTCCCCGGGGCTCAAAGGGAACTTTGCAGGGCTTTCCGCACTCGGAGCAAACAGCGTCGAACATCTGGCGAGCATTGCCTCCCCGGACGTTCCCCTTGCGGGCGTCGCGGCATGATTTGCAGCGCTGGGGTTCATTGGTGAAACCCTTCTCCGCAAAAAATTCCTGCTCTCTGGCGGTGAAAGTAAATTCCTGGCCGCAGTCCTTGCAAACGATGGTTTTGTCTTGAAACATGAGATACCTCTTTTAAATTAGTTCGCCCTGTTCGGCGACATAATTAGCATACGCCTATGTGAGCAATAAGTCAATACAATGTTTTGGGTATTGTAGAGAAAGATTAGGGGGTGAGTAAGTGGAAGCTGCCCTTGACAGGCAAAATGGCTGCTGTGTGGGCTTCGGCCGTGATGCGGCACTCACTATTTCGGAAGCCGTACTTCCTCAGGTTCAGCCGGGAGAGGATCTCATGGTGCCCATGAGATGAACAGCAGGCCGGCATAATGGAGATTTTCAATGGACGCGGGTTAAGGCTTTTTTTGTGAAAAGATGTGTGGTATGATTAAGATATGACCGAAATGCCATCAAACCCACAGAATTGGGGGACATATTTGCTATCCCTAAAGAAAAAGGCCACAAAGGCAGAGAAGTCGATTTATTTACGCAGGAGGAAAAGTATATGGAAAGAAAAGTTCAGCAGAAGGTGCAGGGATTCCGAACTCAGGACGGAGCCGGAGTGAGTCTCGTTCGCGTCTTGGGACATGGGACCGTTGAGGAATACGACCCGATTTTGATGCTTGACTCCTTTGACAGTATAAACCCGGATGAGTACACCGCCGGTTTCCCCATGCATCCCCACAGAGGAATTGAAACCATCAGCTACGTCTATCGCGGGCAAATGACCCATAGGGACAGTCTTGGGAACTCGGATACCATTGGGGACGGAGAGGTTCAGTGGATGACGGCAGGCTCGGGAATTTTGCACGAAGAAAAGCTGCCTGCGGCTGAAAGAATGCTGGGTGTTCAGCTCTGGCTGAATCTCCCGGCAAAGGACAAGATGGCGCCCCCGGCCTATCACAGTATCAAAAACGCCGAAATCGAAGAGATTCCGCTGGAAAATGGAAAGCTAAGGCTGCTCGCCGGGGAATATGAAGACAAAAAGGGCTATGCAAGCAACTATTTGCCGCTGGACTATTACGACATTCATTTGAATGCCGGGGCTTCCGTCGTGATCAATACGGAAGATACGCGTTCCGTCATGGTTTTCACGCTGCTGGGCAGCGCAACCGTCGGCGGAGAGTTGATTCAGGAAAAAACAGCGGCAAAGCTCACGGCGGGGAGTCATGTGGAAATTATGGCGGACGCTGAAAATGCGCAGGTCCTCTTTATCAGCTCTGTGCGGCTGGATGAGCCGGTCGCCTGGGGCGGACCGATTGCCATGAATACGAAGGCCGAATTGCAGAAGGCGTTTGACGACCTGGAGCGGGGCACCTTCCTGCAAAAAGAGATCGCGTACTGAGAGAGGAAAACGATCTGCCGGTCAAAATCCGACAAGAAAATTTTTCTTTTCCTCTGGGCTTTTCTGTGTTACAATTATTAGATGGTAATGACATTACCAAAATAAAAAATTCTGAAAGGAACGACTTTTTGAAAAAGATGAATTATGTGGAGATTGTTGCAAACCGGGAGGTTTGCGACAGATAATCCCGCATTCCTCCCAAAAGGAAGATAATTTACTTTTTGGAGGATATACTTTTATGAACCGTGAGAACAAGCGCAGACAATATGAAAAAGGTTATTTTAAAACGCATGCCTGCAACGATGTATTTACCTGCAAGGTCTGCGGAAGGCAGGTGTTTCCTCTGGGCGCGGGGAGCAATCACCGGAATCACTGCCCGAACTGCCTATCCAGTCAGCATGTGGACATTGAACCGGGGGATCGGGAAGCCAACTGCGGCGGAGTGATGGAGCCTGTGGCTGTCTGGGTGCGCAAGGGCGGCGAATGGGCAGTGATTCACCGATGCCGTGTTTGCGGTGCTCTTTCTTCTAACCGTGTTGCGGCGGACGATAATCCAATGAAGCTTATGAGCATTGCGATGAAGCCTCTGTGTGAGCCGCCGTTTCCGCTGGAACGCATAGAGGAGATGGTGGCCTTAATGGGCGGCGAGGGCAGCTTGTTGAAGTGACCAGAAGCGGGCAAAGCAGCCTGCTGGAAGACCAGGTCCACGGGCGTTGATGCGGCGTGGAATGATGGCTGCACTTAGTTTTGTATCAATAAAGAAACGGCAGTTCCCCTTGAGAAGTCTCAGGGGGAACTGCCGTTTTTTGCGGGGGTTGCCTGACGCCTGCTGTCAGCGGGTCGGTCAAGCCAAGCCTGCTGTGCATGAATAAAGGGCGGGCATTATGAGCTGAACGTAAAATCCTTCACAGAGGCGTCAAAAAAGGCGCTCATCGCTTTGTTCACAGACTTGCAGTCGCCCCGCTCGAATTCCAGAGCCACCAGACTCCGTTTTTCGACGGAACTCTTACGTTCGTAGGGGGATTCCAGAATTTTCAATGCTGCCTCCCGGCGCAGCAGGATAATGGTTTGCATCAGCTTGTAAAATACGTCGTTTCCACAGTTTTGGGCCACATAAATGTCCAGCCCTTCCAGAAGCGCGTTAAACTTCTCCGGTGTACAGCGCGTTGCAGCAGGGCGTATGCAACGGCTGTGAGGCTCCGCTTTCCACGCTTTACAGTTCCAAAATCTATGAGGCCTGCAAGAATATCACGCTGGACAAGCACATTATGGCCATCTGGAGTGTGAATATGTCCGCCGATTACTTCAACTCCATGCCCGCAGAGTATCAGGAGATTCTTCAGGAAGAAATTGACAATGCGGCACAGGTCACCATTGACAGAGTAACGGTGGACGAGAAGGGGTTCCAGACCATGCTGGAGGACGAGGGCGTTAAGTTCTATGAAGCGGACCACGACGCGTTTGTGGAAGCTACAAAGTCCGTCTACGGGAATATCAGTGGCTGGTCCGACGGGCTGTACGACACCGTATCCGCTATCCTGAAATAAGAAGATAGAAAGAACCGGGCGGCGTAGGGCACGCCGCTTGCAAAGAAACAGGAAAACACGGAAAGTTTCCCATTACATAAATTTGGACCGGGCGGGAATGTCCGCCGGCAGGCCGATTTGCAAGCGGTCTGCCGGCAGGCAAAAAAGGAGTTGGGTGCTATGAAATTATTTAGGTGGATCGGCAATCATATCTTGGAGACGGTTTCCGGAGCTGCGTTTGTCATCATGATATCAGTGGTTTTTTTCAATGTAATCCTTCGATTTACCACGGGCCGCTCCCTTGTGTGGAGCGAAGAAGTTGCTGCAATCGGCTTTATCTGGACAATTTTTATTGGGGCGGCGGTCTGCTGCAAGGAGCGGGGCAGCCTCATCAGCGTGGATATCTTAATCAATCTGTTTCCTCCCAAAATCAATAAGACGGCTACACTGATGATTGATATCGCGCAGGTTGTAATCTGCGCCGTGATGTGTGCGCTTGGCTGGAGGTTTGCCATGAGTGCGGCCAACAAGGTGTCGCTGAGCCTTCAGCCCTCCTACACGGTTTACGACATACCCATTGCAATCAGTTTTGCGTGTATGACCTACTATACGGCAAAGCGTGTGGCGGAGGATATCAAGGCATTCAAAACCAGTGCTGCAGAGAATGAGGGGGGAGACGTCGAATGAACTTTATACCGCTGATTATTTTGCTGGTCCTCTTTTGTCTGAATATTCCCATCGCTTATTCGCTGATGGTGTCCGTGCTTTACTATTTCATGTTTTGCAACACAACGCTGGCGCCCTTTATGATTTTTCAGAAGATGGTGGCACAGGGCGAATCTTTTTTCGGAGGGCAGAATGTGGCGGCCTATTCTGCCAGCAAGGGCGGAGTTGTTCAATTGACGAAGGCGTTGTCCAACGAATGGATGCCCCGCGGAATCAACGTGAATGCCATCGCGCCGGGGTATATGGAGACGGAGCTGAGCCATGACCTTATGGTCAGCGAGGTTGGCGCGCGGATTACCGGGCGCATTCCTGCGGGGCGCTGGGGCAGGGGAGAGGATATGAAGGGCGTAACCGTTTTTCTGGCCTCTGCCGCATCGGATTATCTTTCGGGGAACGTCATTCAGGTGGATGGCGGATTTCTATGCAGCTAGGAGCAGCCTGCGGAAGCGGGCGTTGATTACATCCGAGGAAAAGCAGAAAGGACAGAGATTATATCTCTGTCCTTTCCTTTTTTTAAAGCTTTCTTCGGCGGCTTGAATCGACACCAAAGAAAGCCGCCGAACTCAATAGAGCCGAGCGGAAATCAATTCCTCCGTCAGCGTTTCTTTTGTAAAGGAACGTTCTTCGATATAGTGCTCTTTTTCAGGGGTGCCGCCGGCCTCGAGAATCCGGATGACGCCCGCTGTCAGCGGACCAAGCAGGGGATTGCACTCCACCGCCAGAGAAATTTTCCCGTTCAGGCACTGTGTAAGGCAGTTGCGAGTGGCGTCAAACGAGATGACGGCGATGCCGCCTTCGCCGCAGGTATATCCGGCTTCTTCCAGCGCTTGAATGGCGCCGAAGGCCTCGTTGTCATTTTCACAGTAGACCACATCAATCTCAGGGGGAACTTCTTGTTCGGACAGGTATTGTTTCACTTCTTCATAGGTCTTGGCCTGCGTGAAATCCCCGTCCAGCCGGACCTGCAGCGTCCAGTCAGCGTGGCTTTCCAAGACCTGCTCCAGCGCCGCTGTGCGGCCAATCTGGGCGGTGGAGCCCATTGTGCCCTGAATATGAATGATATTCAGAGTTTCCTTTCCTCGGGAGCGGGCATAGTCCTCCAGCCAGGCCACCGCTTTTTCCCCCTCCATGCGGAAGTTGGACCCCACATGGGCGATAAAAAGCGTTTCATCCTTCACGTCCACCATCCGATCAGCCACAATCACCGGAATTCCGGCGTCTTTGGCCTCCTGAAGCACGGAATCCCAGCCGGTTTCCCGCAGGGGCAGCAGCACGATATAGTCCACCTTTTGCTGAATGAATTTGCGGATAGCGGTGATCTGGTTTTCCTGCTTTTGCTTGGCGTCCTCAAACAGAAGGCGATAGCCGCCGCTCTCGGTGAAAACCGCTTTCATGGATTCGGAGTTGGCCACCCGCCAGTCGGATTCGGCTCCGACCTGAGAAATGCCCACAACAATCAAAGCATCCTCGGGCGGGGGAGAAGGCGTCTGTCCGGCGCAGCCGGACAAAATCACCGCCGAAATCAACGCGGGCAGTATCCATCGTATCTTCATGGCGTGCTTTCCTCCTGCAAAAAGCGTTTCGGAATCCGAACTGTCACGGTGGTGCCGATTCCTTCGCGGCTGGTGAGCGTCAGCCCGTAGCCCGGGCCGAAGAACAGCCGGATGCGCTCATGCACCGTGGAGAGACCGAATCCCACCCGCTCTCCCCGGGCCATAGCCTGACGCAGTTCCTCCAGCCGCTGGGGCGGAATCCCCACGCCGTCATCCGTCACCTGAAGCACCACGTCGCCGTCCTCCGCCCGGCCCACCACATAGATGTGGCCCAGCCCTCGCTTCATTTTGATCCCGTGATAGAGGGCGTTTTCCACCAGCGGCTGCAACGTCAGCTTTGGAATCAGAAATTCCCCCAGCTCCGGGGCAAGGTTGACGGTGTAATGCAGAATATCCTTATAGCGCACCTGCTGGATTTGAAGATAGCTGCAAACATGGCGGCCCTCCTCCTGCAAAGAGATGACGTCCCGGCCCTTGCTCAGGGAATGGCGGAAAAAGTCGGAGAGATTGGAAACCATCTCCACCGCCTCCTGCGTCTTGTCCGCTTCGATGAGCCAGATGATGGTATCCATGGTATTGTACAAAAAGTGGGGGTTAATCTGAGATTGAAGCAGCGCCAGCTCCGTTCGCCGCAGCGTGGCCTGCTTTTGGGTGTTCTCCCGGATTTGGGCGTTGAGACGGCTTACCATTTGCTCCACGCCCACGCTGAGGGTCTGAATTTCGTACATTTCGGACTGCACCGGCGTGTGGGCGTTTAAGTCCCCCGTGCTGATGGCCTCCACCCGGTCGCACAGATTTACAATCGGCCCCGTGATGGATTGCCCCAGACGGAAGCTTCGCCGGGTGGAAAGCAGCACCAGAGCGATGATGAGAACCGTCACAAGCACAACCTCCACGAAAATCTGGTGGGAGAACTGTGTTTGCAGGGTGTTCAGATAAACTGCTTCGTGATAGAGGTAGGTATACATATATTCCTGAATCAGGGCGGTGAGCACATAGATGTTATTTTCAAGCTGGGCCTGCCGCTCGTCATAGCTTCGGATTGTCTCGATCTGAAAAATCTTTTCCTCCAGATTTTCACACAGGTCCAGTACGCTGGAAATTGCAAGACGGCTCTCCTTCTGGGTGGTGGTGCGCAGAAGGCTTCGGGCCAGAAGCTGGGCGTCCTCCACCTCTCCGATGGGAAGACCTTCGGAATACTGGCTTTCGATGACATAGTAATACATCTTGAGGTCGATGGTTTCCTTGAAATCCTGATTGAACTCCGAAGCCGTGGTCACGTTATGCAAAAGACCCTCGTAGTGCCGGTTGTAGGCTGTGAGCAGCCCCAAAATAGCCGCCAGTATCACGATGGCGGGCATGGCGAAGGACACCAGAAGCCGGCGCATGTTGCTCTGGACCGAAAGCGATTGGTTCGCACGGGCAAACAGCTTCATGGCCTGCCCCTCCCGGCGCGATAGTCCCGGGGGGTACAGCCCTGCGCTTTTTTGAAAAGGAAGCTGAAATAGTGGGGGTCCTTGTACCCCACTTCAAACGCAATTTCTCCGGAGCGCTTCGCGGTGGAACGCAGCAGCTCCCGTGCCTTTTCCATCCGCTTTTCCGTCAGGTATTCCGTCAGGGTGCAGCCCATTTCCTGACTGAATACGGCGGAGAGATAGTTGGGGCTGATATTGACCTGCTGAGCCACCCGGTTCAGCGAAAGTTCGTTTTCCATATAGTGCTGGTCCAGATAGCGGACCGCCTGCTGCAAAAGACCGTGGTACTGGCGGTTGGAGGTTTTGTCCCGCAGGTCCGCCGCGGCGATTAAAATCTCGCTCAGGTATTCTTTCAGTTCTTCGGCGGTGACGTTCCGGCCCACCTGCTCCAGACAGCCGAGACTTTCTAAAAACGTTTCCTGTGAACAGCCCAGTGTCTGCGCGTACTCCGCGGCGGTGAAGCGGGCGCTCAGCATGAGGTACTGGCAAAAGGGCTTTGATTCAAGGGCCTCCGCGATACCGCCCAGATACTCGTCCACAAAATTGGGGATTTCCTCCACACCGGCGCTGCGCATTACTCCCAGCAAAATAGAAGGGTTGACCTTGGCTGCGTCCAGCCGCGTCAAATTGCCGTCGCCGCCGGTACCGACAAAAAAGTCCACGGTGTCCTTCGTCAGAACGTGCCGCTCCGGCACAATGTGCCGGTACGCCCACAGCCGGGATACCTCTTCAAAGCAGACGGGCAGCGTGCTAAGCCGTTGCGTGGGGGTTCCTACCGCCACGTACCAACTCATTTCGGAAGGGCCTGACTCATATAGGCCCTGAACGGTGCCGATGCACCGCCGTATATAGTCCGGCATCCGGGAGGTGTCCCCCTTGAGCAGCACGGCGTAGGTGGTCAGATTCCAGCGCAGGAGGGTATATTCCGGATATTTCAGAAAATGCTCCAGCAGCGCGTCCCGAATCTGCGCCCCCGGCTCCGAGTACTGTTCTGCTTCTCCCGGCTTTTCCGGCAGGATCGAGAAAAAGGCAATGGTATAGCACTGGGCCCGCAGGTCCAGATCCAGCCGGTCGGCCTGCTCGTAAATCTGCTGGATGGAGAGCTGCCCGGCCACCACCTGCTCAAAAAAGCGGCGGCGGGCGTACTGCTCGTATTCCTGTGCCTCCACATGAAACTGGGTCAGGTAGCCGCCCTGAACCCACTCGCTCTCAATTTTTTCGCGGATATGCTCCAGTACCTCCAAAAGCTTGCTTTTGGTAACAGGCTTGAGCAAAAACTGCTCCACGCCGATGTCGATGGCCTGATGGGCATACTCAAAGTCGTCATAGCCGGAGATAATGATGACCTTTGTTTTTGGCAGCTCGCTGAGCACCAGCTTGCTTAGGGCCAGACCGTCCATAAAGGGCATCCGGATATCGGTAATCAGCACGTCCGGCTTTGTCTGGCGGATCATAGGCAGGGCAAGCTCACCGTCGCCGGCTTCCCCCGCAAACGTATATCCATACTGCCCCCAAGGCACCGTGTTCCGCAGAGTCTCGCGGATGATGCTCTCGTCCTCCACCAAAAATACGCGCAGCAAAACGGTCCCTCCCTTAGACGGTCTCCGCCGCCTTTTTTAACAGAATACCATATCCGCCGGAAAACTTCCATCGCGGTTTCGAAATTCAAGATTTGGTCGGGCTTAGCTGCTGGCGCGCTCTATCAGCTCCCAACCCAGTGCATGAGAGGAGCCGCCCAAGCCCTGAAACATATGAATCAACTGTTCGGCGGCGACATGCCCCATCTTGTTGTTTCTATGGCACAGGGAGGTGATGGGCGTGGAGCCAATCTGACTGTAATAGCTGTTGTCGAAGCTGACCACAGCCATATCCTGCGGAATTCTGATCTTCATGGAAAGCAGCGCCTGCACCAGCAGGTGGGCGATTTCATCGTTATAGCAGATGACTGCCGTGGAGGCGGAGTCCTGCGGCTCCAAAAGGTGCCGGAGCAATTGTGGATCGCGTTGGTCCAGCAGCACTGTCCGGTCGTGGGTATCATACCAGCGGAAGCTGTCGTCACGGATGGGAAGGCCCGCGTCCCGCAGGGCACAGACCACGCCATGGTAGCGCTGGGGGCCTTGAATATCGTCGCTTTTGAAGATTCCGGCAATGTTTTTATGTCCTTTTCCGATGAGATAACGGGCCAACTGATAGCCGCCGCCGTAATTGTCGTCGGAGACGCAGGGGACGCCCGCCAATTCGGCATAGGCGCCGTGAAGAAAGACAATGGGAATATCCGCCTGACGCAGTTTTTC
>DKLF01000142.1:14203-19617 GCA_002455655.1 Oscillibacter sp. UBA6647 | reverse complement strand
ATCCCTCAGTCCCCTTCCGTATGCTGTGATTCTATCGCACTTTGCCCGCACCTTCATGATTTCCCATGCGGTGTGATGTCAAAGCGGCAGATATTTTATTATGTTTTCGCCCAGGCCTCTGGCAAGTATTCCGGCAGTACCCGGTAACGGGATATACCGCTGTGCTGAGGGGAGCGATCAAGGATCTCCGGGGGTATGAGGCTCAGATATTTTTTGCCGAAGCTGGCCGTCTCGAAGTAAGCGTCGAAATTTACCACGGGCAGAACAACCCAGTCGGTATCCGGCTGGTGGTTGACGATATAATAGGAAATCAAAGTCGGCAGCACCCTCAACTCCCGTGGGATTTTCGTCGGACGCATACACTCCAGCTTTTCTAAAAGCGCTGGCGGAAGTTCTGCAATCTCCTTCCGCAGCGGGCCAAGCTCCAGCGCGTTGGAGAGAATCTCCGTAAAGGACAAAAGCCACTGCGCCTTGGTTGTCGGCGCAAGAGGCGGGATCTGGCACTGTACCGCTTTACTCCGCCACGCCGCGTCAAAGGTCTCATCCAGCTTGCGGCAGCGGTTCAGAGCTGATTCCATGACTGCATCCGGATGTGACTGCGTATACGCAACGACCCCATGAACATGGCGGTAATACCAGCCGCCGCCTCGCTCATCCACAAGCTCCGGAAATTCTTCGTGTAGCTCGGTGAAGTCGGATTTGAATTTCCACTTGTTTTTCGGATCGGGCTTCCCGTTATCCGGTACACTGCACCAGGCACACAGCGCACGCCAAGCCATCCCGATTCGATCCCGCGGATCTGCCGCCAAGATTGCGCCGTCTGCGTCATGGAATAAATACCCCCTCGCGAGAACCGTCAGCACACGGGTCAGCCCTGTGCATTCGGCAAACATCTCAAAGGTGAAGCGGCCCAGATAACTGTGGTCATTCTTCCCGGCAGAAACGTAGACCGGCGTCTCAATGTACCTTTGGAACTCCTCCCACTCATTGAGCATGGCGCACCTCCAGCACATTTTTCTCCATCGCGTCGTACAGCAGCTCAAACAGCAGCTTCCGTTTGCCGAGCGCCGCCACATACCGCACAGCTAAAACAGGATTCACAATTTTGTCGAGCTGGGCACGGCATTCCTCAACAACCGCCTCCCGGTAGTATTTCGAGAAGGACTTGTCTGCATAAGCCTTCATCATGGCGGAGAACGCTGAGGAATCCGTTTCACGGAAAAGCGCCTTGCGCTCATAGGCGGCATTCTCATCGTCCACATCGCAGACCAGATCACCCAGGAGTTTTGCGCCGCCGCAGCGAAAATCGGAGAACAGATCGTACCACTCCGCAAGCTCCGGCATCCACTCCATAAGAAGTGACTCCCGTTCTTTCTCCCTCGTGAAGTACCAGTTCTGCTCCGAAAGGGCCTGACGCAGCGCAGAAATACGCTCTGGGTCAAAGGTCTGGAACAACGCATACAGCTCGTCCGGATCTACATCGCCCTCCTGCCCACGGGAATAGAGGATGCGGTCAATGTCGCTTTCTCTGGGTTTTGCCGCAATGGGAGCACGGCAGGCGCGGATGCGGGACAGGCAAGCCTCGTAGTCTTTCAGCAGCGCGGCGACGGCTGTGAGAATATCGGCATCAAGCGCGTCCTTCCAATGCTCGTCCTGAGCAAACTTGAAAAGTTTTTTGTCGGCGGCGGGTTTGCTTTTGATCTTCGGCGTGTTCTTTTTCAACTGACGCGCGAGATACGGCAGTCGTTCCAGATTGGAGCTCATTTCGCTCCAATTGTATTTTTTGAAGAACGCTTCAGTTTTTTGCTTCCCACTTGGTTCATCTCGATCACGCTTCGTCTCTTTCCCCTCGACCAGTGTCTTATATCGCAGAAACGGACTGCGCGGAACCTTGCCCCTGCCCAGATATTCGTCCAAATCCGGGCGGACTCCGCTCTTGGCGGAGTCGATCTCCAGTCCCGTGAGGATCGCCAGCGTCTCCGTCTCCTCCTGATAGCGCTGCCGCTCCCCTGCGGACGAGTTTTCATTGTAGGCAATCACGCTGCGGTCCAGCGCGGCGTTACAGATTTGGCCCACGCGGGAGGAGAAAGTGCTGCTGACCGTCTCGAACCGGGCATTCCAGTCGTTCGCGTCCCGGATCTGCGGCTTGGCCGCCGGAATGTGCAGAAGCGGTATGTTGGACAGGTTATCGATACCGTGGTGCGTAAAGTATGAGCTGAGTTCTTCTATTCCATAATTGCGGCGGACGCATTTGTTCAGGAGCGGATCGGAGATGGTTTTGATCATGTCTCCGTCATAGTCTGCACCTCCCAGACGCTCGGAGGCAAGCATAAAGGCGTCCACCATCACCACATCAGTCAGATGACCGAGATAATATTTGCGCATATTGTTCTTTTCCGTGTAGGGGATAAGCTGCAATTCCTCATTTTTGGCGATGTGCGGATTGCGGAGCAGCGTACCGGTCTCGTCGATTGGATAGGCCGCGCCTGGCGCAAAGAATGCCGTTTCTGGAAAACGGTTCGTTATCGCCTGCACCCAGAACGTGTGCTGGCGTTTCGAGATATCTACATTCGAAGACAGCAGCAGCGTCAGAAAGTCCAGCAGGTCACCTGAGAGATACCGGTTGTCTCCGGCGATGATGAGATGTCCAATGGAATACTGTTCCAGAATTTTCTCCGCCTTGGCGTCCAGTTCATCGGCATAGACCGGCTCAGAAATAAACAGCGGATTTTTCTTCAGGACAGCAGCCAGATAATAATCTCTGTCCTTCTTATGCATCCAAAAACCTCTGCACTCCAACGCCTTCAAAAAGTAGTCCCTTCGATACTGCTCGTTGGCGCAGAGATTATAGTATTCCGCCTCAGTCTGCTTGGTAAGCCAGAGGCGGCTATCCTCTTCGGGACTGTGGTCCCAGCCGTCCGGCAGATCGGCAGGACGAAACTCCTCTGCTTTTATCGAAACCGTATTCAGAAACTGATAGTTCAGCTCCGTGGTCGCCTCAGGCTTCTCCTTGCTGACTCCGGTGATATAAAGCGCGTGTCGATAGCGCCGGAATGCATCCCAATAGTCTTCCCACGTTTTCCCGTCGTCCTTCAGCCAGCCGAAGCCCTTGAACATACTCTTCGTGAGGATGATGTCCACGTCCGTCACATTGTGAATGACGCCCCAGGAATCGGTAATGGTTGTCGTGCCGGCGCTCATCAGGTAATCCCTAAAATCCACCTGATGCAGCATACCCTTGACATAGGGGAGGCGGATCTGAAAGGAGCTGTGAACCGCATCACCGCAGTAGGCACAGTCGATCACCGGGGCGTACTCTTTAGAGATCAGCCCTTCACCGTCGAAACATAGCACCTCGATATCTTCCATGCGCTCCTCGCGGTGATATTTGCGGGTGCTGTTTTGTGTACCGTCGTCGATGACGGTGACGACCTTTGTTTGCCGGGCGATGCGCTTCTCGTTTTCGATGACGATGACGCGGCCGGGCTTGTCGATGCCGACGCCGTCCACGCGGACGCCGCCAGAGAGCATCAGCCCGTTGTAGGCATAGAGCTTGCTGAGCTGGCACCTGCCGATATGAATGTCCAGCATGATGCGGCGGCGCACAGTCTCATAAAAATCCGCACGAATAAATGTGAGCTGCGCATTGCGGCTCATACTGGCGGATCGCTCAAACGCCAGATAGCGTCGCTCCCCGTCGCCGAAGTCCAGACCGATACCCTCGGGCCGGAACAGATCCCTCGCCTTCTGCTGACGGAGACCGTATTTTTTCTGCGCACCGTTCCGGTCGAAGATACCGGAGAAATTCATATAGAAGATAACGCTGGAGAGGTCGGAAATCACTTTTTCCCGCTTCGGCATTGTAAAGTCGTCACCATGCAACACGCACATGGTCTGATAGAACAGGGCGTTGTCGTCCTGCTCATGAGATGCGCCTGCCGCAAAACATTTTTTCGTGGCGGCACGACTGAGATGAAAGCGGTAAATTCCGTTCTCCTCCTCAGCAAAACTGATGACGGCCCGCGCGGACAGCTCATAAATTTTATATTTGGACGGCAAAGCAAATCACCTCACTGAAAGCCAGTATATCACCTCAAACTCCCTTCATCAAGACATATGGATACTGCCCCCACCTTTTTACGGACAGCATTCAAATTTGATGAAAGGAGTCTTTTTTATGGACTCGAATAAACACACTGCAACAATCAGCCAAACGAAAATGAGAGAGGAGGTGCGCGCATGAGCATCCCCGGAGAGCGCTTTTACAAAATGAGCAACGCAGTTTTCTGCTACGGTCTGACGCCGATCCAGCTGTCGGCATACAGCTACCTCGTCTGCTGCGCCGGACAGAAGGATCGATGCTGGCCGTCGATCAAAACCATCGCAGCCTGCTGCGGCTGCTCGGAGACATCGGCGCGGGCGGCGGTCAAGGTTCTGGACGAGCGCGGCTTCATCCGCAAGGTGGATACCTACTCTGAATACCGAGGAGAACGGCGGCAGACCAATAACACCTATTACATCCTTGACCTTCCATCGCTGCGAGCAGAACCCAAAGCGAAAATAATTGAGGATGAGGATACCGACAAGGAAAGGAGATTTGCATGAAAAATATATCCGATGCGTGTACGATCGACTGCGTCATCCGCATCATTCAGCTCCGCGCATGGGAGGACTTCGATGAGTCGCTGGCCTACACTGAGGTTCGGTATCTTCTGATAGCAGGAAAATCCGACGTGCTGACGGAGGCGCAGATGCAGTTCATATTGGACCTACAACGCGAAATCGCCAGAGCCGAAAACGAAGCACAGCACGGTAGTTGCCGGTACGAAATCTATTCCGGTGCTGGGCTTATCACCGATCCCTCATCCTATGAGAGAGTGTTTTATCCTGTGAGCTACGATGAGCGCTTCGGTGGCTTTGGCGACGATCGGGAAAAGCTGTTCCACACCCCGGAATGGAAGGAGGACAAAGCACGTTGGGAGAGGGCTTTCGGGCGATTCCTTGACCAGACACCCTGCTGCAAGGAAAAGCAGGATAAACCCCGGCCCCATTCCCGTGGCCGGAGAGCGCGCTTCTGCCCGCAGTGCGGGCAGTTTCCACAGCGCGGACACGGGGTCAAAAATCTAAGCGGGCACCATTTCTGTGGTCAGATATCGTAAAAAGCCCGAAACAACAAGGTTTATACAGGGGTCAAACCCCGGAACTGGAGGAATTATGAGTAAAAAAATAAAATTTGCCCTCTATCTCACGCCGGAGAAAAAGGCGGAGGTGGAGCGCCGTTACAGTGAGGACGGAAGCCGTAGCGCCACCGCGTTCGTGGAGCACGCCGTGGACTTTTACCTCGCCTCGCTGAGTGTGGAGAACGCCGGGGCGGCGCTCCCCACGGCGGTGAAATCCGTCATTGAAGGACGCCC
>DKLF01000142.1:0-14051 GCA_002455655.1 Oscillibacter sp. UBA6647 | reverse complement strand
ATCCGTCATTGAAGGACGCCTCGGCGTGTTCGAAAACCGCATCGCGTCGCTGCTGTTCAAGCTCACCGTGCAACTGGACATGGCAATGAACCTCCTCGCCGCCTACTTCAAGTTGGATGAGGATACCATGCGCCGCCAGCGCGCGGAGAGCGTCAGCAATGTTAAGCGCACCAACGGACAGCTCAGCTTTGAGAGCATTGCCCGCAGCAAGGATGAGGCGTGATGGCAAAGCTGATTTTGAAAAGCCCCTATCTCAAGTGCGGTGGCAAAGAAAAAGTCAGCGGCTATCTGCGCTACATCGCGACGCGGGAGCGTGTCCAGCGCATTGCCGACGACCGGCCCGCCACACAAAAGCAAGAACAGCTTATCACGAAATTGCTCCGTGATTTCCCAGACGCAAAAGAGCTACTGGAATATGAGACTTGGGAGGCGGCGCATACCAAACGCGCCGCCTCCGCCTTTATCTCCACAGCACTGGAGTGCAACTGGTCGGCGGTCAGCCGCTCAGAAGTCTACATGAAGTATATTGCCACTCGCCCCCGTTCTGAGCGGCTGGGTACGCACGGGCTTTTCGGCGACAGCGACGACGTCGATCTGGATAAGGCCGCGTCGGAGTTGGATTCCTACACCGGCAATGTGTGGACGCACATCCTCTCACTCCAGCGTGAGGATGCCGTCCGTCTTGGCTATGATAATGCCAAAGCGTGGCGGAATCTTCTCCGCGCGCACCGCGACGAGATTGCGGACGCCATGCAGATTCCGCAAAACAACTTCCGCTGGTACGCCGCTTTCCACGATGAAGGCGACCACCCACACGTGCATTTGATGGCGTGGTCATCCGATCCCTCTCAGGGCTATCTCACGCAGGCCGGCATTCACAGCATCCGCTCAGCGCTCACGAACGACATCTTCAAACAGGAGATGCTGCATCTTTACGAGCAGAAAAGCGAGTCCCGAGATGAGCTGGTGAAAGAGGCGCGGCGCACCATGCTGGAGCTGGTGCGGCAGATGCAAACCGGCATTGCCAATCACCCAGAGGCGGAAGCTCTGATGCTGGAGCTTTCTCAGGCGCTGGAAACGGTGAAGGGAAAGAAAAGCTACGGCTATCTTCCAAAATCCGTCAAGGCACTGGTCAATGAGATTGTCGATCAGATGGAGCGGCTGCCTGTCGTGTTCGAGTGCTATGACCGCTGGCTGGAGCTGCAGGGGCAGGTAGACGCCTACTACACCGGCGAGCAACGAATGCGACTGAAGCTCTCCGAACAAAAGGAGTTCCGAGCCGTTAAGAACGCGGTCATCCAGGAGGCGGAACGCATCCGGCAGGACACGTTCACTTTTGAAGATGCCGAACCGGCGGACGCACCGGAGAATGAGGACTACGCCACCAACTGCTACTGGACGCTAAAGGAGATTATCCAAGACGAGACGGAATCGCTGGAAGAACGGGACACCGCCGTGTTGGAGCTGCGGAAGTTGGCTGATGGCGGCGACGTCTACGCCCAATATTTTCTCGGAACGATCTACCGCGACGGCGGTTTGCTGATTCCCGACCCAAAGCTGGCCATCAACTGGTTCTATCAGGCAGCACGGCAGAAGCTCCCCGTCGCCCAGTATCAGCTTGGGAAACTGCTGCTCTCCGACGATGCCGCAATCCGTGACCCACCGCTCGGAATCGAGTGGCTGGAGATGGCGAAGGAAAACGGAAACGCCCAAGCCGCCTACCGGCTGGGCAAGGAGTATCTCGCGGGAACGCACGTGCCGCAAGACGCGGCAAAGGCGGTGGACTGCCTGACGGTCTCCGCTAAGAATGGAAACCAGTACGCCCAGTACACGCTGGGCAAGTTGTATCTGACCGGGTCCGTAACGAAACGTGACATACCCACGGCAGAACACTGGTTTTTACGATCTGCCCAGCAAGGAAATCCGTATGCACAATTCTTCCTCGACCGCATGGATTCCCTCAAGCCAACCTCCGTCATGCTATCAACGACCCGGCTGCTTCATCACATGAGCCGCATCTTCCAGGACAACTCTCTGCCGAAGTCCAGCCCCGTGGGAATGCAGATCGACCGCAAACGGCTGCAAAAGCTTCGGGAGAAGAAGATCGCCATGGGGCATAAGCCGGACGATCACGAGGAATACACCGGCCCAACCATGTCGATGTAACCCGTCCCCCTTTACGCAACGAGGGGGAAATAAATCAACAAGACGCAGAACAACAATTAAAAATACTTCCGCCGCGATGCGGAGAAAGGACAACCATGAAAAAATCACAATTCAAATCCTTCGAAGAGCTACCCCTGATGCTGACGGTGCCGGATGTCTCCAATGTGCTGGGCATCGGTCTCGCCAACGCCTACAGCATTGTACGACGCCCGGATTTTCCCTCCATCACGCTGGGCTCCCGCATCATTATTCCGCGGGATCAGTTTACCGAATGGATCGCAAAGCTCACCGAAGAAAAGGGAGAAATCCATTGAAAACAGTAGCTATTTACTCAATTCTGTGGTATTGGTTGGTGTTGCGGAAAGTCAGGAAAAGGAGGTTATTTCATGAGTAAAAGACGAGCGAACGGCGAAGGCAGCATCCGAAAAAAGCCCAGCGGCAGCTGGGAAGGGCGCTATACCGTAGGCATCGACCCGGCCACCGGCCGCGCCATCCAGAGAAGCGTGTCCGCCAAGACGCAAACTGAGTGCAAGGAAAAACTGAAACGCGCTATTGCCGACAACCGCGGCGTGTCCATTAATCATACGGGCGACTACACCGTGGCCGAATGGTGCCGTCTGTGGTTCGAGACCTACAGCAAGCCCAACCTGCGGCCCAATACTGTCCGCAACTACGCCAACGTCCTCGAGCAGCATATCATTCCCGCCGTCGGAAGCATCAAGCTGCGGCAGATCATGCCGATCCACATTCAGCGGATGTACAACGACATCCGGGATCACGGCCGGGTCAAGCGAGGTAAAAAGATGGAGGATTTCACCCTGTCGGGCGGTTTCGTGCGGCGGACACACATGGTGCTGCACAGCTGCCTGCAGCAGGCGGTGAAGGAACGCCTCATTCCGTATAACCCCTGCGACGGCTGCCGCATCCCCAAAAAGGACAAGCCCGAGATGAAGATCATCCCGCCGGAGCAGGTCGGGACCTATCTGCGCGAGGCGGAGGCCTACGGTGTGCTGCCCATCTTCTATCTGGAGCTGACCAGCGGCCTGCGGCGCGGCGAGCTGGTGGGGCTGCTGTGGGAGGATCTGGACGTGCAGCACCGCATCCTGTCGGTGGACAAGCAGGTCACCCGCATCGACGGCGTGCTGACCGTGACGGTGCCCAAAACGGAAAACTCCGTCCGCAAGGTGGCAATTCCCCAACAGGCGGTGGATCTTCTGACTGCTGAGCATGAGAAGCATCTTGACAATCCCATTATGTTTCCGTCTCCCAAAACGGGAACGTACTGGAGTCCGGATGCCCTTGGGCGGGTACACAAAAAGCTGCTGAAAAGCGCCGGCATCGACATTGCCGTGCGCTTTCATGACCTTCGGCATACGTTCGCCACCATGGCGATGCAGAGCGGCGTGGACGTCAAGACACTCTCCAGTATGCTGGGACATTATTCGGCAGGCTTCACACTGGACACCTACACCCATGTGACGAACGGGATGCAGCAAAGCGCCGCCGACAAGGTCGGCGGATTCATGGCCGAGGTCACAGGCACCGCCCCCGCCCCGGAGCCGCCCGATCCGGAACCGACACCCACGGAAAGCGGCTGCAAGATCATCCCCTTCGAGAGAGTAGGATAACAGGACACAAACGCAAACCTCCCATGGAGGCGGAAACCTCCATGGGAGATTCTTAACGATCCGGAAATCCAAAATAGATGCCGTAATAGTTGCCCAGGCAAGTTTCATCCAGAGTTTATTCGTCAGATATTTGATGTGTTAATCCTTAGCGTGTTCTTTCCTGACCCCCTTGAAGGGTTCTCCATCCTGCTTTACATCCATAAATTTTCCGGTATCAGAATCCCGTTTTACCCACTGCTCTGTTTTGGGGTTGAATGTTTGAGCGCGGTTTTTAACCGCTCCTTTTCTGGCGTTGTCACCAACTGGTGCATTTTTTGCCATAGTAAACACCTCTTTCAATTTGTTTGTTTTTTGAGTTGTAAGGCGGTAAAATCAATGATCTTGCTGCTTGTAAGCGTTCCTGCTGGAAGGTCGAGTAAGTACTCAACCTCCGTTGCCTTAATGCTCAGGCCACACTCATCAGCTAATGCTCTCATAAATTCATCTGGTGTAAATACATTTTCCTGCAAAAGCATCAATACTGACGCTTTTAATAACGCTGGCCCAGCTGTTATTAAAACATCATCCAAAGGTTCTTCTTTGCGTTGCCCCCTGCGTTGCATAATCCGAATAAGGGTTTGGTAATCATCCATTGTAATAACACCCAACTTTTCTGCTCTGCGAATCATTGCAGCAATTGACACTTTCCATTTCTTTTTTAGCTGTTTGTAATAAGAAATTGTCGCAGGCCCTGCGAGTGCATCCTTCAAAAATGCTTCTTTAGGGAGCAGAAAAGCTGCAGCGAATTCATTCGCTTGACGCTCTCTTGCCCGGAATTCTTCCTTGGAAAACTCCTCTATATCTTCGCTCCATTCATGAAGGCAGATGTGTCCAAGCTCATGCGCAATATCAAAGTGAAGTCGAGCGGCCGAAGTCTTGTTGTTTGAGTAGGCTATCAAGTAGGTAGACGTACTTCCCGTACCAACCAATTCGCTAAATGCATCCACATCATCGTTACTTGTGCAAAAAGAGGTCACCAATATGCCGTGCTGTTCCACAACTGACACCAGATTGTCGATAGGGCCAAGTCCCAAATCCCATTCTTTTCGCAGTTCATAAGCGGCACCTTCTGGTGATGTGTCTTCAGGCAGTTTGAGCTGTTCAAACGTGGGAAATTCAATATAATCCTGTAAGAGAGCATAAACCTGAGATAAAAACTCCATCTTAACGATTTGCTCACTACGGTATTTTTTGTTGGTGGTTAAAAGGGATCTGAAATAGACCGTTCCCGACGTAATTGGTGGTGTATTCTCAAAGAAATAATTAATCGGGAAATCCAATTCACTTGCAATACGTCTGACAAGACCCTCATCTGCCGGGCGGCTTTTTGAAATCTCATACATTGACAATGTCTGACGCTGACTACTTACTCTATCTGCTAATTCAGCAACGGTTAATCCTCTATATATTCTTGCTTTTTTCAAACGTTCTCCGTTAAACTGACTGAAATTCATATAAGTTGCTCCTTTAGCGTAATCTTAACTGTTCTCCTCACGCTTCTTTTCTTCAGTGCGCAATCTCGGCCTGTTCTTTTGACGCTCAGTGGCTTTGGGCTTGAGTTTAAGACCACGGTTGGGTTTATTTTCAGGCAATTCCGGATTATCAACTTTTTCGACTACGTCACTCTCGGCGGCAGAGATAAATTTGGTCCAGTCTTGATCGCACCCCCGGGCTATATCTAATTCGGGAGTCACCTTGACAGCACGAATGTGAGCAAGCCGGTAACCGACTGTGTCAAACAGAACGAGAACATGGTTTCTGACCATGGGGACATCCCCGCCCAAATCACTTAGCAGGTTCTGGACCAGCTCTGCAAGACGGCTTTCATCCGAAAAGCTGTTTGGCAATAATGTCATCTGGTTTTGATCAGCCAGCAGATCCTTATTAAACTGTTTCGCAAGCATATCAAGGTAATGCATTTTGGTTCTCTTTGACTGGTGATTACGCAAGTCATTGAAACGTTTTTCCCGCATGAAGGTAATGATGCACTGAGACGTCTTCTCATAGACTACAATCATTTCCCATGGCCCCCGGTGAGCAGAGACAATGGTACAGGATTCCACGTCCAAAGACTTGAAAATATTTGTATTCAGCAAATCCCATATTCTCGAAGGGACACTGTTTGTTGTCCGCAGGTCGTTGCGATGTATGTCGATGAGAATGTCGTCGCCAACTGCGTCTTCGATGCAGCTAACTATTTTTGAAATGATTTCCTCCGGGAAGAACCAGCTATCGACGTCCATATTGTGCCTCCTCAGCGTTGATGACATAATCATAGGCGTTTACATCTAAAATGTCAACATCTTTCTCATAGAGAAATATAAGCTGTGAAAAGAGGCACCTCATTTTGAACCATCAGATAGCGTATTTGATAAATCAATACAGCGGCAAGATACTGCCTACCATTACCGAGATGTAGCTTAAATTTCCGCTTTCCGTCCTGTTAGGGATGGGTTAGGGATTTGCGCATTCAGGCGGCGGATTATTCATCCGCCGCCTGCTTTTTTGGCCTGTCAAATCGACCTGATTTGAAGCATAATTGAAATTTCAGAAAATTGAAAAATAGGAACAAATAATGTGAAAAATCCGCTGAAATCAACCGATTTCAGCGGATTCTTGGTCCGAGTGACAGGGTTCGAACCTGCGGCCTGATGGTCCCAAACCACCCGCGCTACCAACTGCGCTACACCCGGATATTGACTTGCCTATTCACTTTTCGCCGGTTCTCCCAAACCACCCGCGCTACCAACTGCGCTACACCCGGATATTTACTTTTCGGTTTCTGGAAATTTCACTGTCTGTGGTCAAAGCTGTGGTCAAATGCAATTTTGGGGTACTTTTGGATGGGCGGTCACATCCCGCAATCGCCCATGTTCCAAGGGCTTCCGGCGTTTCGGTTTCACTCGGCTCGGATACTGGCACGGCACTCCCAAACCAGGCGCGCTACCAACTGCGCTACACCCCGATATTCACCTTTTTGTCCGTTGCGCGCCAGTTCCCAAAACCACCCGCGATGTAGGCACGCCTGCCCAAATCTTACCTTCACCTATTTATACACCACGGGCGCGATGCAGCCGTTATAACATATATAATTGCTGCCGCGTTGCTATTATACCAGCAACGCGGGCGAAGTTCAAGAAAAATTACACGCAGGCGTTCCGCAGGCACTCCGCCGCCCTATGTACCTATTTGAATCCGAGGCCGTCTCTCAGACAATCTCTTTAATTTTATCCAAGTCCGCGCTGCACAGCGCTTCCAGATTGTCAAAAATTTTTTTAGGCACCCAGTCCCACCATTTTAGACGCAGCAAACAGTCTATTAGCTCGTCTTCAAACCGCTTGCGCAGAATTTTGCAAGGGTTCCCCCCGGCAACAGCATAGGGCGGAACATCCCTTGTGACCACGGAGTTTGCCGCAATAATTGCCCCGTCTCCGATGTGCACGCCCGGCATCACAGTGACATTCTGCCCAATCCACACGTCGTTTCCCACCACCGTATCTCCCTTGAATGGCAGGTCTTCCAGCGCCGGGGTCGCTTTCTCCCAGCCGCCGCCCATGATGTTGAAGGGATACGTGGTAACGCTGCACATACGATGATTTGCGCCATTCATTACAAACTCAACGCCCTTGGCAATGGCGCAGAATTTTCCAATAATCAACTTATCGCCTAAAAACTCATAGTGGTGGGTGACGTGACTCTCAAACTGCTCCGGGCCGGTGTTGTCGTCATAATAGGTGTACTCCCCCACCAAAATATTGGGCCGGGTCACCACATTTTTAATAAAGCACACGCTTTTGATAGCCTCATTGGGGTAAATTGCGTTGGGATTTGGCCCGTATTGCATTTCAAACCACCACTTTCATTCATCGCTCCGACTTTGGCGCTGCATTCCAATCTACCACAGGACCAATAATGTCCACCCTTTTCCTTTATGTGTTTGGCTCCCTTATGATAACACATTTACGCGCACAGGTAAAGGCATGGCTTCCCTTTCAGAACGCCATGCCTTTTTCCCCTTCATGGAACGACCGGTTTCCTATCCCTGACGGAGTTTCTTAAATGAACAGGTTCACATTGGACTCCTCCGCGTCGCCAAGGTACGCGCCCACGCCGCCCAGCTCCACGCCCTCGATCAGCTCTTCTTCTTTAATACCCATGACATCCATGCTCATGGTGCAGGCCACAATTTTTACGCCCTGCTTCATGGCCTTTTGGATCAAAGCCTCCAGAGAGTCTACATTTTTGTCGTTCATGATTTTCTTCATCATGGCAGTTCCCATCCCCGCCATATTCATCCGGGAAATTTTCAGCTTCTCGCTGCCCCGGGGCAGCATTCCGCCGAACATGGATTCCATAAAGGTTTTCTTTATCGGCTGCTTTTCCGCCTTACGCAAGGCCGTCAGCCCCCAGAAGGTGAAGAACATGGTCACGGGACGGCCCATGGCCGCCGCACCGTTGGCAATGATAAAACTGGCCAGCACCTTATCCAAATCGCCGGAAAATACAATAATGGTCTTTCCCTGCGGCGTGTCGATCACCTGCGTCCCCGGGCCGACAGGAGCGCCCGCCGCGCTTGCCGAAGCAGTTGCCGTCGGCTCCGCCATGCCCTTGCGCACCAGCGCCACATAATCCGTCCCCCGCCGCTCGCTGACGATCAGCGTGTTTCCCGTGCGGCGGCACCATGCCCCGATATCCTTCACAAAGCCGGGGTCAGAGGCGGTGACCTCCAACGTTTCCCCATCTCCCATCTCCTTCATGGTTTCAAACACCTTCATAATGGGACCGGGACATTGCAGGCCGTTGCAGTCCAGCCGGATTGTCTCTTTGGGGACGACGGTTGCGGCGCTTTCCGCCGCTTGCCCGTTGTCTGAACCCGGCTGGGCCGACTGAACTGTCTCCCCAAACTGCCGATAATGGGTAGACTGATAAAACCGTGTCCCGGCGGGATACAGCAGGATATTGGTAAAGCCCTTTTGCATCAGGACGCGGGACGCGTTATAGGAGCGCACACCAATGGCGCAGAACACCAAAACGGGCTTCGTGCGGTCCACCTCGTCCAGCCGGTCCCGTAACTCTCCAAGGGGAATGTGAAGGGCGCTTTCCAGCGGAAATGCCATCCGCTCCGCATCCTCCCGCACGTCCAGCAAAACCGCGTCCGGTAGCTTTTCCACCGCGTCCCAGTCCGAGAAGCGGATTTTCCCGGTAAGGACGTTTTCCGCTGTAAAGCCCAGCATATTTACAGGGTCTTTGGCGGAGGAATAGGGCGGAGCATAGGCAAGTTCCAGCTCCGCAAGCTCCCGAATGCCGCCGCCAAGCCGCAGGGTTGCCGCGATGGTGTCAATCCGTTTGTCCACCCCGTCATAGCCCACGATCTGCGCGCCGAACAACTTCTTTCCGTCCATGGAGAACAGAATCTTCAAAAACATTGGCACCGCGCCGGGATAATAGCCCGCGTGGGAGTTCTGCGTAATCACCGCCCGCTCATAGTCTCGGCCCGGAAGCATGCCGCGCTGTGTAAGCGTCTTTTCATTGACGCCCGTAGTCCCTGCGGTCAGGTCGAACACCTTGAAAATAGAGGTGCTCTGCGCACCCCGGTAAACCGAGCTGCCACCTGCGATGTTGTCCGCCGCAATGCGGCCCTGTTTATTGGCGGGGCCTGCCAGCGGGGCCATGGCCCGCCCGCCGAACACCAGTTCACCCACCTCCGCGATGTCGCCCACGGCGTAAATATCTGGGTCCGCCGTGCGCAGCAAATCGTCCACCACCACGCCGCCGCGCTGATTCAGCTCCAGTCCCGCAGCCTTGGCAAGCTCGTTATTGGGGCGCACGCCGATGGACAGCACCACGAAATCCACGGTGACCTCCCGTCCGCTTTTCAGCACGATGGTCACCTGTTTCCCGTCGTCCCGGAACGAGTCCACTCCATCACCAAGGGACAGATGCACGCCGTTTGCCTCGATGTTTTCGTGCAACACCTGCGCCATCTCATAGTCCATGGGGGCCATTACCTGATCCAGCATTTCCACAATGGTGGTATCCAGACCAGAATGGTGGAGGTTTTCCGCCACCTCCAGTCCGATAAATCCGCCGCCGATGACCGCAGCAGAGCGTGCGCCGCTCTCCCGGGCCATGGCCCGCAGCCGGTCAGTATCTGGCACAGTCCAAAGCGTGCGGATACGGGGAGAGTCGATACCGGGGATGGGCGGGCGGATGGGAGAAGAGCCGGTGGCCAGCACCAACTTGTCGTAAGGCTCCTGATAAACCTCGCCCGTGGCAAGGTTTTTAATTTCTACGGTCTTTTTCTCCCGGTCGATGGAAAGGGCCTCATTCTGCGTGCGCACGTCTACCCGGAACCGCTGGCGCATCACCTCGGACTTTTGCACCAGCAGCGCGTCCCGGGAGCGAATCACGTCTCCTACATAATAAGGCAGCCCGCAGTTGGCGTAGGATATGTACTCCCCCCGCTCCAGCAGAACGATTTCCGCCTCCTCGTTCAGTCGGCGCAGCCGCGCAGCGCAGCTTGCTCCTCCGGCGACGCCGCCGATGATCACGACCTTTGACATAGCTTCTCCTCCTTGTCGTGCAGCCCTCTTTAGGCGCACGTCTATTTTTTAACAGTATATGCCCGCCGCTTCGGTTCTTCTGTGACGTTGTCACCGTCAGCGGCGGATTCCTGCCCGGTTAAAAAATTGACAGGCGAAAAATAACGGGTATAATCATAGTAGTATATAAACAGGCGGCGCTTCTCCAAAAGGCCGCCGTGACGGGAGGCGTTGGCGCATGGAGCTGGAGGAATATTTTCCGGTTTGGAAGGAGCTGACCGAGAGAGAGCGGGCGCTGCTGGCAGGCGCGGCGGTGCGGCGCTTTGCGCCCAAGGGGACGCTTTTGCACGCCGGTGCCGCAGACTGCGTGGGCCTGATGATCGTGCGCTCCGGGCAGCTTCGGGCGTTCATTCTCTCCGACGAGGGGAAGGAAATCACCATTTACCGCCTGTTTGAGCGGGATATGTGCCTGTTTTCCGCCTCCTGCATTATGAAGAACATTCAGTTTGACATTGCCGTGGAGGCGGAGAAGGACGCGGAGCTGTGGGTGATTCCCTCGGACGTATACAAACGGCTTTCCGACGGTTCTCTTGCTGTGGCGAATTACACCAATCAGTTGATGGCCGCCCGGTTTTCCGAAGTGATGTGGCTGGTGGAGCAGATTATGTGGAAGAGCTTTGACAAGCGCCTTGCGGAATTTCTTCTGGCGGAAAGCACGCTGGACGGCGGCGACGTGCTGCGGATTACGCACGACAAAATTGCCGCGCATCTGGGCACGGCCCGGGAGGTGGTCACCCGGATGCTGCGCTACTTCCAGTCGGAGGGCATGGTGTCCCTCTCCCGGGGCGCGGTGGAGCTGACGGACCGGGATCGGCTTCAGGCGCTGGCAGGCTGAAACATCAAAAGCTTTCGTGGTCTAATGTTCCGAAAAGAATTTGGTCCTATCATAATTTAAGAGGCTGAGGAATTTACTTCCTCAGCCTCTTGCTTTGCATCGCCCGCTGGCGGTAAATCCATTTTTAAAATCACGGGGCGGGTCTCTTGACCGCGTTTACTCGCCCAGATATTTCATAATCGCCTCACCCATATAGTGGGCGGTGCCGGTTCCATAGCTGTCCAGCGTCTCTGCAAAACGGTCGTCCGCGCCGTATAGCTGCCCCATGTTCCGGAGTTTTTCCCGGTCGCAGCCGCCATGGTACGCGGCCATGTGCGCCTGCCATTTCTCCACCAACGCCTGTGCCTCCGGGCAGGCGGGGTCATTTTCCGGAGCCAGATTCGCAAACGCCTGCGCCAGCCGGTCCGTTCCCGCCTGCTCGCCGCTGGCGCCGATATAGTCTGCCATCGCGTGTCCTCCTCAGCTTCCGCACTGGGCGGAAATTTTATTGAAAAGCGCAAGAAGCTCCTCCATGGAGGTCTGCTTCTTTTCCGCTCCCGCTCGGTCCAGCACCGCCTGTCCCCGGTCCATCATCAGCAGCCGGTCGCCGTATTCCACGGCGTAGCGCAGGTTATGAGTCACCATCATGGCGGTGAGCCGCTTCTCCCGCACGATTTTGTCCGTGAGAAGCATAATCACCTCGGCGGTTTTGGGGTCCAGCGCCGCCGTGTGCTCATCCAGAATCAAAAAACGCAGGGGCGTCATGGTAGCCATCAGCAGCGCCACCGCCTGCCGCTGTCCGCCGGAGAGGGACCCCATTTTTACGTTCAGCTTATCCTCCAGCCCCAGTCCCAAACCCTCCAGCTCGGTGCGGTACGAATCGATCCGCTTTTTGTTCACGCCCCGGCCAAAGCCGAAGGACTTCCCTTTGTTGTCTGCAAGAGACAGGTTTTCCAGCATGGTCAGATTGGGGCAGGTCCCCATGGACGGGTTCTGGTACACCCGGCCCATGGTGGCATAGCGCTGAAAGTCCTTCTTTCTAAGAATGCTCTCGCCCGCCACCAGCACGTCCCCGTTTTCCACGGCGATGGACCCACAGATGATGTTCAGCAAGGACGTTTTGCCGGAGCCGTTGCTGCCCACGATGGACACAAACTGCCCGTCCTCCACGGAGAGAGAAAATTTGTCGAACAGGCATTGCTCCATCATGGAGCCGGGGTTGTAGATTTTTGTAACTTCCCGCACCTCAAGCATGGATAATCTCCTCTCCCTTCCGGCCCGAAGCCACCAGCACCAGCAAAAACAGCACGGCGGTGATCAGCTTCATCATATTGGGGGGCAGGCCCAGGCTCAGCGCCATAGCGATGCACAGCTTATAGAGAACGCTGCCCACAATAACGGCGGTAGTCCCCTTCACAAAGCTGAGACGGCGGAACAGGGCCACGCCGATAATCACCGAGGCAAGGCCGAATACCACCTGCCCAGTGCCCATGGTTGCGGAGAAGCTGCGGGTTTCGTGGCACACCAGCGCGCCGCCCAGAGCAACCAAAGCATTTGACAGCACCAATCCCTGGAGCTTCACATTGCCCCGGTCCTTGGCAAGGGAGGTGACGAGCGCTGCGTTGTCCCCCACCGCCCGGAGAAGCAATCCCGCTTTGGTAGTAAAAAACGCATCCATCAGCAGCTTTACGGCAAGAACGACCACAAGCGCCACAATCAGCTTGCGGTACGTCAGGCTCAGTCCGCCCAGCAGCGCCATGGTGGGTCCTGCGGTAAAAATGGTGTCCACGCTCCGCTCCACCGTCAGGTTGGAGCCTGCAATCTGCAAGTTGATGGAAAACAGGGCCGTCATGGTGATGATGCCCGCCAAAAGATCGCGGACATGCAGCTTCACATGGATGAAGCCGGTAAACAGCCCCGCCAGCGCCCCCACCGCAAGCGCTGCCAACAGCGTCAGGTATGGATTAACGCCCCGGGTCAGCAGTACGGCAGTGACTGCCGCCCCCAAAGGAAAGCTGCCGTCCACGCTCAGATCAGGGAAGTCCAGAATGGAATAGGTGATGTACACGCCGAATGAAATCAGCGCATAAATCAACCCTTGTATCAGGGTGCCCACAATCAGGTCGGTCATGCACGGCCCCTCCTTTTCAAGCATTTTTATGTAGGATATAAAACGCACCGCGCGGTACTCCGCCGCTTTCGCGGCAGAGTACCGGCGCGGAGCTTTGCGAATTTAAAATCAGGCCGCCGTGTCAACCTCCACCGCGCTTTGAGCGATGTCGGCGGGGAGCGTGATTCCCATGCCGTCCAGCGCGTCGGAATTGACATAGTTGCTGTAAGATGCAATGGTTTCAAAGGGGATGTCGGCGCAGGCGGCCTCGCCCCGGATGACCTTGGCTGCCATGGCGCCGGTCTGGCGGCCCAACTGGACATAATCAATTCCGGCGGAGGCAACACAGCCCAGCTTCACCTGCTCGATTTCAGAGCCGTACACGGGCACGCCCGCCTCGTTGGTCTTTTCCAGAACGGCGGCCAGAACGCCCACAACGTTGTTGTCCGTGAGGTTGGAGAAGCAGTCCACCTTGCGGGAGAGCAGGGTGTCCGCGGCCTGCGGCACCTCCGCCTGTGCGGTGACGCCCACGGCGTCGATGGTGAACCCGTAGTCCCCCGCCTTGGCCTCATACTCGGCAACGGCGGACACGGAGTTTGGCTCGCTGGTGGTATACAGAATGCCGATGGTCTTGGCATCGGGCTGCAATGCCCGGATGAGCTGAAGCTGTTCGCTCACCGGCAGCAGGTCGG
>DKLF01000059.1 GCA_002455655.1 Oscillibacter sp. UBA6647 | reverse complement strand
GCGGAATTCGCGGCGGGGGTGTTCTTTTTTTCCGTGCGCCGGACACTGCGGCAGCATGGTACATCAGTGCCCTCCAAAAGCAGCGCTTATATTTGGATGCTTTCCATAATTATTTTTGTTTTGCCTAAAAAAAAATATTCAATTTTCACATTTTTAGGGCGAATTTTGATTTACAAGGCATTTAAACCGTGCTATACTGATCTTGTTTTACAGAAGCCGGTCAACCCATCCGGCATCGTTCTTGCATAACGCATTTAGAGCCACTTTTGGCAGGAAAGGATGGTCTTTCTTGGAGACAACCAGCGCAGTCCTCATGAAGCAGGTCACTAAGCGCTTCGGCGAAGTCGTCGCCAACGACGGCGTGGACCTTGAGCTTCGGCGCGGAGAGATTCTCTCCCTTTTGGGAGAAAACGGCAGTGGAAAAACCACGCTGATGAATATGCTCTCCGGCATCTACTTCCCCGACGGGGGCCAGATTTATGTAAATGGTCAGGCCGTGAGCATCTGCTGCCCCAGAGATGCGTTTGATCTGGGCATCGGTATGATTCATCAGCATTTCAAGCTGGTGGATGTGTTTACCGCAGCGGAGAATATTGTTCTGGGCCTCACTGGAGAGGGCAAGCTGGACCGCAAGGCCATCGCGGCGAAGGTCAAGGATATTGCGGACAAATACGGGTTTGACATTGACCCCAATCAGAAAATTTACGATATGTCCGTCTCCCAGAAGCAGACGGTGGAGATTGTAAAGGTCCTCTACCGGGGCGCGGATATCCTGATTTTGGACGAACCCACCGCCGTACTTACGCCTCAGGAAACCGACAAGCTGTTTGCCGTCATGCGCAATATGAAGGCGGACGGCAAGGCGCTGGTCATCATCACCCATAAGCTCCACGAGGTGATGGACGTGTCCGACCGTGTGGCCGTGCTGCGCAAGGGCAAGTTCATCGGAGATGTGTCCACCTGCGATACGGACCCTCAGAAGCTCACCGACATGATGGTGGGCCGGGCCGTGGAGCTGAATATCGACTGCCCCAAGGCGGAAAAAACCACCGAGCGCATTGAGATTCAGCACCTCACCGTAAAGGATAAGGACGGGGTCCCCCGTCTCAGCGACGTGAGCTTTACCGCCCGGGGCGGTGAAATCTTAGGCATCGCGGGCATCGCCGGTTCGGGCCAGAAGCAGCTTTTGGAGGCCATTGCCGGTCTTCAGCTCTGCGAGCCGGGCAGTAGCATTCTCTATAAGGATGAGGAGTGGAATCCGAACGCCCCCGCCAACGATCCTGAAAACGCCAAGCACGTTCACGAGCTGATCGGCAAATCCCCGCTGGATATTATGAAAATGGGCGTGGCCCTGTCCTTTGTGCCGGAAGACCGGCTGGGCATGGGCCTTGTCGCCAACATGGATTTGACGGACAATATGCTGCTGCGCAGCTATCTCAGCGGCCGGGGCGTTTTTGCCGACCGGAAAAAGCCCAAGAAGCTGGCAGAGACAGTGGTGGATGAACTGGAGGTTGTCACGCCCAGCGTTGCCACCCAGATTCGCAAGCTTTCCGGCGGCAATGTGCAAAAGGTTCTTGTGGGCCGAGAGATCGCCATGAACCCCACGGTGCTGATGAGCGCCTATGCCGTCCGGGGCCTTGATATCAACACCTCTTATACGATTTACAACCTCATGACCGAGCAAAAGCTCAAAGGCGTGGCCGTGATTTACGTGGGCGAGGATCTGGACGTGTTGCTGGAGCTGTGCGACCGGATTGTGGTTCTGTGCGGCGGTCAGGTCAGCGGCGTTGTCCCCCGTGAAGAAGCCACGAAAGAGGGCCTCGGTCTGCTGATGACTCAGTTCAGGAAAGAGGGTGCGGCGTCATGAGCAAGCCTGAAACATCCTGCGGTACTTCCGCGTGCGGCACCTCCAAATGCAGCGGCAGCGAACCCCTGATCCATATTTCAAAGCGCGTGGGCATCTCCAGAGAGAAGTCCTGGCTGATCCGGGGCGCCGCGCTGGCGCTGGCACTGGTGCTCTCCGGCCTGATTATTTTCTCCATTGTTCACCTCAACCCCCTGAAGGTCTACGAGGCTATGTTTCAAGGTGCCTTTGGCACCTCCCGCCGCGCCTGGGTCACTATCCGGGACGCGATGATGATGCTGTGCATCGCCGTGGGGTTGGCCCCGGCCTTTAAGATGCGGTTTTGGAACATCGGTGCGGAGGGTCAGGTTCTGGTGGGCGGCATTGCCACCGCCGCGTGCATGATCTATCTGGGCGGAACACTTCCCACCCCGGTTCTGCTGCTGGTCATGCTGGTGGTTTCCATGATTGCCGGCGGCGTGTGGGGCCTGATTCCCGGCGTGTTCAAGGCCCGCTGGGGCACCAATGAGACGCTGTTCACCCTGATGATGAACTATGTGGCCATCCAGCTCACCAGCTATGCCGTGTCCAAATGGGAAAATCCCGCCGGATCCAACTCCGTGGGCGTCATCAACCAGCTTACCAAGGACGGCTGGTTCCCCAGCGTATTTGGGCAGGCATACATGCTGAATGTCATCATCGTGCTTATCATCGCCGTATTGATGTACAGTTATCTGAAATACTCCAAGCAGGGCTATGAGATCGCCGTGGTGGGCGACAGTGAGAACACGGCGCGGTATGCCGGTATCAACGTGCAGAAGGTCTATATCCGCACCATGCTTCTCTCCGGTGCTATCTGCGGCGTGGCGGGCTTCTTGGCGGTTTCCGGTTCGTCCCATACCATTTCCACCTCCACTGCGGGCGGACGGGGCTTCACCGCCATCATTGTGGCGTGGCTCTCAAAATTCAATACCTTTGTGATGATTCTCTTCTCCTTCCTTCTCCTGTTTCTGGAGAAGGGCGCCGTGGAGATTGCATCCCGGTACAACCTGAATAACTTTGTGTCGGACATCATCACCGGCATCCTGCTGTTCTGCATTCTCGGCAGCGAGTTTTTCATCAGCTATAAAGTCAGCTTCCGCCGCAAGCGCGGCGCAAGCTGCCCGGTGGGGAGGGCGGACGCATGACACAATTCATCTCTCTGTTTCAGGCGGCCATCGTCTTTGGAACGGTCATCCTGTTCGGCGCGCTGGGCGAAATCCTGACGGAGCGCTCCGGCAACCTGAATCTGGGTGTCCCCGGCATCATGTACTTAGGGGGCATCGCGGGCCTGATGGGTGCATTTTTCTATGAGGCGTCCACCACCTCTCCCTCTCCCGTTGCGGGCCTTGTGATCTCCATGCTGTGCGCCTTTTTGGCGGCTGCTGCGGGCGGACTGATTTTCAGCTTTCTGACGATCTCGCTCCGGGCCAACCAAAACGTCACCGGCTTGACCCTGACGATTTTTGGCGGCGGAGTTGCCAACTTCTTTGGCGGAAGCCTGAATAAGCTGGCCGGCGGCGTGGGGCAGATTTCTGTGGCAGTCACCTCTTCCGCATATCGGTCCTCCACACCTCTGGCCGATTTTGGAAGCGCAGGAAAGCTGTTCTTTTCCTATGGATTTCTGGCCTATGCGGCCATTCTGATCGCCGTGGCACTTCACATTTTCATGAGCCGGTCCCGCATGGGCCTGAATCTGCGAGCTGTGGGCGAAAACCCCGGCACCGCCGACGCGGCGGGCATCAGCGTCACCCGCAATAAGTATCTGGCCACTTGCCTTGGCGCAGGCCTCTCCGGCCTTGGCGGACTGTACTATGTGATGGACTACACCAAGGGTACCTGGGCCAACGACGGTGGAATTGAATCTCTGGGCTGGCTGGCGGTTGCGCTGGTCATCTTCGCCACATGGAAGCCCATCGGCGCCATTTGGGGCTCCTATCTCTTCGGTCTGCTGTTCTGGATGTATTTCTACATCCCCGGCCTGAACCGCAGCTCTCAGGAGCTGTTCAAGATGCTGCCCTATCTGGTGACGCTGGCCGTGCTGGTGGTTGTCTCCATGCGCAACCGGAAAGAAAATCAGCCGCCCGCATCTTTGGGCCTCCCCTATTTCCGTGAGGAACGGTAGTCAAAAACTTTCGGCAGTCAAATTTTAAGCGTCTAAGAACTTGCTTTGATTCCTTTTTTAAGGATGCTTATTTGAAAACAAGTTTACCGCCTGTGGGCGATGCAAGACAAGGCCCCGGGGAAGGAATTCCCCGGGGCCCTGTATTTTTTCTTTCGTCCGCCCGCAAAGCGCGCTTGCTCCAAGTAAATGTTTTTTAAAGCCAAACGGCTTAGGAAAGAGAGGTTTCATCCCCGTCGGAAACCTCTTCCCGTCGGAGCTTTTTACGTTTTCTCTGCCTGCTCGCTCCGGCTCTCTCTCCAGTCCGCCCACTCCTTAAAAAGGCGGCGGCCATCTCGCTTCCAGTCCTCCAGCAAGGACTGGGTTCCCGTTTTAAACAGCACGCCCACGGCAAAATTCAGCGCCGTCAACGTCTTTTTGTCCAAAACCGCCAGCGCTTTTAATACGGCGACGGCGGACTTGGGTCCCTGTGCACGCAGTTCTGCCAGCGTGTCTGCGCTGGACGCAGAGAGCACCTCGAACAGCGCGTCGGAGAATCGCTCTCTCTGCTCCTGATTGAGGCCGTTTACCCACGCCTTGAGCACCCTGTCGTTTACTTCGATGTCGGTCATATCGTCCACCCGGACAAATTCCGGTCCCATTACGCACCAGGAAAAGCCGTCGTGCTGCAAAATTCCTATCTGCGTGGAATCCACCACGGTGAGTTCCTCCTCGTGCTCCATCAGAAGACCCACCACCGAGGACTTGGGCAGAATCGTGTGAATTCTGTCCGCGATCCTCCGGTGCTCTTCCCGGCCCGTAAGCGTAGCCCGAAAGCCAGGTCCGTCGTTGTTGTAAACAGCAAGAATTCGATTCTGAACCGTTTTTTTAGAATGTACGGCGCTGTACACCGCCAGATTTCCACCTTTAGAGTGGCCTCCGAGGTACAGCTTCCAGCCCCAATATTGTCTGGCAACCCTGTCCACATAGTCTGCCGCCCGTATCTGGGCAGGAACCGCATCTCGAAGAGCCATGTCAAAGTTTTCCTTCCAGCCAACCAACGTGTCGTCCGTTCCCCGGAAAGCAAGGTACGCCGTCCGCCCTGGAAGCTCCACGGAAATGGCGGCAAACTGTTCCCGGCGCACCTCGTCCAGATGCTCCTCGCAGCAGCTCAGAAGCAAGTCCTGAAACCGTACAGAGCCACTCAGCTCCTTCAGCATATTGGGAATTTTCTCCGGAAGCAGCACGCTCCTCTTCAGTTCCTTTTCCCTACCCTCGTCGAAGAAACGCTCCACCGCTTCACGCAGCGGAACACCGCCTTTCTCATCCACACCGGGGACGATTCCTTGGAAATCGGCATAGGCCAACTCGGAAAAAATCAGGCTGTCAACCTCATTGAAGGGCGCCTGAGAAAAGGTTAAATCCCCTCGCCAGTCAAGATAGTCCATCAGATTTGCCATGGACCGCACCTCCTCCCCTTTTCTTTTCTTTATTATATGCGAATTCCTCCGTTTGGAAAGAGAAATCTTCCGGTCTATTTCAGACAAGCCCGTCATAGGCTGTACCACACTGCGGGTGTCTGCCCGTCCGCGCACAAAAGTGCGGGATTGGGCGGCGCGGGTTTTTGCGATGGGATGCGGTCGGCGGCACGCCGACTCTGTCCCGTCATCTTTACGGACAGAGGTGTACGGCATGGAACAAACCAGAAACGAAGTGGAGCTGTGCGGCACGGTGGCCGCCGCTCCCAGCTTCTCCCACGAAAACCACAGCGTCAGCTTTTACTGCGTTCCCCTGCGCGTGGAGCGTCTTTCCGGCCAGTTGGACACGCTCCCCGTCCTTGTGCGCGCCCCCCTGCCGCCTTGCCTTGAAGAGGGCCAAAGCGTACATATCCTCGGCCAGCTCCGCTCCTTTAACAACAAAAGCGGCTGCGGCAGCCGACTGGTGCTGACGGTTTATGCCGCTTCCATGGAGCCATGGGACGGCAAACCAATCAACCGCGTTCTCCTGACCGGGACGCTGTGCAAGCCCCCCATCCTCCGCCGCACGCCCCTTGGCCGCAGCATCTGCGACGTGATGCTGGCGGTGGGCCGCCGATACAGCCGGGCAGACTATCTGCCCGTCATTGTCTGGGGACAGTTGGCGCAAAGCGTCAGCCGCCGGAAGGTGGGCGAGCCCTTGGGCGTGGAGGGCCGATTCCAGAGCCGCGTCTATACAAAGGTCGTGGACGGCGTACCCCAGCAGCGTACGGCCTACGAGGTTTCCGTCATGCATTTGACCGACGAACCGGACGAGGAGCCCTGAATCCCACCCGGCTTACATAACAAAGCCGCAAAAAGCGCCAGAATATTCTGCGCGCGGCCTTAAAAAAAGCTTTGTCCAACGTTGATTTAAAACTTTTGTAACAAACCCTGCTTTTTTGCTTAATATCTGACCGGTATTATCATACTTGCAAGGGACAAAACTTTTTTCATCAATCTTCCAAAAGAATGGACCGGACGCCGCAGGGCGTCCGGTCCGTTCCTTTTATCGGCGTTCTGTGAAAAACAACTTCAATTCACCCGCAGCTTAAAGGTCTGCACCAACGACTTCAGCTCTTCAGCCTGCCGATAAAGGGTAACCGTTGAGGTGGAGCTTTCCTCCGTCGCGGCGGAGTTGGCCTGCACCGTGGCGGACACCTGCCCGATTTCGTCGTTGATGGCGGATACGCCTGCGGCCTGCTCCGCCGCTGCGTCGGCAATTTTTCCCGCCAGATCCGCCACCTCATGAATGCCGTCCACAATTTTATGGAACGCATCGGCAGTTTCCCGGGCAATCCGCGTGCCGTGCTCAATCCGCTGAACGGAGTCCTTCACCATGTCGGCAGTCTCTTGCGCAGCCTTGGCGGAGCGTGCCGCCAGATTGCGCACCTCGTCCGCCACCACGGCAAAGCCCTTGCCGTACTGTCCGGCCCGCGCCGCCTCCACCGAGGCGTTCAGCGACAGGATATTGGTCTGAAACGCGATGGTTTCAATCGCTTTCATCACACCGGAGATATTTGTGGAGGAAACACTGATTTCGTCCATCGCCTCCAGCATCTCGCTCATGCGTCCGCTGCCGTCCTCCGCGTCGTGACTGACCTTGTTTGCCTGGGTGCGGGCTTTTGCGGCATGCTGTGCGCTGAGGTCGATGTTGGATTTCACCTGCTCCACCGCCGCCGCCAGCTCCTGAAGGGAACCGGCCTGTCGGCTGGAGCCCTCCGCAAGGCGCCCTCCTGCCTCTGAAATCTGCCCGGCCTCGGCCGCGATTTCGCCGGAAGCCGCCCGGATACGGGAAAGCATCCGGCTATTGTTCTCCGCAATGTGGTTCAGCGCCATGCCCAGCACGTCCTTGTCGGAGTTCAACGCCACCTGCGCGGTCAAATCCCCTTTGGCAATTGTCTCGGCGGCCTGCGCCTGCCGTCTGGTGCTCTCCACCATGGTCTTAAATGCCTGCATCAGCCTGCCCACCTCGTCATTGGTAAGCACCTTTACGTTGGCCGACGTATCTCCTTGGGAAAGCTGGGTTGCAATGCCGTTCAGAATTTTCATCGGCCGGGTCATGCTACTGTCAAGACGTCTGCACGCAATCACGCTCAGCACAATCGAAAGAACTGTCAGTGCCGCCACTCCGCCGGAAAAAACCGTGAGAAAGCCCGCTGAAACACTGCCCGCGGCATGCAGGCGCGCCATCACGGTCACGCTGAGCAAAGTAATCAGTATTGTAACAAGATTGACCGCTCCAAATCCTACTGCTAACCGCCGATGAAGCGCCATTGAATTCTGCTTTTCCCGGTTTTCCATGCAGTTTCCCTCCCATTATCAAATCTGCACTCATTATATCGTCATTCGGTGACAAAAGCTACAATAATTTTCCATAATCATATAAATTTTTTTCTTCCCTCAAATAAAAAGTTTTTTACTGCTGTGTGTTTTTTATTTCACTGAATTTTAGAAGGGCAAATGTCAAGAAGAAAATGGACATTTGACAGAAAAATGGTAATATGGAAAAAGCAGCATCTTAGCCGATGCTGCTTTTTTGTAACACGAATAGGCAGACGGTGGACGCTGGCTGCCGGGTGAGAGTGTGTTACAATGCTCTATCCTCCCGAAAGTCTGAAACGCTGCGGCGTAGACGATGAGAATAATGTGTCCTGCGGGACAGGAAGTTAACCAATATCAATCAGGTGTAAAGGGGCTTTCGCGGCATAACACCAGTGTGCGCACTGGAATTATTCCACGGTCCCCTTGACACCAGATAGAAATTGGTTAAGCCTGCGGCCAACAAAAGCAGCGGCAAGCCCTGCTTTTGCAGACACAATATTTTATTTTGGGAGGAACGGACTATGACTACTTATACAATTACACTTACGGATAAAGAGGAAACCAGCCTAAAACGCCTACTTGCATGGGACCTTGAAGATAAATCCACGCTTGACCCCGATACTCTTTTGAGAAAAAGAATCTACACAAAGCTGCTGGAATCGGAACGGCAGGTGCAGCTATGAAGATGATTAACGAAATCGGGCAAGCGGTCTATTTCAACCCCGTAGAAAAGCACGGAAACCTGCGGTACGTAATTTTATCTGCGGACGGTCAGCCCATCACCGGGCGGGACAGACAGAAGCGGCAAAGCCGCACCTTTTCACAGGAGCATCAGGCGGAAGCATACCTAAAACGGAACGGATACCGGGCGGAATGCTAGTTTTTATCCTGTTTTTTTCCGTGGGAAAAAAGACAGGCCCCAAGATATCGGGGCATACAGGGGCATTGAAGCCCACAAAACGTCGTAAAAGGAGACGAAACCATGAGAGGACACAGCCCTAAAAGCAACCTCCGCAGCTTCCGTTATTCGGATGAAATCGCCGCCATTCTGGAAGCGCAGGAGGGAAACAGCCTGAATGAGAAATTTGAAAGCCTTGTGCTTTTCTGCTTCTACAAACTGGAAAGCCGTAAAAAGGATTTGCAGTGCATTGAAGCAGACATCAAGCGGGAGCGGGACCGGCTATACAACCTACAACGGGCCACGGAGGAATTAAGGCAGTTGGAGCGAGATTTGCAGAGTGCAAAGAGATATTTTGAACTTGTGGAGCGAAGGGCAAAGAAAATCGCGGAAACGGAAGTGTAACACAAACCACCCGCGCCGGCCGGCTGGCGCAGCTGCGATATTGTGTTACAGAGAAGCCGCCCACGGGATAGCCGTGGGCGGTACTGTTTTATATCACGTTTTAAATTCACTTTGAGTGGAGGAACGCATGATGAAAAAACAGCACTACATGACCCACGATGAGCGACAGCAGTTAGAAGCCATGCGCCGCAATCGCATTCCGGTTGCAGAGATTGCCCGGCAATTGGGCTTTTGCCGCCAGACGATTTACAACGAGCTTAAAACCGGGGAATATACGCATACCTGCGACTTTTACGACGAGCGCCGCTACTCTGCCCACAAAGCGGAACAACGGCACAAATACGCCCAAACAGCCAAGGGCAGGCCATTGAAAATCGGCCATGACCGTGCCTATGCGGATTATTTAGAGCGGCTCATGCTGGGCGGCGGTGACAAGCGAAAGCGTTACTCTCCTGCGGCGGCTCTGGCACAGGCCCGGAAACAGGGCTACCAGACCGGCATTTGTGTGACTACCCTATACAGCTACATTTCAAAGGGCGTATTTCTCCACCTGCGCAACAAAGACTTAATTGAAAAGTCCAAGCGAAAGAAGCATGGGTATCGGCCTGTGCGGAGGATTGCCCACCCGGATTTACCTAGCATCACCACACGCCCGAACTACATCAACAGCCGGGAAGAACCGGGGCATTGGGAAATGGATTTGGTTGTTTCCTGCACCAGCGGGAAAGGCGCGGTGCTGACCCTGACAGAACGCACCGGGAAATTTGAGATTATCCGAAAGCTTGAAAACAAGAAAGCGGAAACGGTGCGAGAAGCGCTAAGGCGTATTAGAAAGAGCGGTGTAAAGTTTAAGAGCATTACAACGGACAACGGCTCCGAGTTTCTCCAATATGCAGAGTTACGAGCCGTAGCCAGATGCCCAATTTTCTATTGCCACAGCTATGCGGCATGGGAAAAGGGAACCAACGAGAATCATAATCGTATGATTCGCCGATGGTTCCCCAAAGGAACGGATTTTAACAAGGTGAGCAAACGGGAAATTACAGCCTGTCAGGAGTGGATGAACGACTATCCCCGGAAGTCTCTGGGCTGGTTCAGCCCGAATGAATTTGCTATGGAGATTGCCGTGTAACACATTTTAGCTTCAGCTGCGATTGCCCAGGTTAAAAATTTGTGTTACCAAACAGGGCGGGGGTCCCCGCTCCGGACGAGCCGGAGCGCGGGGACCCCACTTTCCTAAAAGGTTTTTTTCTTTCGGCTTTTCTGCCAGCGCCGGGAAGGCTTTACAACGCCGTCCATATTTGTCTGATTTTGATTCTGCTGCAACGCAAGAATTTCTGTTTCCGACATCATATTGCCGTCCTGCATATCCTTTTTCAGATTTCCCACACAGGCCAATGTATCATACGCTTCATAATCCCGGTCACGGACAAACCATGCATGCCGCCGAAGCGGGGTAAGCAATGTTGCGTTTGCGGCGTTTTCCATCTCCCAAGCGTCATATTCGTTATTTCCCTGAATGCGCCAAGTCTTATCACAATCCACGACATAGCTTGTCACCTGTCGGAGAAGCGCATCAACCTGCATGAATCGCTGGGCCGTGTAGAACAGGGAGATATGATAATGACGACAGGTCAGCAGCGTATTCAGAAAGAGCGGGTCAATGTTTTTCTTAAAGTTACGGCTGTTTAGCTGAACGCTGAACTCATCCCCCAAAACAAGCGTGACCGTCAATGTCCCGTTTGCATCGTCATATTCGGACTTCCGCTCCGCATCAAGCACAATCTGTTCCAGCGAAACAAAGCTTTCATACGGAACGGACAGCGAGACATTGGAGATGATTTTAATACGCTGTGTCACCATCTTATGACGGCGGGAACACCACACCGGCAGGCCGTCATAGTGGCGGTATGCGGAAACCACCTGATGAACGGCAGAAAGGGTCTTTCCTTTTCCAAACAGCCCCACATAGGCAACCAGCGACCCGGTAGGGCAAAGGTTTTTCATGTTCAGCTTGAAATAGAAATACAGGTCCTTCACACCGTAATAAACGGATGCTACCGGATGGAACGCAACACAGCGGACTTTTGGGAAAGCGGCTAAAATGAGAACGGCAATCACAGCCGCAATAAAAATCACTTAAACCACCGCCAGTCACAGAAGATTTGGACAATGGCAGAAATGACCTTAAACACCGCCAAAACCAAAACCACCGCCACGATAAATTGCAGCAGATAGGGAATCAGTTCCGCAAGGTTTTGCGGGGGAACCATATCCAACCCGGACAGTCCAAAAAAGTCCGTCACAATCTGAACCATTAAAACCACCTCCGAATCAGGTCCAAAAAGAACTTTAGCAACAGCATTACAAAAATCAGGAGCAAAAGCCCCTCCGTTACCGTGTAATCTGAAAAATCAGTTGTCAGGAACGGGCGGGATTCCTCAACAGAGACAAGAACGGTTTCAACAGTCCCGGAACCGGATGCTTCCGTGTCGGAAGGCTCAACGCTGAAAACCTCGGAACCGGCTGCACCAACATCAGTATCAATCATTCAAAAACACCTTTCCTAAAAACCAGAGAATCAAACCCGCAATCATTGTCCAAATGAAAATTTGCCAGTAGGAAAATGTAAAGCCGTACAGCGTCAACTGGGTATCCATCAGATTTTTGGTAAGCTCAAAAAGCGTCCCGATATATTCCATATGCGCCTACTTTCTCAGCACTTTCAAAATCAGAAGCACAGCAGCCAGCGCCGCCCCTAAAATCAAAATGTCAAAAAACTCCTGCGGGAGAAACGGAAACACGGCGGCGAGAAATCCGGTGAACCCGGAGAACAGCGAGGGAAAATAATCAAACAGGGCAAGAATGGATTCCACAATATTGCCGATTTTGCTGTTAATCATATCGACAAGGGAAGTTAAGCTATCCAGCAGCTTCCCTAAGAATGCTTTCACGACTTCAAGGAACCCGTCTGTAATGGAGCCAA
>DKLF01000057.1:31815-32043 GCA_002455655.1 Oscillibacter sp. UBA6647 | reverse complement strand
CTTATAAATAAATCCTCTGCAGGAGCCAACCGGCTCCTGCGGAGGATTTTCGTGTGCAAACTCGTGTTCGTTTTTTCAGTTGTTTTTTGACACAAGCCATTTTTTTACGAAAAAATACCAATCGAGGGCGAATCATCAATCCATTGCGGTTCTAAACAAAAAGAAAAGAAGCCTTGAAAAATCAAGACTTCTTTTCTGGTACGCCGTGAGGGATTCGAACCCCCGGCC
>DKLF01000057.1:27414-31728 GCA_002455655.1 Oscillibacter sp. UBA6647 | reverse complement strand
TTCGTTTCCTTCGTGGTCAGGATTTCCGGTGCTGCTCCCATTCTGCACCGGGGGGTTCTCACCCTCCGTTCGGGAGCTTGTGCCTTCTTTCACCGGAGCTGTTCTCCATAAACTGATTTCTAATTTGGCCCGCCCGGAGGGATTCGAACCCCCGGCCTTCTGGTCCGTAGCCAGACGCTCTATCCAGCTGAGCTAACGGCGCGTACCACTGTTTTCAAACAGCTTAGTTATAATAGCATGGCATTCTATAAAATGCAAGCATTTTCTTCATAAAATTTTCACTTTTTTCCTGGGGCTTGTAATGGGAAAAACGCTATGCTATAATTATCAAAACTTGCAAAGCCCACGGACGTCGGTTGGATGCGCGGCGGCAGAGGCCTTTTGGGGGCGTTGCCTGCAGGAGAAGGTCTACCCTGAAAGCCCCGGTAAAGGCACGGGCGGGACCCGGAGGAGGAGCGGCAAACATGGAAATGAAAAATTTCAGAAGCGTTGCATTCGGCGGTTTTGATAAAGAAGAAGTCATTCAATACGTACAGAAGACCGCGCAGGAAAGCGCAGACGCGCAGGAAGCGCTTCGCAAGGAAAACAGCGCCCTGCGCGAGGAGAATGAGAGTCTGAAAAAACAGATTGAGGTCTCCCTGCGAGAGCAGGCGGAAACTGCCCGGCGGGAAGGGGCGGAACTGCGTGAGAAAATTCGCGTCCTCACGGACGAACTGGAAGAACTGCGTCCCCAAGCCCTATCTTATCAGGAGGTCCGGGCGCAGGTGGGGGACATTGAATGTCAGGCCCGGCGGCGGGCGGGGGAGTTGGAGACCGCAACCACTTCGCGGCTGAACGCGCTGGTGGGCGATATTCAAAAGCAGTATCAGGATTTGGCCGGGGCTTTTGACGTAACCGCAGCACAGGTCAGCGCGGAGCTGCGGAAAATTGAGGTCAGTCTTTCCCAACTGCCAAGAGCAATGGATCAGGCGGGGAAGGAACTCAGCGAATTGGTGTCCGCCACAGGCGGCGAGAAAAAAGTCTGATGTGCACACACAGAGCACTCTCCGATAGGGGGGTGCTCTGTTTTTTCACACCTCTAAAAAATTTTTTTCCTGCCTAAAACTATTTATACTGATGGATATAGTAAATTTATGCACGGATATTGCTGCCTTTTGCGGTGATAAAGTGAAAAAAATTATTAAGGCGGTTTTAAGGTTTGGAAAAAATAGCCTTGCTTTACAAATTTGAATGCAATATAATGGATTAAAGTATTGTGCGGAGTCCTATTCTTTAGAGCAATACGAAGTCATTGGGAGAGAAGGTGATTAAGGAATGTCACTGGAAGCCATTGAAACCGTTGCCAGGGCGGAAAACGAGAGCAAGGCACGCAAAATTGCCGCAGAGCAAGAGGCAAAAGAGCGGATCGCCCAGGCAGAAAAGGATGGTCCCGCGCTTCTGGAGCGGATGCGCACTGCATCTGTGCAGGAGGGCAAGCGGCTGCTGCGGGAAGCGGAGGAACGCGCTGAAAAACGGTGCGCAGCGATTCGGGAGGATGCCGCAAAGGAATGCGATGCCCTGATCAAGCAGGCGGGGAGCCATATGTCCGCCGCCGCAGAGCGCATTGTTGGAAAGGTCGTGAAGCAGTAAAATGGCCATCGTAAAAATGAAAAAGCTCCGGGTGGTGGCCATGGCGGAGGAACGGGATGTGCTGCTGCGGGAGCTGCTGCGTCTGGGCTGCGTGGAAATCAGCGAACCGGACGGCCAGTTGGAGGATGCGACCCTGTCTGCGCCGCTGGCCCGGAACGTATGTTCACTGATGGATACCAAGGGCTCCGTCGCCGACGTAACCACCGCGCTGGGTGCCATCCGGCGGTACGCTGCCGTAAAGGATGGATTGTTTATTAAGAGAAAGCCTGTTAAAGAGTCGGAATTTCACAGTGCCGATTCTGCGGAACAGGCCAAGGAAACCTGCGAAAAAATCAACGGCTTACTGACGCAGTTGTACAATATCCAATGCGATGAGGGGCGGGCAGCAGCTCAGTCCGCTGCCCTGACGCCGTGGAAGGAGTTGGATTTTTCGCTGGAGACGCAGGACACGGCCCACGTCGTTTTTCGCATGGGGGTGTGTCCCGCCGCTGCAGATGTAGGCGCACTGCGGGCGGAGCTTAGCGGCGGGGAACTGGCTGCGGAGCTGTATCCCGTGGGGGCAGACAAAACGCAGCAATACTTGTTCTTCATCTGTCATCGGACGGATGAGGCGGCGTCCATGGAAATTCTGCGGCGTGTCGGCTTCAGCGTGGTGACCTTTCCGGATTACATAGGGACTCCGGCAAAAAATCTGGAGGCGATTGCCTGCTGCGTGCAGGAAGCGCGGGCAGAGCAGGAGCGCATCACGGATGAGCTGGCCGCCTGCGGCGGCGCGCGGGATGCGTTGCGCCTTCACGCTGACCGTCTGAACACGGAGGTGGCGCAGGACGAGGACGCCCAGCGCATCCTCACCGACGGAACCATTGTCTTTTTTGAAGGCTGGGTTCCTGCGGAGGCGGAGGGAAAGCTTGCTTCTTTGCTGGAGAAGCGTGGCTGCGCGTGGGAGACTTCCGAGCCCAGCGAGGAAGAGTACCCGGACGTTCCCGTACAGCTAAAGAATAACTGGCTGACAAAGCCGCTGAACATGGTGACGGATATGTACTCCCTCCCGGCGTATGGAAGTCTGGACCCCAACCCGCTGATGGCGCCTTTTTTTATTTTGTTTTACGGCATCATGATGGCGGATATGGGCTATGGACTTTTGATGCTGCTGGCCTCATCGATTGTGCTGAACAAGTACAAACCAAAGGGGGGCATGGAGCATTTCTTCGGCTTGATGCGCCTTTGCGGTGTCAGCGTGTTTATCGTGGGGGCGCTGACCGGCGGCTTCTTTGGAGACTTTTTGACCCAGCTCGTGGGAATTATCAGCCCGGGTACGGTGTTTACCCTGCCCGCCCTGTTTACTCCGCTGGATGATACGCTGATGATTCTGATTGGCTCGATGTGTCTGGGCTTCGTTCAGATTAACGTGGGCATGGCCATCAGCTTTTACAAAAAGCTCAAGCGGGGACAGATCATGGATGCCCTGTGGGAAGAAGTGACTTGGTGGATTGTGTTTCTCGGCGGGGGGCTGGCCGCTCTGGGCGTGACCAAGCTGGTGCTGCTTGTCGGCGGTGTGATGGTGCTGGTTGGCTCCGGCTGGAACGCTAAAGGCTTTGGCAAGGTGGGGGCAGTGTTTGGCTCGCTCTATAACCACATTACGGGCTACTTTGGAGACATTTTGTCCTATTCCCGTCTGATGGCCCTCATGCTGGCGGGCAGCGTCATCGCGCAGGTGTTCAACACCTTGGGTGCCATCCCCGGCAATGTGGTGGTGTTTCTCATCATCTCTCTGGCGGGTAACGCCCTGAACTTTGCGCTGAACCTGCTGGGCTGCTACGTTCATGACCTGAGACTCCAGTGTCTGGAGTATTTCAACAAGTTCTATGAGGACGGAGGCAAGCGGTTCCGGCCTTTGGAGATTAAAACCAAATATGTTGATATCGTAAAAGAATAAGGGAGGAAACTTACAATGAGTGATTTAGCACAGATGGTAGAACTCCAGCAGAGCCTGACCTTTTTGGGTAGCATCGGCGGTCTGGCTCTGGCGCTGCTGGGCGCGGGTCTGGCGGCGGTTCTTTCGGGCATCGGCTCCGCAAAAGGCACCGGCATTGCCGGCGAGGCGGGCACCGGTCTGCTTTGCCAGGACCCCAGCAAGTTTGGTAAGGTTATGATTCTTCAGGTGATCCCCGGCACGCAGGGCTTGTACGGTCTGGTGGTGTGGTTCTTTGCCATTTTCCGCATGGGCCTGCTCGGCGGGGAGCTTCCTGCTCTGACCGTGGCGCAGGGCATGCAATATTTTATGGCCTGCCTTCCCATGGCGCTGGGCGGACTGTTCTCCGCCATCGCACAGGGCCGCGTGGCCGCAGGCTCCATCAATATTCTTGCCAAGAAGCCGGACGACTGGTCCAAGGGCATGGTGCTGTGCATCACCGTGGAATTCTATGCCATTTTGTCCTTGCTGGCTTCCATGCTCATGCTGATCAACATTAGCTGATGGCCCCACAGAAAGGGGAGTCGATATGAACGGAATCGAAAAAATCACGGACCGCATCGCCGCGGAGGCGCAGTCGGAAATCGACCGCGTGCTGGCGGGGGCGAAGGCCGAGACGGAGAAAATTGCTGAAAAGTATCGTGCTCAGGCGGACCGTGAGGCGGCGGAGGCTGCCGCGAAGAATGAAAAAGCCGCTGCGGAGCGGGAGGAAG
>DKLF01000057.1:0-27328 GCA_002455655.1 Oscillibacter sp. UBA6647 | reverse complement strand
GCTGCGGAGCGGGAGGAACGTCTGGTGAGCGTTGCGCAGATGGAGGCCCGGAAGGACCTGCTGGCCGCGCGGCAATCTCAGGTGGAGGCCGCTTTTGAACTGGCGCTGAAGACCCTTCGGGATTTGCCGGAGGATCGGTACATTGCCGTGGCTGCGGACCTGCTGGTCCGGGCCGCCGGTCAGGGCGGGGGAGAAGCTGTGTTTTCTCCCGCAGACCGGGAAAAAATCGGCCGAGCCGCCGTGGACGAAGCCAATCGGCGGCTGAACGGAAAGCTGACCCTCTCCGAAGAAACAAGACCGCTGAAGGGCGGCTTCATTCTGGTGGATGGCAGTGTGGAGGTCAACTGCACCTTTGACACGCTGGTGCGCCTGAAAAAGGGCGAGATGGCCGGTGAGGTCGCCGCAGTGCTGTTCCCGGAAGGGTAACGAATCAACGAGCAGGGAGGAAGCGCCTTGTCAAATAAAATCAAGGACACCGATTATCTGGTGATATCCGCCCGCATCCGCGCCATGGAAACGGGGTTGCTGACGGGCGAGAGAATGGAGCAGATCCTCTCCGCCCGCAGCGACGAAGAAGTGGTAAAGCTCCTACAGGAAAACGGGTATCCCGACATGAGCCTTGAAAGTCCGGAGGCTATGGACGCGGCAATTACCGCTGCAAGGGAAGAGACTTTACGGGACTTGGGCGACAGTGCTCCGGACAGGAGATATCTGGATATCTTCAAGCTGAAATACGATTACCACAACGCCAAGGCCATTTTAAAGGCGCAGGCGCTGGACATGAACCCGGACCATATGCTGACGGATCTGGGCCGGGTTCCGGCGGCAGAGTTAAAGGAAGCAATTACCGGCGGCGAGGGCAATCAGCTTCCGCCCCTGCTGGCCCTTGCTATCGCCGAAGGGAAGGCGGTTTTGGACACCACCCGCGATCCCCAACTGGGGGACATGGTGCTGGACCGCTGGAGATATCGGGATGAGCTGGAGACAGCGAAGGAAACCGGAAGCGAATTTCTTCAGGGCTATGTCCGTATCTCTATTGATGCGGCGAACCTCCGCGCACTGGTCCGGACTATCCGCATGGGCAAGACAGAGGCCTTTTTGGAGGGCGTGCTCTTTTCCGGCGGAAGCGTGGACGAGAGCGAGGTGCTGGAGGTTGCGTGCGACTGTGGAGACAGCCTTGAGGCTCTGTACGCGGGCACCGAGCTGGAGACCGCTGCAAAGGCTGGCTTCGACGCACTGAAGGGCGGAGGACTGACAAAGTTTGAAAAGCTGTGCGACGACGCGGTGTCCGGGTATCTCTCCGGCGCACAGATGGTGGCGTTCGGGGAAGCGCCGCTGATTGGCTATCTGGCCGCGCGGGAGACGGAGTATACAAATCTCCGGATTCTTTTGATGGGCCGGGCCGCGGGGCTGGACCCGGAGATTATCCGGGCGCGGCTGCGGACGTAAGGAGTGTGAAAAAATGGCAACGACCTATCGCATCGCGGTGGTGGGGGACTGGGAATCCGTCATGGGCTTTCGGGCTTTGGGGCTGGACACCTATCCCATCTCCGTGCCGGAGGAGGCCCGCAAAAAGATTCACGAGCTGGCAAAAACCGACTGCGCGGTAATCTATCTGACGGAACAGTTGGCGGCGAAGCTGCCGGATGTGCTGGACCGATATAAGGACGAGCTGCGCCCCGCCGTCATCTTGATTCCCGGACGGGGCGGAATCCTTGGCATCGGCAGGCGCAACATCCAGAACTCGATTGAAAGGGCGGTCGGCGCCGATATCCTGTGACGCGGGGAAGGAGACTGCGCTCTTGCCATGAACGCGCCTCCCGTCCAGAGAGCGAATTTATCCTGAAAGAAGGTTGTCTGTTTGAGCGGTAAAGTTGTAAAAGTATCCGGACCGCTGGTGGTGGCCACGGGCCTGTCGGACGCCAATATGTCCGACGTGGTGCGTGTGGGCCCCCAGCGGCTGATCGGCGAAATTTTGACCATGACGGGCGATTCTGCGTCCATTCAGGTCTATGAAGAGACCTCCGGCTTAGGCCCCGGCGCGGAGGTGGTGACCACCGGCGCGCCCATGAGCGTGGAACTGGGGCCGGGCATGATTGAAGGCATTTACGACGGCATCCAGCGCCCATTGGAGAAGATCGTGGAAAAGGTAGGCTCCAACATCACCCGTGGCATCGAGGTTCCTGCACTGGACCATGACAAGAAATGGGACTTTACACCTGTTGCAAATGTTGGCGATAGAGTAATTGGCGGCGATATTCTGGGTACCGTTCCTGAGACGCCGGTTGTGCTGCACAAAATCATGGTGCCGCCGAACGTCAGCGGTACGGTGAAGAAGATTGAAAGCGGCTCCTTCACCGTTTTGGAGACGGTGGCGGTGATTGAGACGGAGGACGGCAAGACGGTGGAACTGGCCATGGCCCAGAAGTGGCCCGTCCGCGTGGGCCGTCCTTATCGGCACAAGTATCCCCCCACCCGGCCTCTCAGCTCCGGCCAACGGGTCATTGATACCCTGTTTCCCATCGCCAAGGGCGGCACCGCCGCCGTACCGGGCCCCTTCGGTTCCGGCAAAACGGTGGTTCAGCACCAGTTGGCCAAATGGTCCGACGTGGACATCGTGGTTTACATTGGCTGCGGTGAGCGGGGCAACGAAATGACCGACGTGCTGCGGGAATTTCCCGAGTTGAACGACCCCCGTACCGGCGAGTCCCTGATGAAGCGCACGGTGCTGATCGCAAACACCTCCGATATGCCTGTGGCGGCCCGTGAGGCGTCGGTTTACACCGGCATCACCATCGCGGAGTATTTCCGCGACATGGGCTACGACGTGGCGGTTATTGCCGACTCCACCTCCCGCTGGGCCGAGGCGCTGCGCGAAATGTCCGGCCGTCTGGAGGAGATGCCCGGTGAAGAGGGCTATCCCGCATATTTGAGTTCCCGTCTGGCCCAGTTCTACGAGCGGGCAGGCAGCGTGGAGTGCATTGGCTCCGGCGAGCGCCGGGGCAGTCTTACCGCCGTGGGCGCGGTGTCGCCTCCGGGCGGCGACCTGTCCGAGCCGGTGTCCCAGGCCACCATGCGGATTGTGAAGGTCTTCTGGGCGCTGGATTCGTCTCTGGCCTACAAGCGTCATTTTCCGGCCATCAACTGGCTGAACTCCTACTCGCTGTATCTGGATTCCCTGAGACCCTGGTTTGACGAGAACTTGGGCGAGGGCTTTATGAAGGACCGGAGTCAGGCCATGAGCATTCTGCAAAACGAGGCCAGCCTGAACGAAATCGTCCAGTTGGTGGGTAAGGACGCGCTGTCTGCCAACGACCAGTTGACGCTGGAGACGGCCCGTATGATCCGGGAGGACTTCTTGCAGCAGAATGCCTTTACGGACATCGACGGCTATTCCAGCTACGACCGGCAGAAGAAGCTTTTGTTAATTATTTTGCGGTACGATCAGCTCTGTCGGGAGGCAATCGCGGGGGGCGCGGACGCGGCAGATTTGTTTTCTATCCCGTCTCGGGAATCTATCGGACGCGCCAAAAGCGTGCCTGCGGAGGAATACGAGGCGGCGTACGCCGCCATGGAAGAGGCCATGTCACAGGAGATCGCGGCGATTGCCGCGCAGGGAGGTGAGGACTGATGATTAAGGAATACCGCACCGTAGAACAAATTGTCAGCCCCCTGATGATGGTTCGGCAGGTTGAGGGCGTCACCTATGACGAGCTGGTGGAGGTGGAGCTGCAAAACGGCTCTGTCCGTCAGGGCAAGGTGCTGGAAGTCAACGGCGATACCGCCGTGGTTCAGCTTTTCGACTCTGCCGCGGGCATCAATCTGGCGCAGTCCAAGGTCCGTTTTCTGGGCCACCCGCTGCGTCTGGGCGTTTCCGCAGATATGCTGGGCCGCGTGTTCAACGGCATGGGTGAGCCCATCGACGGCGGCCCCGCCATTCTGGCAGAGGAGTACAAGGACATCAACGGCCTGCCCATGAACCCGGCTGCCCGGGACTACCCCAACGAATTTATTCAGACCGGCGTATCTACCATCGACGGACTGAACACACTGGTCCGTGGGCAGAAGCTGCCCATTTTCTCCGGTTCCGGTCTGCCCCACGCGAATCTGGCGGCGCAGATTGCCCGTCAGGCCAGAGTGCGGGGCGATGAGGCTTCCAACTTCGCGGTGGTGTTTGCCGCCATCGGCATCACCTTCGAGGAGTCGGAGTTCTTTGTCAGCGAGTTTAAGCGCACCGGTGCCATCGACCGGACCGTGCTGTTTTCAAACCTTGCAAACGACCCCGCCGTAGAGCGCATTTCAACGCCCCGTATGGCCCTGACCGCCGCGGAGTATCTGGCTTTTGAAAAGGATATGCATGTGCTGGTTATTCTGACGGACATCACCAACTATGCCGAGGCGCTGCGCGAAGTTTCCGCCGCAAAGAAAGAGGTTCCCGGCCGTCGGGGTTTCCCTGGCTATCTGTATACCGACCTTGCCACCATGTACGAGCGGGCAGGCCGCCAGCTTGGGAAGAAGGGCTCCATCACGCTGATTCCCATTCTGACCATGCCCGAAGACGACAAGACCCACCCCATCCCGGATCTGACCGGATATATCACCGAGGGACAGATCATTCTGGCCCGCGAGCTGTACCGCAAGAATATCCACCCCCCCGTGGACGTGCTGCCCTCTCTGTCCCGTTTAAAGGACAAGGGCATCGGTGAGGGGAAGACCCGTGAGGATCACGCCAGCACTATGAACCAGCTTTTTGCTGCGTATTCCACCGGCAAGGATAACAAGGAGCTGATGAGCATTTTGGGTGAGGCCGCCCTGACGCCCACGGATTTGTTGTATGCAAAGTTTGCGGACGAGTTTGAGCGGCGGTATGTAAATCAGGGCTATGACGAAAACCGCTCCATTGAGGAGACGCTGGACCTGGGCTGGGAGCTTTTGAGCATCCTGCCCAAGGGCGAGTTGAAGCGTATCAAGCCGGAGCTGATTGAAAAATACTGGCCCAAAAAGGATGAACAGTAAGGAGGGGGGACCATGCCGAAGCTTAATGTGAACCCCACCCGCATGGAGCTGACCCGGCTTAAGGGAAAGCTTCGTACCGCCCAGCGGGGCCACAAGCTCCTCAAGGATAAGCGGGATGAGCTGATGAAGCAGTTTCTGGAGACTGTCCGGGAGGTGCGTGCCCTCCGGGCGGAGGTGGAAGCGGAGTTGATGACCGTCCACGATTCGTTTACCGTGGCGTCGGCCCTCATGTCGTCTGAGGCGATGGAGCAGGCGCTGCTGTATCCGAAACAGAGCGTGGAGCTGACGATGGGTTTTCAGAACGTCATGTCCGTCAATGTGCCGGTCTACGATTTTAAGACCAAAACCCAGTCGGACAGCGACATTTACCCCTACGGCTTCGCCGGAACCTCCGGCGAGCTGGACACGGCAGTGGACGCGCTGGGAAAGGTTTTCCGCAAGATGCTGAAGCTGGCGCAGATTGAAAAGTCGGCCCAGTTGATGGCGGAGGAAATTGAGAAGACCCGCCGCCGCGTCAACGCGCTGGAGTATGTGATGATTCCCAATACCCAGGAAACCATCCGGTTTATCAATATGAAGCTGGATGAAAACGACCGCGCCACCACCATCCGTCTCATGAAGGTGAAGGATATGATTCTGAAAGAGGCGCTGGAGGAAAAGCGGAAGCAGGATGCCAAGGCGCTGGAGGCTTTCTCGGGGTAAGCCGGAGCCTTGCGGTGAATAAGAAAGAGGGCAAAACCACGAAAAGAATTTTTGCAAGCTTTCTGACAGCCGCGCTGCTGCTGGGACTTCTGAGCGTGGGGGCCGGGGGCGGCGGAGACGAAGTACGCGCCTTTGACGCTTTCAAACTACTGTGGTGCTGTGCTGACCATTGATAAGGCTCACGTGCTCTATGCCGGAAAGCTGGCTGATAAGAATGGCGAGAACTTCCGGTGTCCCATTTACGGCGTGCCCGACGGCGCGAAGATCACTGTCACCGTCACGGATGCGCAAGAGGGGGGACGAACTCTATAATTGGCGCAAAGTTTGACCTTCTTTCCAACGGCGGCAATGCCAGTACCGGCGGTATAGTGATGAAAACCGCTGAATATATTCTGAAAGCCGACAGTGTACTGCAGCGCGTTTACCTTACGGGTGAGAACGGTAGCGAGCTGGCGAAGGACAACAGATGGGTGGGCAATTCCGATTATATCCGGCACAACGGGACCTACAGATTCACTTTCCCAGCCACAGACTACGTGGGCTGGGAATTGACCCTGATGTGCGGAAACGTGGAAAGGGTCACGGACTTGCCGGAACTAACTTCTAATGATTCAAATTATTTTAAGAGTTTCCTTTTAGGCTATTTTAGGTATAGCGAGAAGAATGATGAGAACGTGCCCTGGGTCGGTCTCACCGCCGAAAGTTCCTCCGGCGAAAGCGGCAATTCCTTTACCGATGTGGCCGCCGGGGCATACTGCTTCGATGCGGTGAAGTGGGCGGTGGCGCAGAAAATCACAACCGGCAAGACGGCAACCACTTTCGCGCCCGGTGAGACCTGTACCAAGGCGCAGATCCTGACGTTCCTGTGGCGGGCCAACGGGCAGCCGGAGGCTTCCGCAGCCAATCCCTTTACGGATGTGACCGAGCGGGACTACTTTTATAAGGCGGCGCTGTGGGCAGCCGAGCAAGGTCTGGTATCCGGTAGCGCCTTTGGCGCGTCCGCGCCCTGCACCCGGGCCATGACGGTTGCATATCTCTGGGCGCTTGCGGGAAAGCCTGAGGCCGAAAAATCCGCCGCGTTCACCGACGTGGCCGCAGATGCGCCATATGCCAAGGCCGTGGCGTGGGCGGTGGAAAAGGGCGTTACCACCGGAAAAACCGCTGAATATGTTTGCTCCCGATGCTATCTGCACTCGTGGGCAAATCGCCACATTTTTGCATCGGGCCATGGGATAACGCACGATTTTTTCAAAATAAGCTGTTTGCGCACATCCGCGTAAAAGGGTGTCATAAAGTCATTGAAAAAGAGCGGCAAAAGCTGCTCTTTTTCTGTATAATCTTCCGGACGCGGCAAACACTACCTCCACACAGAATTTGAATCATAGAATTTACAACAGGAGGTCGTGTTCCCTTGAAAATGTCAAATAAGAAAGCCCGCGTATCGGCGTTGTTGCTGGCACTGCTGGTGACGCTGACCGTGCCCGCCCAAGCGCTGTTCGGCAAAAAGAGTGAAGAGCCGGCGCCGCCGGTTCAGGGCGCACCCATCGCAAAGGAAATTTCTGTCAGAACCTACCGCAACATTCCCTACCGCGCACAGTTTTTAGCCTCGGACGATGAGAACGGCGAACTGACCTTTACCGTGGACACAGCGCCGAAGAAAGGCACTGTCACCGTGGCGGGGGATGTATTCACCTATACGCCGACAGAGGGCAAAAGCGGGAAGGACAGCTTCACCTATGTGGTGACGGACCCTGCGGGGAATGTCTCCGCTCCCGCCACCGTTACTGTGATGGTGGAAAAGACAAAATCCGGCGTAGAATATCAGGACATGGGAGACAGCTCCGCTGCTGCCGCCGCCCAGTATCTGGCGGAGAAGGGGGCCTTTACCGGCGCACGTATCGGCGGGCAATATTATTTTGAGCCGGAGCGCACGCTTTCCCGGGCCGAATTTCTGGCCATGACCATGGAGCTTGCAAATCTCCCGGCGGATACCGTTACCATGACCGGCTTCTCCGACGACGAGGCAATCCCAACATGGGCTAAGTCCTATGCGGCGGCGGGCCTTTCCGAAGGAATTATCCGGGGCGTCTCCACCGAGACAGGAGCGGCTTTCCGCAGCAATGAACCCGTGAGCTTCAACGAGGCGGCTGCCATTTTGGACCGAGTGCTGGCGGTGGGCGACGTGGACCTTGCCACATGGTACGCTGACCGGGACGCAACGCCTTCTTGGGCGGCACAGGCCGTGGGGAATCTGGAGGCTGTCAGCGTGATGTCCGTGGGCAGCTTTGGAAGCGGCACACTTGCCCAGCCCATGACCCGGGCGGACGCGGCGCAGATGCTCTGCGCGGCGGGGACGCTGCTGGACGGAGAGCAGACTGGGCTTCTGGACTGGATGCGCTGAAAAAAAGCCCAGGCGCTTCATGAAGAAAAAAGTACAGGAACCTGCCGAAAAGTATTTCCGGCAGGTTCCTGCGCTTGTATTCACGGAAAATTTGTGCTAAACTGGTACGGATTGCAATAGCTATTGGATAGTCCGGTCCCGCCTGTGGCGGGCTGTGGGAAAAGGGCATTTGTGTGGGCCGCCGACGGCGGCGGAAGGAGGAACCATGAAGATCGTGGTATTGGCCGGCGGTCTTTCGCAGGAGCGAGAAGTTTCGCTGGTTACGGGGACGGCTGTGTGCCGGGCGCTCCGCAAGGGGGGGCACAGCGCTGTTTTGGTGGATTTGTTTTTGGGGCTTGAGGACTATGACGGTCCGCTGGAGGCCGTGTTCGACGCACCGGACGGACGCTGCGGAAACGCTGCCATTAAAACCACCGCGCCGGATCTGGAAGCGGTGCGCCGCAGCCGGAAGGACCGAGGCCCCAGCCTGATCGGAAAGGATGTTTTAAACGTCTGTGCTTTGGCCGACCTTGTGTTCGTGGGGCTGCACGGCGAGAGCGGGGAGGACGGCCGCATTCAGGCTACGCTGGATTTGCTGGGAATCCCCTATACCGGATCGGGGCACCTTTCCTCCGCCATGGCGATGGATAAGGTGGTCACGAAGCGGCTGATGGAAGCCGCCGGGATCCGCACGCCCAAGTGGCGGCTGGTGGAGTATGGCGAGGCAGAGGTGGATGCCCTGTCGGAAGAGCTGCCGATGCCCTGTGTGGTGAAGACGCCGGGAGGCGGCTCCTCCATTGGGGTTTACATGCCCGAGACGCGGGAGGAGCTGAAAGCCGCTCTGCGGGATCTTCTGCACTTTGACGGGCAGATTATTGTGGAAGAGCGAATTGTGGGCCGGGATATTTTCACCGGCGTACTGGGGGACCGGTGGCTGCCGTCGGTCGAGGTTATTTCCGCCAAGGGAAAATTCGACTACGAGGCGAAGTACCAGTCCGGCGGGGCGCTGGAGTTGTGTCCGGCCGATATCACCGGGGAGCAGCAGGAGGAGATTGGCGAAATGGCGCTGAATCTTCACCGTCTGCTGGGATTGTCGGTGTATTCCCGGGCTGATTTTGTGCTGGATGGGGCCGGTGTGCCGTGGTGTTTGGAGATTAACTCTCTCCCGGGCCTGACCTCCGCCAGTCTCATGCCCAAGGAAGCTGCCGCCGCGGGGCTTACCTATGAAGAGCTCTGCGAGGAGATTGTTCAGCTTTCTTTAAGGAGGACGTGTCATCATGCTGCCAATGACTGTCAGGGAGATTGAATCCGCCGTCGGCGGCGTGTGGTGGAACCCCCGGGAGGACGCGCCTTCCATCTCCGCCGTGTGCACCGATAGCCGGGAAATGCCTCCCGGGTGCCTGTTTGTGCCATGGAAGGGCGAGCGGTTTGACGGCCATGATTTTATTGACAGTGCGCTGGAAGCGGGCGCTGCCGGGACGCTCTGCGCCCGTCTGCCCGCCGATCTCCGACCCGATAAATTCTACATCAAGGTGGACGACACCCGTTTGGCGCTGAAGGCGCTGGCCTCCGCCTACCGGGATCGGTTTGACATTCCCTTTGTCCAGATTACCGGCTCCGTGGGGAAGACTACCACCAAGGAGATGATCGCCACAGTCCTCTCGGCGGGACTAAAGGTGCTGAAAACGCCGGAGAATTTCAACAATGACATCGGAACGCCCCTGACGCTGTTCGGCCTGACGCCGGAGCATCAGGCGGCGGTGATTGAAACGGGCATGAACCACTTCGGAGAGATCCACTATCTCTCCGAGCTGGTGCGTCCCGATATTGCCGTAATTTCCAACGTCGGGGACGCCCACATCGAATTTTTGGGCAGCCGGGAGGGAATTTTAAAGGCCAAAAGTGAGATTTTTGACTTTTTGAAGCCCGCCGGCGTGGCAATTCTCAATGGAGACGACGCGCTGCTGAACACGCTGAAGCTGCCCTTTACCACATTGCGGTGCGGACAGTCAGAGGGGTGCAGTGTGCGGGTCAGCGATGTATCCGACCGGGGACTGGACGGAACCTGCTGCCGCATTACCACCAAAAAAGATGTGTACGATTTGACGATTAACGCGCCGGGACAGCATTTGGTGTACTGCGCCTCTATGGCCGTGGCTATCGCGGAGCTGCTGGGTCTGGATCATTCACAGATTGTCTCCGGCGTGGCGGCCTTTCAGGGCGTGGGAAATCGGATGGAGGTGGTGCGCCTTCCCGGCGGACGCATCATCCTGAACGACTGCTATAACGCGAACCCCCAGTCAGTTGCGGCGGGACTGGAGGTGCTGGCAAAGAGTACCGGCTCGCGCAAGCTGGCAATTTTAGGGGATATGGGCGAGTTGGGGGATCACGGAGAAGCCGCCCACTATAATATCGGTGCGCTGGCGGCTATGCTGGGCATCGATATGGTCATCGCCATCGGGGAAAAGGCGGAGAAAATTGCGGAGGGTACGCTGGCCTCCGGCGGCTGCGCGCTCCACTTTCCGGACAAAGACGCGGCGAAGGATGAGCTGCTGTGCCAGTTCGAGCCGGATACCAGCGCACTGGTGAAGGCTTCTCACTTTTCCATGCATTTTGAGACCATTGTGGAGTTTTTAAAAGCACAGGATTATCAGGATTAAGGAACACAAATGATAGAAATACAGGTAGAAGGGCTGGTCAAGTCCTTTGATTTGGAAAAGAAAATACTGGACGGGCTGACCTTTCAGATTGACGAGGGAGAGCGGGTAGGGCTTTTGGGTCCTAACGGCGCGGGGAAAACCACACTGTTCCGCATTCTCACTGGCGAGCTGGACTATGACGCGGGCGGCGTGTCCCTTGCAAAGGGCCGCCGGCTGGGCCTGATTTCTCAAATTCCCGTCTATCCCGAGGGGTATACGGTGGAGGACGTGCTGCGCACGGCTTTCGACCGTCTTTCGGCTTTGGCAAAAGAGATGGAAGACCTTGCGGGCCGTATGGAAGCAGGGGAGAGCGACCCGGCGCTGCTGCGGCGGTATGGGGCGCTGACAGAAAAGTTTGAGTTGTTCGGCGGGTATGACACGGAGGTGGCCGTCAACAAGGTGGCAAACGGCCTCTCCATCCCGCAGTCCATGCGCTCGGAACCCTTTGACCGTCTCTCTGGCGGAGAAAAGACCCGGGTGAATCTGGGCCGCCTGATTCTGGAGGACACGGACGTTTTGCTGCTGGACGAGCCCACCAACCATCTGGACCTTCACGCAACGGAGTGGCTGGAGGAGTATATCTCCCATTTCAAAGGTACTGTGGTGGCAATCTCCCATGACCGGTATTTTCTGGACCGGGCCGTGACGCGGATTATTGAAATCAACGGCGGCAAGGCGGAGTTTTACAGCGGAAATTACAGCTTCTACGCCGTGGAAAAAGAGCGGCGCTATCAGGAAAAGCTGAAGCAGTACGAAAAAGAGCAGGCCAAAATCGCCCAGCTTACCGAGGCGGCGGACCGCCTGCGGCTGTGGGCTTTTATGGGAAACGACGCGATGTACAAGCGGGCGTTTTCCATGGAAAAGCGCATCGAACGGATGCGCACCACCGACAGGCCCACCAAGCGCAGGAAGATGGACGCCCGCTTTTCCTCCATCGACTTTCAGGGGGATGAGGCCCTGACGATTCGGAATGTTTCCAAATCCTTCGGGGAGCGAAAGCTCTTCGAGGACATCAGCCTGAAGGTGGAGGGGGGCGAGCGCATCGCCCTCATCGGCGACAACGGGGCGGGAAAGTCCACCCTTATCAAGATGGTAATGGATGAGGAATACCCCGATGAAGGGCGTATCAAGTTGGGGCCTGCCGTCAAGGCGGCCTGCCTGCCTCAGATTATCCATTTCGACCACCCTGACTGGAACTTGGTGGAGAATCTTCAAGCTACCAAGCGGGGCATGACGGAAACCAGCGCGAGGAACCGGCTGGCATCCTATGATTTCCGGGGAGAGGACGTGTTTAAGTCTGTTTCCGTCCTTTCCGGCGGGGAAAAGAGCCGCCTGCGGCTATGTATGCTGATGGACGGGGAAATTAACTTTTTGATTCTGGACGAACCCACCAACCATCTGGATATCGACTCGCGGGAGTGGATAGAGGACGCGGTGGAGAGCTTTGACGGAACGCTGCTGTTCGTCTCCCACGACCGGTATTTTATCAACCGCTTCGCCACCCGTATCTGGGAGGTAGCTGGCGGAACCATTACCGACTGGCCAATGGGCTTTGCTCGTTACCGGGAGGAAAAGGACCGGGAAACACAAAAAAAGCATGAGAACACAAAAGCTGTAAAGGATGAGGCCGTTACGCAAAAACCGCCCCGGACAGGACGGGAACAGACCGCCGCCCGCAAGCAGCTTGTCATTTGTGAACGCCATATCGGTGAGACGGAGACTCTGCTTGAAAAGCTGGACGCGGACATGATGGCCGCAGCCTGCGACTATGAAAAGCTGAACGCCCTGCTTGCGGAAAAAGACGCGGTGCAGGCGGCGCTGGATGAGCTGTATGAAAAGTGGGAGGCACTTTCGGAGGCGGCGGAATGAAAAAAACGGTTCGGATTTCTCTGGCGGCGGCAGGTTTGGCTCTGCTGGCGGGAATGGGAATTTGGTTTGTGCCGGGCATGAAGTTTTCCGCATGGCTGTGCGGAGGGATTGCCGCAGCCCTGCTCCTGTGGGCGGCACTGATCCGGTGGAGTGAAAAAAGCAGGGCCGGAAAGGTCTGCAAGGTTCTGTTTCTTGCATGTGCCGCAGTGGGAATCCTTTCCTTTGCGGCGGTAGAGGCTTTTTTGGTAAAGGTGGGGCGGATGCCGCCCTCCGGGGCCTCTCCCGCAGCCGTGGTTGTGCTGGGGGCCGGGGTCAACGGGAAAACGCCCTCTCTGGTGTTGGCCTCCCGGCTGGACACCGCTAAAACCTATCTGAGCCAGATGCCACCGGACACACCCGTAATCCTCTCCGGAGGGCAGGGACCGGGAGAGGACGTCACCGAGGCCCAGGCCATGTACGACTATCTAACGGCAGTTGGAATAAACGGCGGGCGGCTGTATCTGGAAGAGCGCTCTACCACCACGGCTGAAAATCTGGCGTATTCCAGCAGGATTCTCAGCGAATTGGGAATTGACACTTACAATAACAGCGTGGCTGTTGTGACTAACGACTTTCATATGGCGCGGGTTCGCTATCTGACGGATTTTGAAACGCCCATCACCGTGACCGGGGTCCCCGCGCGGCTGCCTTACTGGTGGCTGACGGCAAACTACTATACCAGGGAATATTTCGCACTTGCAAAGGCCATGTGGAACAGGCTGAACGGGGCGTAATGAGGATTTGACCGCTGAGGACAGGCGGGTTTTGCCCGCAAGAGAAGCAGGGAGGTCTTATGAGCGATATTTTATGTATGTATTACTCCCGCACGGGGAACACCAAGACGGCGATGCAAGAGCTATCCGCCGCGCTGGACGCGGAGCTGGTGGAATTGAAGGATGGAGTGAACCGTTCCGGCGTGAAGGGCTTTTTACGCAGCGGAATGGATGCCATGCGCCGCACGGTGGAGACGCTCCAGCCCTTTGAAACGGAAAAACCCCTGACGAATTATAAGCTGGTGATTCTTGGCACGCCGGTTTGGGCCGGGCGGTGCAGCAGCGCCGTGCGCAGCTTTTTGCAGGAGCAGGGGCATCTCCTGACCGACGTATCCTATGTACTGCTTCGGGGCGGAAACGCCAAATACGAGGAGATTTACGACCAGATGGACAAGTATCTTTCCCAGCCCCATCAAACCGCCGTATCTTTGCGGGCTGGGTCCGTGGGCTATCACTTTTGGCAGGAGGAATTTCTCCGCCGGACCCGGGCGTTTTTGGAGGGGCGGGAGTGTCAGAGTTAGCGGCCTTCCCGGCATAAAAGAGGGGAGGCAAACTGCTTGTTTGAAAAACTGAAAGAGATTGCGGTTCGGTACGACGCGCTGCAAACCCAGCTTGGAGACCCGTCGGTTTATGGCGATGCGGACCGGCTGCGGGTGGTGAATCAAGAGCTGAAGGAGCTTGCTCCGGTGGCGGAGGCTTTCTCTGTCTGGGAGCGGGCGAACCGCCGCCTGCGGGAGACGGAAGCGCTTTTGAACGACCCGGAGTTGCGGGCCATGGCGCAGGAAGAACTGCCGGAGGCACGGGCGGAGTCGGAACGACTGGAGGCAGCGCTAAAGCCCCTGTTGCTGCCCCGGGACCCGAATGACGGGCGCAATGTGGTGGTGGAAATCCGGGGCGGCGTCGGCGGGGAGGAAAGCGCGCTGTTTGCGGCGGCCCTTTTCCGAATGTACCTCATGTACGCCGAAAAACGGAGGTTTTCTGTGGATGTTGTCAACGAGAACCGCACGGAGCTGGGTGGCGTAAAGGAAATTAGCTTTCTGGTAGAGGGCGACGGCGCATGGTCCCGGTTCAAGTTTGAAAGCGGGGTTCATCGCGTGCAGCGGGTGCCGGAGACGGAGTCTGCCGGGCGCATCCACACCAGCGCTGCCACCGTTGCCGTGCTGCCGGAGACACAGGAAGTAGAGTTCGCCATTGACCCCGGCGATTTGCAGATTGACACCTTCCGCGCTTCCGGTGCGGGAGGGCAGCACATCAACAAAACGGAGTCTGCCATCCGCATCACACACTTGCCCACCGGGACGGTGGTGGAATGTCAGGACGAGCGGAGCCAGTACAAGAACCGGGAAAAGGCCATGAAGGTGCTGCGCTCCCGGCTGTATGAGGCGGAGCTTGCCCGGCGGGACGCGGATCAGGCCGCCCGCCGCCGCAGTCAGGTGGGCAGCGGGGACCGGAGCGAGCGCATCCGCACCTATAACTTCCCCCAAAGTCGGGTGACGGACCACCGGATTGGCCTGACGCTGTACAAACTGGACAGTGTGATGGATGGCGAGCTGGACGAGCTGATTGACGCGCTGATCGCCGCCGACACGGCGGAAAAGCTGCGAAAGCAGGAAAAATAAAAACGGGCGAAGCCCGCGTAAAACAGAAGGTAACCGCATGGAGACAAAATTTATTGATTTAACCAACATCAAGGGCCAGCAGCGGATTGTGGAGGAGAAAATTCAGACAGCCGCCGACATCATTCGCTCCGGAGGGCTGCTGGCCGTGCCCACAGAGACGGTATACGGCCTTGGGGCCAATGCGTTGGATGAAGAGGCGGTGCATAGGATTTTTGAGGCGAAGGGACGGCCTCAGGACAATCCTTTGATCATCCATGTTCCATCCGCCCAGTGGCTGCCCCGGTTCTGCGTGGATGTACCGCCGCTGGCGTATACGCTGGCACGGAATTTTTGGCCCGGTCCTCTTACCATGATTTTAAAGCGAAGCCCCGCCATCCCCGCCGCAGTGACGGCGGGACTGGATACGGTGGGCGTTCGCTGTCCGGCCCACACGGTGACGCAGGCTATCATCCGCTATGCGGGGGTACCCATCGCCGCCCCTTCCGCCAATCTCTCCGGCCGCCCAAGCTGTACCTCCGCGGCAGACGTGGCGGCGGACATGGACGGCAGAATCGAAGGAATTGTGGACGGCGGCCCCTGCACTGTGGGCGTAGAATCCACCATCGTGGATTTGACCGTCTCTCCGCCCCGGATGCTGCGCCCCGGCGGATTACCGCTGGAAGACCTTCAGCGGGTGCTGGGGGAGATCGAGGTGGATAAGGCTGTTTCCGCGCCGCTGGGGGAGGGCGAAGCACCCAAAGCCCCCGGCATGAAATACCGCCATTACGCGCCCAAGGCAGCCGTCACGGTGTTCACCGGCAATCCCCGGAGGACGGCGCAGGCCGTTGTTCAGCGTTTGAAGCCAGGCGTGGGCGTGATCTGCTTTGACGAGTTTGAATCCCTGTTTCAGGGCTATGAGACGCATTTGCTTGGCCCTGTGGACGACAAGGAGATTCAGGCCCAGCGCGTGTTCGACGCGCTGCGGGCCTTTGATACAGGCAACGTGACGGAAATTCTGGCTCAGTGCCCCGACAACCGGGGACTGGGGCTGGCCATCGGCAACCGACTGAAAAAGGCGGCGGGCTTCAACGTGGTGGACGTGGAGGAGGAACGCATCATTCTTGGCCTTACCGGCGGAACCGGCGCGGGGAAAACCAGCGCACTGAAGGCCGTGGAGGATTTGGGCGGGCTGGCGCTGGACTGTGACGCGGTGTACTACGAGCTGCTGAACACCGACACGGGCCTGCGGGACGCGATCGCAGGCGCCTTTGGTTCACAGGTCTTTAACCCGAATGGAGCACTGAACCGCAAGGCGTTGGGCGAGCTGGTCTTCGGAGATAACGACCGGTTGGACCAGCTCAACGACATCGTGTTCCGTTTCCTGCGGCCAGAGCTGGAACGGCGGATTGCAGCTTTTAGGGGCAAGCTCTGCGCACTGGACGCCATCAACCTTTTTGAGTCCGGCATCGACAGGCTGTGCGACTGCACCGTGGCGGTGACCTCGCCCATTGAAATGCGGGTCCGGCGGATTATGGAGCGGGACGGAATCGACGAAAAGTATGCAAGGCTCCGCGTCTCGGCCCAGCAGCAGGACGATTATTTCCGGGAGAAATGCGACCGGGAGCTGAGCAACACCGCCGAGACGCCCAAGGCGTTTCGGGAGGCCGCGAAGGAATTTTTCATACGTCTGATTGAGCAGATTAAGGAGGATAAGGCAAATGGCAGAAAATAAAAAGACGAAGGACCTGCGCGAGAAGCTTCTCGCAGGCAAAAAGCACGGCTACGACCGGTTTGACACCAAGAATGAGAAGGCCATGGAGTCTTACTGCGCGGACTATCGGACATTCTTAGACGCAGGGAAGACCGAGCGGGAGTGTGCGGGGGAGTTGGTGCGTCTGGCGGAGGCGGCGGGATTTCGTGCTTTCACCCGGGGCATGGAAGTGAAAACTGGGGACAAGCTGTATTTCTGCAACCGGAGCAAGAGCGTGTATCTGGCCCGTATCGGTAAGCAGCCGCTAAGCGTCGGCGCGCAGATTGCCGCCGCCCACATTGACTCGCCCCGGCTGGATTTGAAGCCCAATCCCCTGTATGAGGACGGCGAGCTGGCCTATTTCAAAACCCATTATTATGGCGGTATCCGTAAGTATCAGTGGACCACCGTGCCGCTGGAGCTTCGGGGCGTGGTTGCGCTGAAAAACGGGGAGACAGTTTCTGTGCGCATCGGTGCGGACCCAGGGGATCCCAAGCTGATCATCACAGACCTCCTTCCCCATCTGGGGGCGGAGCAGAACAAAAAGCCGTTGGGCGAGGCGGTTCCCGGTGAAACGCTGAACCTGCTGCTGGGCAGCCGCCCCTTGCCGGACAGCGAGGGCAGCGACCGAGTAAAGCTGGCTGTGATGCAGTTGCTCAACGAAAAATACGGCATCGTGGAAGAGGATTTGACCTCCGCCGAGCTGGAAGCCGTCCCTGCCTTCATGTCCTGCGACATCGGGCTGGATCGCAGCATGATCGGCGCCTACGGCCACGACGACCGGGTGTGCGCCTATGCGGCGTTCCGGGCGCTGGTGGACTTGGAGGAAACGCCCGAGAAGACGGCGGTGTGCGTTTTGGCGGACAAGGAGGAGATCGGCTCCGACGGCGTAACCGGCTTGCAGTCCGCCGCGTTTGACACTTTTATGGAGGATTTGTGCGAAGCGCAGGACGTTCCTCTGCGGGTGTGCTTGGAGAAGTCCTTCTGCCTCAGCGCGGACGTGACGGCCGCGTTTGACCCCAATTTCTCTGATGTGTTTGAAAAGCGGAATGCCGCCTGGCTGAACCACGGCGTGGGTCTTTGCAAGTATACCGGCGCACGGGGCAAGTCCGGCGCGTCCGACGCGGACGCGGAGACAGTGGCCTATGTCCGTTCTCTGTTCGACGAGGCAGGCGTGCTTTGGCAGATTGCGGAGTTGGGCAAGGTGGACGCAGGCGGCGGCGGCACGGTGGCGGCCTATATGGCCAACCGCAACATTGCCACGCTGGATGCGGGCGTTCCGGTGCTGAGCATGCACGCCCCCGTTGAGGTGGTGGCAAAGCTGGACTGCTACGAAACCTATAAGGGCATGAAGGCCGTGTTTCTGGCACGCAAATAACATGGGAACAGCATAGGCCGTCTGACTTTTTTGCCTACGTGAATTTACGAAGGAACCGCTTTTTGCGGTTCCTTCGCGTATATTTGGGGAAGTGGAACTGCTTGACGGGGAATCGTTCGCACGCAAGCGAGATGTACGGTAACGCCAAAAAGAAAAACCCGGCCTCGCCAAAAGCTGGAAGTCATAGGGGGAAATTGCGAACTTATCATGATAAGACAGGTTGAATATGGAAAACAGGAGGGATGCGCGGCATCCCTCCTGTTTTATGCAAATTGCCGCCTTCTGCGGAAGAAAAAGCAGCTATCGGCTATTCCGTTTCTCTCAAGCGCTCAACAACGGGGTGTCTGGCAGCCACCCGATATACCGCCAGCGGCACTGAGATGCCCAAAAGAGCGAAGAGCGGCGCCAATGACAATATGGGTAAGGCGGTAAACCGATAGGTGAAGAACCAAAATGTGCTTTCCAGCACTCTGGACAGCAGAGGTCCCGAGGCAAGGCTGAGAACCAGCGATACGGACACCGCGCCCAGCGCGTAATACAGTCCCTCCCAAACCAGCATGATTTTCAGCTGTCTGCCGGTCATACCGATGGCCTGAAGCATGGCAAGCTCCCGACGGCGCGTGAGAATCCCGGTTAAAATTGCGTTGAGGAAATTGAGCACGCCTACAAGGCCCACGATAAGGCTCAGCACGCCTCCCAGCATCAGAAACATATTCCGGAAGGAGTCAAATTCTGCGACATAAGTCGCCTTGCTTTCATAGTCAAGCTGCGTCTGCTGCTTCGTTGTTAACTTGGATAAATAAGCCTCCATACCGGCTGTGCTCTCGTCGCTCACATCGCAGGCGTAGTACATCACGTCGCTGGTGCCGCTGTCATTCAAAAAAGTCTGGTCGTTCATGACGAACTCGTCAGCGCCGTAATAGCGGTAGCTGAGGGTATTGGGCACGATGACCAGCGCTGCCACTTCATAGTCAATGTCCCGATAAGCTTTGGCCCTGTACCGGAAGGACTGGTCATCCGGGATATTGCCCGGGTCAAGTATCTCCCCCGTATCCGGGTCGTAGTACTCGTACTCCTCCACGTAGCGCAGCGTGACAGTATCACCCGGCTTTGCCCAGTGAGAGTCCGGCTGAGGATTGCCGTAGTCGTCGTCGGAATAAACTGCCGCGACATAGCGCCCTCCCGGCTCATGAAGCTTGGACAAATCGCCCTCCAGCACGGTCAGCTTATCAAGGACATAGCGCTCCATGCCATAAAGCTGGGCCCGGTCGGACAGCAGGCCTGCGTCATTCTTTTCGGCAAAGGCAATCTGAGAATTCAGCGTTTCCGCGTCGTTCCACGCCCCATACAGGGTGCGTAAATAATCCTCGGTGATGAATTCCTCCACCGGACTGGTCTTGCCGTAGACACGTCCCCCGCCCTCAATTCCGGGCTGGGCTTCCAGAGCGGCAATCGTATCTGCGGGCAGCGCCCGGTCGGCGCCCCAAAACGCCCCTGTCTGGAAATAGCCTGCGTCAGCCACAATGAAATCTGAAACCATGTTGGACAGATATTTATCCATGTCAAAGCCGCTTGTAAAAGTGACCGTGATGTTGAGAAGAAGTACCGCAAGTGACAATGAGGCCACGGTAACCGCCGTCTTGCCCCGGCTGCGCCCCAGATTCGCCCATGCCATTTTTGGCAGCGATGCGCCTGACTGAGACTTGCGTATTGCCTTTTTACCTGACGTCCCCTCGGTGTAGCGAACCGCCTCCACAGGAGATACTCTTGCTGCCAGCCGTCCGGGTCTGCGGCAGGAAATCATCACGGTGACCAACGCAAAAAGCGCCGAACCAATAAAAATCAGCGGACTTGCCGATACCGTATCCTGCACGACGCCGTTGAGATGGGAAAGGATTACAGGGGTCAGCATAATCCCGACGGCGTAGCCAATCAGCAATCCGATGGGGATGCCGATGAAGGAAAGCAGAAGTGCTTGGCGGCGGATGATGCACCGCAGTTGCCGCCCTGTTGTGCCGATGGTTTTCAGCAGTCCATAGAAGCGGATATCGTTTGAAACCGAAATCTGAAATACGTTGTAGATAATCAGGTAGCCCGTGAAAATAATAATCAGTAATAGCCCCAAGATTGCCGCGGCGGTAAAGGAATCCATGCTGTCGGCAAGCTGGGCGCCGGTGTAGCCCCAGTTTACGCCAACTGCAATATAATTGTCTCCCGAGGAGCGGCTTTCCGCCTGGTAGCCGTGATTTGTAAGGATTGTTTTTAGGTCCTGTTCGATGTGCAAAGAGCTTCCCAGCATGACATCCATGTTCCACGAGCCGGTCATTCCGTCGTTGCCAATGCCGCTGCCGACGCCCACTTGGTCATAAATCGCCTGAGCACGGCTCAGAGGGAGGAGGACATGGTTTGCGACAACCGCCTCGTCATATTCCCACCAACCGCTCAGGACAAAGGATTCCGTTACCTCTGTGCCGTCCACCTCAAAGGTCATGGTGAACTCGGTTCCCAATACCGGCTCAACACCCAGCAGCTCCAGCACCCTTGTGTCGGTGGCGGCTTCCTTGGTGCCCTCGGCGGGCAGGCGGCCTTCCATCGGGTCGCAGTACATCCAGTGGGCCTGGTTTGCGTCGCTGTACCCCACCTCTACATGGGACTTGAGAAAGGGCGCGCCCTCCGGCATACCAACAAAGCGGCGCAGCCCATACTGTTTAATGAGCGGATCGCCTTTGATCTCGTCGAACTGCTCTCGGGTCATATACTTGAATGTTCCCTGACTCCAGCCTCCGGCCTGCCGGAAATTTGACTGCTGAAAAGAGTCGTTGATGGAGAGCGCCACTGTGAACAGGGTTGTAAACAGTACGGCGGTCAGGGCGATGGCAAGAATCGCAATCAGGTTTCGTGATTTTGCCGCTTTCATGCTTTTCATGCTCAGCGCGCGGATGCATTTCCCGTTGGCTACATTCATGATCCGGCCCCCTTATCGAGAAACGATCAGGCCGTCTTCGATACGGACGATGCGGTCTGCCAGTTGGGCGATCTCTTCGTTATGGGTAATCATTACAATGGTTTGGGAAAACTTCTGACCTGTGACCTTCAAGAGGCCCAAAACATCCTGACTGGTTTTAGAATCCAGATTACCGGTTGGCTCGTCCGCAAGGATGATGGCAGGCTTGGCGGCCAAGGCCCGGGCAATGGCAACCCGCTGCTGCTGGCCCCCGGAGAGATTATTCGGCAGGTTTTGCAGCTTGGAGGGAAGCCCCAGCGTTTCGATGATGCTATCCACATAGGGGCGATCCGGCGTGTTGCCGTCCAATTGAATGGGCAGCACAATGTTTTCATAGACATTGAGCACCGGAACCAGATTGTAGTTCTGAAACACAAATCCGATCTTGCGCCGGCGGAATATTGTCAGCTCCTCGTCTTTCAGGGAGAAAATGTCCTTGCCATCCACTGTAACCGTGCCGCTTGTGGGGCGGTCCAGTCCGCCCAGCATATGCAGCAGCGTGCTCTTACCGCTGCCGGACGTGCCGACAATGGCCACAAATTCGCCTGTTTCCACCTGCAAGCTGACACCGTCCAGCGCGTGAACCGTATTTTCGCCGATACCGTAAAGCTTTTTTAAATCATGGGTCTGCAAAATTGTCATAATAACTGCCTCCAAAGATAAAGTCTGCAAGGTTCTCTACCATGCAGATTCTATCGCACGTTTCTTTCCAGAATCTTTCCGGCGGACAGGCAATTCTAACAGTCTTGTAAGAATTCAGGCCTGACGGGGCAAGAACATGGAAAAAACCGAGCCGCGGCCGGGGGCCGAAGTCACTTTGATATATCCCTCCTGACCGACTAAAATCTGGCGGGTCAGGTATAAGCCGATTCCCGCACCGTCCTGCTCGCTGACGGTCTGTGAGCGGTAAAAACGGGAAAAGACCTTTGCCTGCTCCGCTTCTGAGATGCCAATTCCCGTGTCTGCGACATCAACCCGGCAGAACAGCTCGTATTCCTCAGCCGAAATCCGGATGCTGCCGCCGGAGGGCGTGTATTTGACAGCGTTATCCAGCAGATTGCAGAGTGCTTCTGTGGTCCATTTCCGGTCAAACACCGCACGGACGTCGGTAGAGTTCACGGTTATCTGAATCTCTTTTTGCGCAGCTTTGGGCGCGAGCTGGTTTGCCGCTTCCTCAACCATCGGAGCAATGTCGTTCAGCACAGGGTGGAGGGTAATCACACCTGTTTCCAGCCGCGACAGCTTCAGCAAAGCGGCAATCAAGAAGCACAGTTTTTCCGCCTGTCCCCGCAGCGCCGCCACACAAACCACACTTTCTTCCGGCAGGTTCTGCTCCTCCAACAACTGCGCATAGAGCAAAATGTTTGCAATCGGCGTTTTGGTCTGGTGAGAGATATCCGCCAATAATTCCTTGACTTTTTCCTTTTCTGCCGCTAAATTGCGTGCGGATACCGAGGAGGCGGCTAAATATTGGTTGAATCTGCTTTCCACCGCCGACAGCAGGCTTTCGTCAAAAGTGTGCTCCGCAAAGCTTCCATCCATAGTGCTATCCAGCATTTGACTGAGTCTTTTCATCACGTTCCTTGTGTTTCGGCGCTCCAGCAGCACGAGTGCCGCACACAGGAGAATGACTGCCAGCGCAAGGAGAAGCAGGAGTAAATTCCCGTCATTCATCCTGCTTCACCACCCATACATACCCTAAACCGTAGACAGTTTTGATATACCGCGCGGCATCCAGCTTGTCCCGCAGCCGTTTGACCGTGACGGAAAGCGCATTTTCATCCACATAGTCCGCGCCGTCTGTCCAGATGCGATCCAGAAGAACCGCGCGGGTCATCGTTATGCCCCGATTTTCCACCAGCAGACGGAGAAGCTTCTGCTCCGTCTTACTTAGCTCAACGGGAGTATCCTCCTGATAAAATGCCATCTGCTCAAAATCAAACCGATAGCCGTCAATTTCGAGAACAGACGTGTTGGATGCCGGAGGCACGTCACGGCGCATCTGCGCCTTGACCCTCGCCCGAAGAATTGCCAGACTAAAGGGCTTGGTGATATAGTCGTCCGCACCGTGTTCCAGCCCCGTCACCACATCCATCTCAGTATCGTTGGCAGTTAAAAGAATCACCGGAACGGATTCGCTCCTGACTTTTATCTCGTGAAGCAAGACAAGTCCGCTGCCATCCGGAAGGTTAATATCGAGCAAAATGAGATCCGGCGCGCCATCGGCAAGCAGTTCACGCGCGGATTTCAGATCAAAACACGGAATAATCTGAAACTCCTGATCCTTTAACGCAAGACACAGGCCATGGTTCAGATTGCGGTCATCTTCGACAATCATAATACGCTTCATCATTTTCCTCCTTCATTTTTAATTTACCCCCAACTCTCGCCCTCAAAGCTTGCGTTGCTTTACGGAAAGTCTCCTGCAACGCAATCATACGCTCCAATTCCTCCGAAAAATGAAAAGCTGCTTGAGCTGCTCGGCGTCAATATTGGCTTTTGGGAAAGCCAATCGTTTGCGGTTTTCTGTGCATTACGGATTTTGTCTGTACGATAATGATACCACAATGAATGAATATTTCAAATTGTAATTCGTGACCATGCGGGAGGGGAGTCCGATGCATCGTATGAACCCCTCTCGCTGGGTGGGAAAGCATAGCATTCTGCATCCTGCCGATCACATGAAAAGGAGCGCCGCCCCACATCCCGCTCAGCAGAAGGAAAAGCTGCTTTGAACACGTCCATGAAGGCGGAAAAGCGCAGAAGGCTTTGTTTGACGCGGAGGAGGTCTTTATCAGGCGAGCGTCTTGCCGCTGCCAGCAACGCCACAGCAGACAGTGCGGGCTATGGCACGTACGCAAAAAGACAGGGCAGACAGCAAAAACTGTCCGCCCTGTCACGGAGATTTATACCCGGTTCACTTTTTGCCCCTGTGAAACCCCGCCGAAAGGCTGGGCCGGGAACTTATTGAAGACACGGGAAGACTTACAGAAGAATGATACCCGCATCTTCGCAGGCGGCTATGGTATCCTTGTCCCAGAGACTGGCCTGAACCTCGCCAATGTGGCAGGTGCCAAGCAGCAGCATACACAATCGGGACTGGCCGATGCCGCCGCCTATGGACTGGGGCAGCTCGCCGTTCAACAGCATTTTGTGGAAGGGGAGGCTTCTCCGCTCGTCGTGGCCGGAGAGGGCGAGCTGGCGGTCCAGTGCCGCCTCATCCACCCGGATGCCCATGGAGGAAACCTCAAAATTGCGCTCTAAAATCGGGTTCCACATGAGGATGTCGCCGTTGAGCGTCCAGTCGTCATAGTCCGGGGCGCGGCCGTCATGGGGGTTTCCGGAGTTGAGCTTTCCGCCGATCTGCATGAGAAACACGGTGTGATGCTTCTGGCAGACGGCTTTCTCCCGCTCGTTGGGGGTCAGGTCGGGGAAGCGGTCCTCCAACTCCTGTGTGGTGATGAAAAACACGTCCCGGTCCGGACGGAAGGTGAGGGCAGGATAGGTCTTGCGCAAATCCTCCGCCGTGTCGCAGATGGAGGCCACGATGGTGCGGACGGTATCCTTGAGGTACTGGAGGTTCCGGTCCTCGCGCCGGATGTGTTTCTCCCAGTCCCACTGGTCCACGTACACGGAGTGGAGATTGTCCACCTCTTCATCCCGGCGGATGGCGTTCATGTCGGTATACAGGCCCGTTCCTGCCTTGAACTCGTACCGCTTCAGCGCCAGACGCTTCCACTTGGCGAGGGAGTGAACTACCTGTCCGTCGGTCCCCACGTCCGGGATGTCAAAGCTCACGGGGCGCTCCACGCCGTTAAGGTCGTCGTTCAGGCCTGTGGCCCCGTCCACGAACAGAGGGGCCGAAACCCGGTGAAGGTCCAGCCGCTCTGTCAGATTCTTCTGAAAGTCGGCGTGGATAAATTCGATGGCGCGCTGAAGCTGGTTGTTGGTCAGGGGCATTTTGTAACCGGCGGGAATTACAATTTTACTCATGTTGGGCTACCCATCCTTCTGAATTTGAATTTCTTGTGGAGAAGTCTCAATTGGCGCTCAGCCCAGCAGAGCAAGGCCGTGGCGCAGTCTTTTCAGCGTTTCGTCTTGCCCAAGAATGCGGCAGATTTCCACCGCGCCGCCGGGCGTCACCAGCTTACCCGCCGCCGCGATGCGCACGGGCCACATCAGCGTGGCGTTTTTTACCTCCAGCTTTTCCGCAAGGTCCGTCAGCGCGCCATGGACTGTGTCTGTGTCCCAAGTGGGCAGGGCCTCCAGTGCGGAGATAGCGGCCAAGAGCATCGCCTTGGAAATGTCCTTATCCGTCTTGGACTTCTTATTGACATAAAATTCAGCATCATAAGCGGGAAGCGCGTCGAAAAAGTCCACCTTTTCCGGAATTTCCGTCAGCTTTTCGCACCGGGCCTGCAACAGCGCGGCAATGTCCGCGGGGTTGATGGCGGGGTTTTTCACGCTTTGGCGGATATACGGCTCCGCAATTTTCGCAAATTCCTCCGGTGCAAGGGCGCGGAGATAGGTGGCGTTGAAGTAATCCAGCTTTGCCATGTCAAAAATCGCAGGGGACTTGGAGATTCCCGCAATATCGAAAGCCTCCACCAGTTCGTCCAGAGAGAAAATCTCCTGCTCTTTCTGCTCACCTTTCGGCGCCCAGCCCAGCAGGGCGACATAATTCAAAACGGCGGTGGTGAGATACCCTTGGGCGATCAGGTCTTCATAGGAGGGGTCCCCGTGGCGCTTGGACATCTTATTGTGCGCGTCCCGCATGACGGGGGAGCAGTGGACATAGGTGGGAATCTCCCAGCCGAAGGCCTGATACAGCAAATTGTACTTGGGCGCGGAGCTGAGGTATTCACTGCCCCGGACCACATGGGTGATGCCCATGAGGTGATCGTCCACCACGTTGGCAAAATTGTAGGTGGGCAGCCCGTCGGACTTGATGAGCACCTGATCGTCCAGCGTGTCGTTTTCCACGGTGATGTCTCCGAAGGTCACGTCATGGAAGGTGGTGCTGCCATTCCGGGGGATTCTCTGGCGGATGACGTGGGGAGTTCCCCCGTCCAGCCTGACCTGAATTTCGTTAAAGGGGAGGTCGGGACAGCCGCACTGGTGCTTCTTGACCTTCACGCCCTCGGCAACCTCTTGCGCCTCGTCCTCTTCTTTTCCGCAGAAGCAGCGGTAGGCAGAGCCCTTTTCCACCAGCAGCTCGGCGTACTTTCCGTACAGCTCCCGCCGCTCCGACTGGATATAGGGACCCACCGGACCGCCCACGTCCGGGCCTTCGTCGTGACCAAGGCCACACTGGGCCATTGTCTTGTAGATGACGTCGGTGGCGCCCTCTACAAGGCGGCCCTGATCGGTGTCCTCAATGCGCAGGAGGAAGGTGCCCTCCGCGTGGCGGGCGATGAGCCAGGTGTACAACGCGGTGCGCAGGTTGCCCACGTGCATATAACCGGTGGGAGAGGGGGCGAAACGGGTGCGGACCTTCCCCTTGGGGATGCGGGCCTCCATTTCGTCAAAGAATGCTTTATCTGTGGCCATGAATTTACCTCCATGTATTGTTTAACAATTTATTATCGCTTTTGCAGCCCGGAATGTCAAGGGGTTTCCTGCGGCGAACGCAGCGAATACAGCGGCGGCAGGGCCGTCCGCACCGGTGCAAAATCCCCGAAACAGATTGCACTTTCCGCTGCTTCGTGCTACAATGACTAGGCTATATTGCCGCTTTATGGCCAAAGGGCGTGAAGGCGGCAGATTTTGAGGTGGTATCATGGAAAACGAGACGCTTAAACGGCGGATTCTCAGCGGAATTCAGCCCTCCGGCGACCTGACGCTTGGCTCCTATCTGGGGGCCATCCGCAACTGGGCGGCGCTGGCGGACGAGTACGACTGCTTTTATATGCTGGCGGATATGCACACCATCACGGTCCGGCAGGAGCCGGCGGAGCTTCGGCGGCGCACGCTGACGCAGGTGGCAGCCTATATTGCCTGCGGTCTGGACCCGCAGAAAAATACGTTGTTTATCCAGTCCCACGTCCCGGCCCACGCCCAGTTGGGCTGGGTGCTGGACTGCTACACCATGTTCGGCGAGCTGAGCCGCATGACCCAGTT
>DKLF01000082.1 GCA_002455655.1 Oscillibacter sp. UBA6647 | reverse complement strand
AAACTTATTGTACATTATCGCCGTACACTTTATGATAGTATAATATGGTTATCTGTATGATTGGCCCAATAGCAAATCCTTGCGCAGCAGCAATGATTCGTGCATACGGATACTTATATTTTCAGGAGGAGTTATAACGAATGAGCGATGACCTTTCGATGAACAACTTTATGGTTTTACAAGACGCGGCGCTGGACGCCAGCCTGCGCCGCATATCAATGCAAAACGCCGCTCAGCGCAATACACAGGGAAACGGAGCGGCAATCACCATTGCAGTGGAAAAAGCGCCGACACCCGTCTCGCGCAACGGCTTCGTAATGGGGCGCGTTTTTTTACAGCACAAGCCGAGCCGCGTTGATTGTTCTGTCCGTCATGGACGGGCAGCCGAAACGCTTGAATATACGGATCGCAAGGGCTACGATTCCTTCCGCGCGCGTATGGACGAGGAGCTGACTCACCACAAAAACACACGGTTTCGCTTGTGTCCCGAGTGCTATCCGTCCGCTTATGAGGAATGGACTTCCAATGAGGATCAAAGGCTCATGCAGGCCATTTGTAACAGCGGTCGTTTCGCAGACGAGCTGCCCTTGGACGAAGGATACTATCTGATACGAGAGAGCGACACTGTTACGCTTTCGTATGCGTTCAAAACGCCCACCAAAGCGCGCATCTTCCACATGTCCGGCTATGGCTGCTGTGCAAATCACAGCAGAACGCTCATGGGCCCGTATAAGGGTGTAAACGACGCGTTTGAGAGCGTGGACATGGGAGTAACCCACAACGGCATTGTATACCTGCCCTGCCCAAAATGCTTTTGTGAAGTGGTTTACACTGACAACAAGTCGTATGCTTCGTTATTTGAGATGTTGACCTTGGATCTTGCCCTGAGCGGTTTTTTCCCAAAAAACAAATAATACTGATTAAGGAAAAGAAACTGTGAAAAGAATACTGACCATTTTCATTTTGACCGTAATGCTGATAACAGCCCTTACCGCCTGCAGCGGCATACCAGCCGAAACCTCGGGCAGCAACCCCGCCGCGCAGGAGATTAACGAAGTCCCGCTCGTTATTTACCACATCAGCGATAATGAAATAGAGCTGCGCTTCACCTCGGATAAACTCGCTTCCATAGAGCGGCTTGCGTTTCTCGCGCCTACGGGCGGCGAGAACGGCTCGTACAACACTTCCGTCAATATTGATTTCGAACGCGATAGCGACAGAATATGCCCTTTTCTGATGGTCTTTAACGAGGCGATGGAAATTGAGTACAATGTAGACGTTTACAGCGGAGAAATGGAAGCCTCTGTTGAGGGAGATACGCTCATCTGCCGTATCGAGCACGAAAACATTATCGCTCCGTTTGCCAAGTCTGCCTTATGGCACATTGATTCCGAAAATCCGCAGCCTTTTGAGGGCGTCATCACCGATGATGTTTCCGTAATCATTGAGCCTGTGATAGAGGGCTTCCTGCCAGATGAGTTTAAGCGCAGCGAATACGACGATGAGTATTTCAAACCTGAAACAGATGATTTCATCATTGTAACCTATGAAATCCCAGTGAGGCTGGCTAAACCCGAATGGCATAGACCTTACGGCGGGAATATTACTTTTGGAGTAGTTGGAGATGAATATTATGAAAGCAGTGCTAAGGTTACCTACTTATTATCATTCAACGGAGACAAATATATCGGTACAAAAGTCAGATTAGAATACGCTTCAATAGAAGATGCAATGCTTGCAGGTCTTGATTGTGGTTTTGTTCCCACCGCAATTGGTATGCCTGACGAAAAGACCGAAGATGAGACACTTATTGCCAATTTCTTTGAGGAACGTGACCGAGATTTCTTTGGCAGACAAACAGTAGAAACTGATTATGAAGGCACATATTACGGGCATTTTGACCAGTTCAGATATTTTGATTTCAAGGCACAGGATACAATTCAAGAAGTCGAGCGCCTTGTGGATATGCGACTGTCTGATAACTCGGACACGATTACTTTTGTTCCAATTTCCTCCATCAACTATACGGCATGCAAAACAGAGAGCAGCACATTACCCTATTTTGATGGCAGTTGCGAAGCGACAGCATACAGCAGCAAGCGAACGAATAAAGCGGGCAGCAATGACACGGTGCTTGATACGGTATTGAAGCTACCGGGAGACGTGGAGAATTTCACGCCGACAACCGACGATTACGCATATGTAATCGAAGAAGATATACGCGGAGAGGAAGCCTCTCAAAACTACGGCTTTGAGGGAGTTTATGAGCAATTCGTTGAACTATACTCGTTTGATGAAAACGGAAACGTGATTCAATGGGTATATAGAATGTATCATATTGACCACTTAAGCGACGATTTTGAGGGCTATGAATACCCTGAAAGCTTCAAGAGTTGGGTATTTGATAAGGAAAGCGGCGCATATTATATCGACTATATTGCTGAAGGGTACATTCAGACAAAGGATGAACTAATGCAGGAGCTGCTCCGTTACGGTGAGCACGAGGGGTACTATTTCTCGAAGCCGTAATAAAAACAACAATGATTAGGAGAATACCATGAAAAAGAAGATCGCGGCATTATTCTTAGCAGCGGCAATGGTTTTGTCGCTGACAGCGTGTGCAGAAAAAGCAGGAAACAAAACCACAACACCAGAAAGCACAGCTTCACCAACCACAGCATCTTCCACTGAAAAAAGTGAACCGTCAGGCGCACTCCCGCCCGAATTTGTAGTGATGATCTATTCGGAAAGCTCGGCTGATTTTCATATTGGCTCTCAAAAAACATCAGCAGTCGATTCATATCAAATAGAATTTGACCAATATGTAATTGAAGTCAACAAACGTGATAACAAGGAAATTCAATGCTCATTATATCAGCAAAAAAATACCGAGAGAGCCTTTATTGGGGATTGCGAGTATCTGGTTAATGAATACGAAACAATAATCTGTGTTCCTACAGTTGTCCTTGGGATAGAGGGATATAACTTTAATTCGGTTTCCGAATATAGCCTATACGACGGCAATGAGAAAACGAAATACTCTGCCTCAGAGGTCGCAATAAACGAAGATGGGACACCGGCGGCTATTGTGGATGAGAGCCAGACAAGTCCAACGGAGGAAGTGACGGATACAGCATCTGCCGATTATGCAAATATCACTTTCATTAGTGATGAAGGTAATGAACTTATCATCACTCAAGTTGATGCCCAAGGCTATCCGGTCTCTATGAGCTTTAATGGCAATGCCATTGTCTTTGACTCGGTAAGCTCCTGTTCGGAAAATGAAGAATTTATTACCGCATTATTGAAGTGGAGTACAGAAGGTGGCAGCCCACAAGCTGAATTTTTCTATATGCGAAGCTCCAACTCAATTATATTGAAAGGCGGCCACGGCGGCGAGTATAAAGCCGTTGACTAAGTTCCTTTAGAAAAAGAGGTACGAGGATTTCGGCTCAACCTGTATTACTGCAGATTGGAGCGCAAAAGGCCGCGGATTCGGCCTTCTCATCCAAAGCGACGGAGATTCATGGAAAATGATCGGTCCTGGAATTTGCAGCGGCTACTATTATCCGCAATAAAAGAAAAGCTGTATCCTCGCAGCGCCTTTGAGCGAACAGAGTTTGAGATCGATGATTATTATATTGGCAACACGGATTATCCGCTTGTTGAAGCGCTTGGTAAACAAATTGAAGTAAGCACTTCAGGTAAAATGTCTTGTACAGCAAAAGAAGAAAACACAGGTACTCCGTATGAGTATATGAGGCTACTTGAAGGGCAACACCGTATACCGTCCGAAACAGTGAAGTAATAAAGAGCGAGAGATTCGCTCTTTATTATCAAAGAAACACACAAATGAGAAACCTGTTCATCGATGAACAGGTTTCTCATTTTTTGCATAACAGCCGTTCACTATCCGTTTTGAATAGGCTTTTTTATGTTTTTCTTTCAAAACTGCCATTTTCTATCCGTTTCGGATGGCGAAACAAAACCCGATGGATGCTAAAATGTTGAAGCACCCATGACCCGCGATGAATCCAAAAGGATTTATTAAAGGACGAACGGGAGATAACACTGCACTACCAGCACTGTTGCTGATAGCAGCAATAATAAAGGAGCGAGAACATGAAAAAACGATTATCATCCCTTGCACTGACACTCTGCATGGTACTGTCCCTGCTGCCGACAACGGCATTGGCGGCGGCTCCGTCGGCACCAACCAACCTCCGCATTGAAGTGGGAGATTTGTATCAAACAATGCCTGTCCTGACCTGGGATAAGGTAGAGGGCGCAACCACCTACGACATACTGGTAACAGGTGCAGACGGAAACTGGCATCAATCAAATGGGACTACCCTAAACCACGTTTTATTGGGATACGATACACAAGCATCAGTAGGCTATCAAGTAATAGCCAACAATGAAAATAATGAACAAAGCGACCCTGCCACACTGGAAGACATATCGGTGACTGTCAATCGTTCAACGTCATCTGCCACAGCCATCCACAATACGGTGACATATTCGGAAGATGGCTATTACGACGTTGTTTATCACTTATATACCATCACCGGCCTGCCAGCAAACGCAACATGCTGGCTGGATTACAAATTTTATGACCCCGCGAGAAACGATGGGATCGCATATGCAGACAACACCAAGGAAGAATGGGAAAAGGAATATACCAGCGGTATCCAGAACTATGAAATTAACGCAGACGGCGTTCTGGTTATCGGTATGGATGAAGCAAGTGCAACTAATGTCAGCGATGACTGGTCGGGGCTTGCCGACGGCGCAATCAATCCGGCGTGTGATGAATACTCCTTAATTGTAACGAGCAGCAGCAGTATAAGTGCAGATGGCAAGACTGTGGATATCACCCAGCAGGAATTTGCACTTTCTTTGGCGGAATACAACGGCCCCGCAAACACACAGTCGGTATCTTTTGCACAAGACCGCATCGAAGGAATAGAATTTGGCACACCTTACACACAAACGGCAACGCACACAACAAATGGCGGATCACTGGTCTACTACAGCATGTATGCCGCGATCAAGAAAGTGAATCCCACCAGCGGAGAAGTAGTCGGCTGGCAGATCCGCGAAAATCAGTACTCTGGGCAGGTCACTGCTTATGCGGCTGCGACCGATGATTATCCCGCAGCGCTCGCAATCTATGATATCCGTTTTGTGGAGCCGTCCAACGCACCTAAAAATATTCATCTTGCGTTTGATACGGGCGACACCAACCCCGGTCTGCAATGGACGCCAAGTGACGGAACGTGGACTGGCTATGAGGGAGAATTTTTCGACGCAGACGGCAAGTCCATTCGCACCACAAATAGTTCAACCGCTATAAGCGGTTCAGAAAGCTTATTCACAACAATACAGCGCGCATCCTTCGGAAAAACCGGCGCGCAGGCGGAAACACTCACCTTCAAAAAAGCCGAGTTGAAATTGACCGGCAATGGCGACGATTCCGCAACAGGTACAATTGATATGAACTTTACCTCAACACAAACGGTTTCGTCTACTCCGCTGACAGCGGTGTATTCCGGAACCAGTGCGGAGACAGACTATGGAACATGTGCGCATTTCTCCGTTTCCGGAGTACCCGCAAGCAAGAGCATGGAGGTCATCTACCGTTACCCAACCGGCACCGAGTATGACGGTACCATGACTACGAATACCTACCATCTTTCCGGCAGTTACGGGAGCTACTCCTTCTTTGACCCGGTTTCCAGCAGCCCCGATGGTGTCCTGAACCTCAGCGATCTGGATGTTGACGAGGGAGATTACTACTATCTGGCGGTATACGACGGCACGGTCACCAGCGATAACACCGGCTCTGTGGACATTACCGTGTATCCTCTGGAATTCATTTTTGATGCCCGGGATCCGCAGGAGCTGAGCTGGAGTGCTTCCGGCCCGCTGAGCATCGCATATGGCGATACCGGAGCCGGACTCACAGCGAATAACAGTACCACAGGCGGAAGCCCAATTACCTACTCCAGCAGTGACGAAAACGTGGCGACCGTGGCTGCTGATGGCAAAATTACTACCGTCAGCGCCGGAGAATGCACCATCACCGCCACCGCCGCCGAGACAGGTACGGCGCCCACCGGCTATCGCGCCACCTCGATCAGCTACACGCTTACAGTGGCTAAGAAGAATATTACAGTTAAAGCCGACAATAAAACCAAAACCTACGGCACAGCCAATCCTGAGTTTACCTTTACGCACACGCCCGCCGACCTCGTAAGCGGTGACGACGCGGACGATCTGGCGGTAACGCTATCCTGCGCCGCCACGACGACCTCTCCGGCGGGTACTCCGGTAAGCATCACAGGTACCTCCGGCAGCGCAAACTATAACCTAACCGTCACCTCCGGCGAGCTGACCATTGATAAGGCCGGCGCGCCGATGGTTGACAATATGACTAAGAGCCTGCTTTACAGCGAAGCGCACGCAGATGTGGCAGCGAACATTATTGAGCTTCCCGCAGACAGGGGCACAACCAGCTTTGCAGCCGGTTCTGTTACAGATGCTGACAGCATTATAGACGGCGCTGTGACTAATACGGCAAGCGGAATTCAGTTCTCCACCAAGATCGGCTCAGAGAACCAGAGCGCGACCATTCCCGTAACCGTAACCATGCAAAACTACGAAGACGTTACCGTCAACGTGGTGGTAACACTAGTTAACAAGACCCCCGTGACCATCACCGGCGTGACCGTGGCGAATAAAACCTACAACGGCGCTGCGGCGGCCTATACCGGAACACCTGCCAACGAGCAAGGCTATACCGGTACTTATGAGTATATCTGGTCGGGCGGCTCGGCTCCCAAGAACGCCGGAAACTATACCCTGACCGTGAAAATTCCGGACGACAACGCTGACTTTTTGGGAGAAGTGGAATTTCAGTTTGCCATTTCCCAAAAGGCACTGACCGTAAAACCGCAAAATCTTTCCATATATAACGGTGCGGCGCTTCCCACAACATTCACCCTGACCTATGAAGGACTGGTCAGCGGCGATACCATAACGCCCGCAGGCACTCCGGAGTTTGCGTTGAAAAACGGCGCCGCTGCACTGACAAGCAGCAGCGCCAACGGAACCTACACGATTGAGTGGACCAACAAGGCTGACGTGACGGTCGAGCAATCAAATTACAATATTACAAAGGCCGATGGTACACTGACCATTTCCACCCAGCCCTCCTACAACGGAGGAGGAGGCTCAGCTTCGTCAACTCCGGCAGCACCCACAACCACCACCAGCGGAAACACCACGACCGCCGCAGCAGAGGTTGAGGTTAAGGTGAATGCAAGCGGCACGGCGGTGGCATCTGTCAGCGCGGACAGCATGGCAGGTCTCATTGACAGCGCGAAAGCCTCCGAAAAAGAGAACAAAAATGCCGTTATTGAGCTGAAGGTTACGGCTCCCGCCTCTGCGCAGGCCTCTCAAGTAGTGATTCCCAGACAGTCGCTGGATACCATTGCGAGAGAAACCTCAGCCGACGTGAGAATCAGCACCACGACGGCAGCCCTGACCTTTGACAGCCAAGCCATTTCGGCCATCAGCGGCGCTGCGGCATCCGGAGATATTCAGGTGTCTGTCCAAACTGTCGCCTCCAACTCCCTGTCCGCGTCGGCACAGGCGCAGGTGGGCAATCGCCCGGTCTACGACTTTACCGTGACGGCGGGCAGCACGCAGGTGTCCAGCTTTAATGGAGGAAGCGTCGGAGTCAGCATCCCCTATACCCCGGCGGCGGGAGAGGATATCAATGCGATCGTTATATACTACATAGGCGACAACGGTGAGCTTGAAACCATAACAAACGGACGCTATGACGCGGCGACCGGTACGGTTGATTTCAGCGTTGCTCATTTCTCAATGTATGCGGTCGGATACAACAAAGTAAGCTTTACGGATGTGTCTGGCAGCGCTTGGTACGGTGATGCAGTTGCCTTCCTCGCGGCGCGGGGTGTTACCTCCGGCACGACGGCAACCTCCTTCAGCCCCGACGCGACGCTGACCCGTGGTCAGTTCATCACTCTGTTGATGCGGGCTTATGATATCGACCCGGACGATTCTTCCTCCGACAACTTCTCGGACGCGGGGAACACCTACTATACCGGCTATCTGTCGGCAGCAAAGCGGTTGGGGATTACAAACGGCGTGGGCGACAATCAATTCGCACCGGAACAGGCCGTTACCCGGCAGGATATGTTCACACTCCTGTACAATGCGCTGAAGGCAATCGATCAGCTGCCAGAGGGCAATTCCGGCAAGAGTCTTCCCGACTTCACAGACAGCAAAAGCATCTCTTCCTATGCGCAGGATGCAATGGCTTATCTGGTGGAAACCGGCGTGGTCGGCGGCAGCAACGGACAACTCAGCCCGACGGATACTACCACCCGCGCCCAGATGGGGCAGGTGCTGTATAACCTGCTGTCCAAGTAGAAATCCATATATTTGATTCGGGCGGTCTGGTTTATATCCAGGCCGCCCGAACAGTTCGTATCCCATTGTGCCACATACGAGAGACTGCCCAGCTCATATTCCGGCTACTCTTCCAAAATGCTGTCATTATCAATATGAATTTGCTTGGCGTAGCTGAGCCGACTGTCCAGCCAGGAAAGATAATCAGCTTTGGCCTGTTCGTATGTCTGGCGATCCGCCCAGCTTTTTTTCTCTGCTTTATTCAGCGCCTCCCAAGCGAAACGGAACTGTTCCTGATGCGCATAGTTCTCCTCATAAAACTGCCGCAGTACCTCGCGCGGCTTCACCACGGCTCCGCCGTCCAGGCAATACTGGCGGCGGAGCTCTTTTTGCTTTTTATCCTTGGTGGTGAGATTGGCGACGATGCGTTTGTACGCCGCGCTAACCTCCCTCTCTCCGCAGAAGCCATCAAGATTCCGCTGCTTGCTGGCGTACGCCGGCGAACAGTATTGCCTGGTGCTGCGCCGGAGAACGAAAAACCGGCCGTAGAATTCGCACTTTTTAATATGCTTGTCTGACAGAATCGTATACCGCAGCAGATACATCACCAACTCCTGCGGCTCCTCAAACCGTGCCATGGTTCCGCGCGGAATCCGGAGATTGTATTCCCTTATCGCTTGACAGCCTGCTTTAAAATCGGCCTTACGCCGCGTTCCCGTATTCCGGCGCTTATTTTGACCTTCGTATTTTCCAAAGGCTTCGCCCGCAAGCATATGATTGCGCAGCACTTTCAAAAAGCAGGAATACTCCTGCTCCCGCGCTTCCACGGAAAAAAGCGTTCGGTCGAAGGCGAGATATCCCCGCAGCCGTTGGCTCGGAGGCAGTGCGTTCACGTCGGCGGACTCGGAAAAATAGAGCTGCCCAATCAGATTCATGACCCTCTCCCGGTCATAGGTGGTCAGCCACTCATAAAACTGCGGGGCGTCTGTCATCTCCATATTGAGTAGATCCCTTAGTTTTTGACAATATAGCGGTTGTCTCATGACTGAAAACGGTTTTGGCATTTGCATAACCGCTCCTAAAATCGTTCTTTAAAAAAGTTGTTATTTACCCCTTCGATCATACTTTGGATGGATTACAAAACTCAATTCATCTGCTACACTTAACGTATATGCAGGAAAATAATTCACAAAACCATACTAAAATATACCTACCAAGAGAAGGAGGCGGCTCATGAGCGATATCGCTTCTGTCATTATAAAGCCCTCGCTGGAGGAAATCTTTCTGACCAGTTGGGAACACTGCCGGGTAATTTTGTTTGCCGCGCCCTGCGGCTGCGGAAAAACCACGACCGCAACGGCATTGCTTTCAAAACATAACATTTGTTTACTAAACGCCGCGGACGCGGAGTTTTCTCAGGAAGATATCCTGCGGGACTGCGACACGGTGCTGGTGGACGATCTGCAATATCTGTTGGAACCAGTGCGCCGGGAGGCTCTATGCGAACTGATCCGCACCCAGGCCAATCTGCACTTTGTCCTGCTTGGCCGTGGACCTGTCCCCGGATGGTTAATGCCCTTCCAGTTCGCGGGGATTATGCTCACCATCGATACGCTTACGCTGAATTTCGACCGCCAGACCGCGCAGCGGATGCTTGACTCTCGGGGCATCACGATCAGCCCTGAAGAAATGAGCGCGATACAGCGTGATCTGAAAGGCTATCCCATCGCGATGGATATCCTCTGCCGCAAGCTGAAGGACGGCGCGGCGTACAGCGCGGAAATTTTCGACGCAATCAAGCGCGAGCTGTTTATTTACTTTGAAGAGGTGGTTTACCAACGATTTGAACCGCCTCTGCGGCGGCTGCTCATCAGTCTTGCGCCGTTTGAGAGCTTTCATCTGGAGCTAGCTAAGATGGTCAGCGGCAATCCCCGAACGGGTGAGCTGCTGGGTATTATCCAGCGAGATACAACGATGCTCCAGTCCGACGGGCTCGACACCTACCGTTTCTGGCCGATTTTCCGGGGATTTCTGATGTGGGAGCTGCACCAGAAGCTCACTGACGCAGAACAACGCATTTTATATAGCCGCGCTGCTCTCTATTATGAGCTGCACGACGAACTGGATCGTGCGCTGGAATGCTATTCGCTGGCTGGGGAGCAGAGCAAGGTGTCCGCGCTGCTGGTGAAAAACGCGGAGCAGCATCCGGGCATCGGTTACTACCACGAACTGCAAAACTACTATTTTGCTCTGCCCCGCCAGGAGACCCTGAAATCTCCGTCGCTGATGTGCGGCATGAGTATGCTGACCGCCATGTGCCTGGATTACGAGGCTTCCGAGCGGTGGTACAGCGAACTGCAAGGCTATGCCGCGCGGCTCAAAAAGACCGATTCCGAGTATAAAAGCGTTCAGGGAAAACTGGCTTATCTGGATATCGCGCTGCCCCAACGGGTCAGCCGCGGGCTGATCGAGGTGGTTGGAAGCGTATTTCACGTCATGACGGACAAGCAGCTCAAGGTGCCGTCCTTTTCCGTCACCAGTACCCTGCCCAGCATTATGAACGGCGGCAAGGACTTTTGCGAGTGGTCGAAGAAGGACGACCTGCTGTACGCCACCATGCGAAAGCCTTTGGAAACCGTGCTGGGCCGGGACGGCGTGGGCCTTGCCGACTGCGGCATCTGCGAGAGCAAGTTTGAAAAGGGCGAGGACGTGTCAAAGCGCCTGCTTACCCTCATGTCCCGATTGGGCGAGATACAGGCGCGGGGTACGCCGGACATTGAGTTCGCTGTGGTCGGGCTGCTGGCACGAGTACAGGTGTCCCAGGGCAAGGCGCAGGCGGCACTGGAATCCATCGAGAGCCTGCGCACAAAATTCCTCGATACCGGACAAACCCGCTTTCTGCCGAATATCGACGCGGCTCTCTGCCGTATCTATCTCCGGCTTGGCGACACGGAAGCCGCGCGAATGTGGCTTCAGGAAAAGGCCCCGAAAAACGACGCGCGCCTGTGGGCAATGTGGCGTTATCAATATCTGACACGGGTAATGGTGCAGCTTACCGAGGGTGAGTATGACGACGCGCTGTTGCTGCTGGCGCGGCTTTGGCCATACTGCGAATACTGCGGACGCGTGATGGACGGCATACATATCCGGCTGCTCTCGGCGATGTGCATGGAACGCATGGGCAACACGGAGTGGAAAACGGAGCTTTGCGCGGCGCTGGACACCTGCTTTGCGTATCAATTTATCTGGCCAGTTGCGCAGTACGGTGCGGCGATCCTGCCCCTGCTGGGCGAGTGCGGCTGGGAAAGGGACGCGGAGCATCTTGAGAAGCTGATTTCCGCCGCGCGGGCGCAGGCGGTGGAGTATCCCCGGTTTTTGAAACCCCAGATACAGCCTGTCGAGCCGCTTTCAGCGGCGGAAACGCATGTTTTCAAGTTGTTGTGCCAAAACCTGAGCAATCAGGAAATCGGCGAAATCCTGGGCATCAAGCTGCCCACGGTCAAAACCCACGTCAGCCGTATTCTGCAGAAGCTGGGCGTTAATCGACGCAGCGAAGCCAAGGCCGCAGCCGAAAAGCTGCGTTTACTGTAAAGGAGGGCGCGCCATGGATGAAACGATGCTGACCTTGAAGCCGGGCGTTACGCTGACCGAAGCGGGAAACCGCGTCGGCCTAACGCAGAACGGGCAAACGCAATTTGCAAAAAACACGCGGCAGGCGGAAATCCTGCGTGCGCTGGTTCTGCATAGCCGGTCGTCGGAAGGCCTGACGGCGCTTTTGCGCACTGGGGAGGGCTTACAGAGCGATAACGAAAACTCACTCGCCATAGCCGAATTCATACTGGACTTCGGCGAGTTTTTAGAAGCATAAAATAATCTACATAGGAGGAAAACATGAAAAAGAGAATTTTAAGCATTGCACTGGTGCTGTGCATGGCGCTGAGCCTGCTGCCAGTGTCGGCGCTGGCGGCGACAAACTACGACGGCTGGGAGGCAGCGACGGCAGAGGGCGTCACGCTGGCTGCCGACACAGACACCGTCACCATTGACGGCGTTAGCTACACCTACAAGGACGACGCGAGCGCGAGCGGCATTAAAATGTACAGCGAAATAAACAGTGGGGGCAATGTGGTTAGTCGTACCGCTTTGACGGAGGCCTGCTGCTGGAAGGCGGGGGACGGCTATGTGCTGTATCAGCCGACGGTAGTAAGCGGTGAAACCACCTCCGCCGAGGTGACGCTGCACAACGCAGAAATCAGCACGACGGACATCGACGCGCTGTCTCTGCCGTATAACTCATCCTTCGCGGATCGTTATGCGGTTCCCGTCACCGTCAACGTGGAGGGCACAAACAGCCTGACCACAACCGGTGCATTCAATTCCGCCGTGTATCACAGCGCTGGCGACACCACCTTTACAGGCGGCGGCACGCTGACAATAACGGGTCAGTTCAATAATCACGATGCTGTTACGATAGAGTCCGGTACGACGGTTGTAGTGAACGGCGGCACGAATAGCCAAATTGCCGGCAATCTCACCGTCACTGGCAGCGGCTCCAAGCTGACCATCGCGAGTGGCACAACGCTCGCAATTGGTGTTTGGGGAGGAAACCCTGCCGCCACTGTCACTGTGGAAAACGGCGGGGTGCTGGAGAACAACGGCACGCTGACAATGGCTGAAAGGGTCGATCCGGACAATTCCCACATTGTTGGCGAGATTTCCGGCAGCGGCGGAATTATGCTGTACGATAAAACATACGCCCTCGTGGGCGGCGTGTTTTATGCCTACGGCGGCGACGTCGAGAAGAGCGGACTGAATCTTTCGGGCAAAGATGCCAGCGGCAATGTTGACGCGACCTATAACGCGCCCACAATACAGACCTGCTACAGGGCAGGTAGCGGCTACATAATCTACACGCCCGCGACAGCAGACCCCGCCGCAAACGCCAAGCTGGAGCTGCACGATGCGACGATCAGCACGACGAGCGGACGCGCCCTGTATCTGCCCGGAGAAGCGCTTGACATTACCGTCACCGGCAATAACAGTCTGACGGCAAACGGCAGCTATAACTATGCCATCGACACCAACGAGCAGGCCGTGAATATTACCGGCGGCGGCAATCTAAGCTTGACCGGCAACAGAGGCATTGCTCCATGGAGCGGCAATACGCCCAGCATCACCATCGACATTGGCGGCGCGTTGAATATTAAAACAACAAGCAATCCGATTCAAAATGTGACCGGCGACCTTAAGATTACCGCCAAGAGCATCACAATTGGAGACGCGTATGGCGTTTTTTGCGATGGCATGGCGTCTTTTGAAGCGACAGACGGCGATATTACACTGACCGGCGGCAGCTTTATGGGGGCGGTGAATGGAAATGCCGGAGTTTCCTTAAAAGCCTCTGGTAAAATAACGGTTGACAACAGTACGGGATCAAGCGCGCTGATCTCCCAGAGTGGTACTGTCACAGTGGATGCACAGGGCGATGTGGCAATGGAAGCGAACGGAGTCGCCATCCACTTTGGCACAGGCGTGTCCACGACATCTGATGCGGGCAGCATTGACGTGACAACCGGCGGATACAGCGGCATAGAAAAAACTGACGGCGGTACCGGCGGCGGAGGGGTCACGCTGAGCGCCGCGAAGGATATCACACTGAATGCAGATGCTTCCGCCATTTCTGCATCTGAAGAAGCCGTCAACCTCACCGCCGGGGGAACGCTGTCCTCGACCAGTAAATACGGCTTTCAGGTCCGTGAGCTGACCATCAAGGCAAACGAAGTTTCCATTGAAGGCACACAGCAGGACGGCATTCTGGCAACCAGCGTGAGTATCACGAATCCCACCGGCGGCAACTGCAAAAGCGTGTCCGTCACCGGGAGCGGCGGCGACAGCTATGCGGCAATCCGTGCGCTCGGCAGCGCAGACACCGGCAACATCACCGTCAAGGCGGACGATTTGTTCCTCTGCGGCAACGACAGCGCCAAGGCGATCAGCACCCTCGGCACCGTCACCATTGAGGGCGCGGGACTGATTGTGGGCGAGATTTCTGCGGGCACGGATAACATTGCCGCAGGCATTGCGCGCGCAAGCGTCAGCGGCGGCGACAAGTCCGGCGGACTGAACCTCTCTACCCCGCCCACCGAAACCACGGTTTACACCGCGGACAAAGGCTATGTGCTCTTTACGCCGGCAACGACAACGCCCGCAGCGCCTGCAAAGCTGACGCTGCATAACGCAACGATTCACAATACCACCGCCATAAATGACGCGACAGGCGACGGCATTGCCCTGCCGGACGGCGCGATTACCCTTGTGGTAGAGGGGACAAATACGATCAGCGCCCAATATACCAACGCGATCGGTGGTTCTGACACGGACGTCACCCTTTCCGGATCGGGCGTTCTGAACGTTGGATATAGAGGGATTACCCTCAAAAGCACTGCGGCGAACCCCCATTCCTTTACAAAGGGCGCAAACGTGACCCTCAACGGCATCGTGAACACATACGACAATTCGAGTGAGAACAGTGATTCCAATACAAACACCGTTTACGGAAGTGTGTCCGTTCCCGCAGACTCTCACTGCACGCTTGCGGGCACCATCACTGTCGCCGGGGGCGCGGTTCTGACCATCCCGCAGGGCACAACCCTCGATTTGCACGCTGCAAAAGCCCTCACCAACAACGGCACGCTTGTCAACAACGGCACCTTGCAGCTGCCCCAAAGCTACAATACCGAAGCGGCAGTCAAGGCGTTGAAGCTGACCGGCGATGGCTTGGTGCAGGCAGTGGCGGCGTATGATACGAGCGGAAATGTCACTATGTGGTCCTATTACACCAACGACGGCACTGCGGTGAAGGCCATTACCAACGGTCTTGATCTGACCGGCAGCGTTCACAACGGCTCGACGGTGGCAGACAACGGCTACGAATGGGATTCTGCAAGCAGTACACTGACCTTGGGCAACATCTACGTGGAAGGGGGAATTACCCTGCCCACTGCGGCACCCGTTACCATTAACAGCGGTTCGAGCAGCAGCATCAGCGGCACCATCGGCGGAGACGGACATGCGCCGCTGCAGCTTACCTTTTCCGGTACTGCTCCGCTCAGCATAAACGGCGGAATTAACAGCGGCATAAACGGCGATACGGTAACCGTTCAGAGCGGCGCACAGGTGACGTTAAACGGGCACATATCCATCGGCGCTTCCGGCACGGACGGCACACTGACGGTTACCGGCGCGGGTACAGTGCTGAATATCAATTCGGACATGGTCTATGGGGCGATGTGTGATACCGTCAATGTGCAAAACGGCGCAGCGCTGACCGTTCATACCCAGGGCGCAGGTACTAGGGGCGTGGAAGCATTATCCGGCGGCGTGTCCGTCACCGGCGGCTCGACGCTGACGGTTGGCTGCGATTACGGCGTGTACATCATCGGCGGCAAGCTGACAGTGGACAGTACCAGTAAGCTCATTACAAACGGCGCGGTCGCACCCTTCTGCATTGTAGGCGCAGCGAACAGCACGCAGAATGATGTCCTTTCTCTGACGGTTGACCTGCCAAGCGGCACTGAAATTGCATCACGACAAGCCACAAACGGCTCAGGCACTACACATACCTACTGGAGTCTTGTGCCCACAAACGGCAATTTGACCGTATCAGACACGGATAACACGCCGGTCACATTAGCGGGCGCCGTAACCGGAACTCTCACCTTTGCCAAGGCGGCGAGCAATCCCACTGGCGGCGGCAGCGGAAGCACCAGCTATACACTGACCTTTGAAACAAACGGCGGTTCTAAAATATCAAGTGTATCGAAAGCCTCCGGTACTGCTATTGACTTGGGTGAATACCAGCCCACAAGGGACGGCTACACCTTTGACGGCTGGTATTCCGATAAGGAATTGACCGAGAAGGTGACCAGCGTCGAGCTGACGAAGAACATGACCGTTTACGCCAAGTGGACGGAGAAAATAACAAATCCCTTTGCCGATGTGTCCGACAGTGACTATTATCACGACGCGGTTTTGTGGGCAGTGAAAAAGGGCGTGACCGGCGGAACCTCCAATACTGCGTTTAGCCCGGACATGACATGCACCCGCGCGCAGATGGCAGTTTTCCTGTGGCGGGCGGAGGGTTCTCCGGAACCGGCCTCTACAAATTGCCCGTTTACCGATGTCTCCAAAGACGCTTACTATTACAAAGCCGTTCTCTGGGCGGTGGAAAAGGGCATCACGGCGGGCACTTCCACCACGACCTTCGGCTCCGACGACATTGTCACGCGCGGGCAGGCGGTGACCTTTCTATGGCGTGCGGCAGGCAAGCCGGAGGCGGCTTCTGTAAATCCGTTTACGGATGTCTCCAAAGATGTTTATTTTTACGACGCAGTTTTGTGGGCGGTGGAAAAGGGCGTGACCGCAGGCACCTCCGCCACAACCTTTAGCCCATCTGGCCCCTGCAACCGCGCACAGATCGTGACCTTCCTATATAGGTATATGGGAAACAGCAAATAAACCAGGGGGAACAACATTGAAAAA